>JBDLQQ010000384.1:0-20777 GCA_039800465.1 Verrucomicrobiota bacterium
ACGCCAAGATCACGACGGGCACCTACGAGAACAAGTTCGGCATCGCATTCGAGGAGATCGAGGGCGTCTACGCCCGGGCCTCCCGACTCCCGAACATCCGACTTCGCGGTCTGCAGATGCACATCGGCTCGCAACTCACCGAGGTGAAGCCCTTCGCGCTCGCGGTCGACAAGGTCGCGCCGCTGGTGTCGCGGTTGAACGGGAAGTACGGATTCGACTTCTTCAGCATCGGGGGCGGGATCGGAATCGTCTACAAGGACGCCTTGGCCAGCGCCTCGGAGAGCTGGTGGAAGACCCCGACCGGAAAGCGCATCCTGACGCCTGCCACCTACGCCGCGACCCTGGTGCCGAAGCTCCAGTCGCTGGGACTCCGGATCCTCCTCGAGCCCGGACGTTTCCTGACCGGCAACGCCGGTGCCCTCATCACTCGGGTCGAATACATCAAGAAGACCGGGAAGAAGAACTTCGTCATCGTCGACGCGGCGATGAACGACCTCATCCGGCCAGCCTTCTACGACAGCTATCACGAGATCGTCCCGCTGGGCCGCAGCGGCGGGAAGACGATCCCGTCGGATGTGGTCGGCCCCATCTGTGAGTCCGGGGACTACTTCGCCAAGGATCGTCCCCTTCCGAAGGTGGGCGAGGGTGACTGCCTCGCCCTGCTGAGCGCCGGGGCCTATGGGTCCGTGATGGGATCGAACTACAATTCCCGCAGCCTGCCTCCGGAGATCCTCGTGAAGGGACGCAAGGCCTCGGTGGTGAGACGCCGTCAGTCGATCCCGGAGATCTGGGCTGGCGAGCAGTTGGCGGACTGGCAGGGGCGCCTGGACCGCGCCTGAACAGGTCCCTCCCCATGGAGGTTCCAGATCAGGGGGCGGTGACCTTGTAGTACGTCCGGGGCGACGCCGTTGGAATTTCCGTCAGATACTGAGTCATTCCGGTGCCCTTGAACCCATCGCCGGGTCGTGGCGCGAGCGTCTCGAGGGTCTCACCCTCACTGACGACGTAGGGCAGGCCGACTGAGGTCCCGAACTGGATCTCGGGCGACCCGGTGAGCCCATCGATGGCAATGGCCATCTGGCCGGGCAGAAGGGGATCGAGCACCTCCATCGGCCGCATCATGTCGTTGTCCTCATGATCGAGGATGTGACAGTGATAGACATAGGGCCCCCTGAACTGGGGCTGTGTCGGCCATTGCATCACGATGCGGGTGACGGCCTGCGGACCGCAGCGGACCACGTCCTTCGGTCCGATCTCATTGGGCTGGGCAGGCCTGGCCTTGGCTCCGGAAAGATAGGTGGAGAGCGGCTTGAGTCGGCCCAGGAGACGGTCGGTGATGTAGTTCGAGGCTCCCGCGGGCGGGTTGGTCCCCAGTGGAGTGCGGTCGAGGATGAAGAAATCCAACAGGTGGACATGCATCGGATGGGCTTCCGGGGACAGGTTCACAAACTCCCAGATCTCGACGTCTCCAGCCCGGGGCGTCTCGGTGACCGGATCCATGAACCGGCGCATGTTCAGGGAGGCGAAGAGGTTGGTATCCCGGCTGAAGACCAGACCCGGGAAGGGAGTTTCAACAACGAGATCGAGGGTGATCGTCCGGGTTCGGACGGCCTTCTTCGCGAGCTCGGAGGCCACCACAAGATTTGTCGAGAGCACGGCCGGCAGTCGGCTCGGGTCCGGGGAAGGATCCTTCTGTTGGACCCGGAATTGCAGGAATGTACCCCCCACCACATTGAGCGGCTCGAAGGGGGGGAGAGCCCGTGAGTCATCATCAAACGAGTTCGTAACGACCAACCGGGATCCGTTGGTGAGGCCTGCGAAGTCGATCACGACCTCGGCGCGCTCACCCGGCATCATGCGAAGGGTTCTGACCCCGGAGTTGGTGAGGGCGAGACGGAACGGGGCGGCAAGGAATCCGTCCTCCGTCCCGATCTGGTCCATCGGGAAGCTCTGACCGTCCTTGAGCAGCGCCAGGCCCAGCGTGCGGAATCCGCAGCCATTCAGGATCCGGAAACGGTACTTCCGGGGTTCGACTTCCAGATAGGGAGCGATCTTCCCGTTCACCACGGGCAGGTAGTGCCAGGGAGGCACCCCGGTTGCCAGCAACGTGGCCGGGCTGGTGTTGGTCTGGAGATCCCGGTCCTGGAATGCGAGCGGGATGTCATAAGGACCCGACGGCAGCCCGAGCGGGTCCTCCACGGCGGGATTCCGGAGAAGAAAGAATCCCGTCAGGCCCGCGTAGACGTTGTTGGCGGTCACCCCAATGGCGTGGTCGTGGTACCAGAGGGTCTCATGGTCCCCGCTGAGATCGATGTTGTCGTAGTAGTAGGTCCGCTCCTCACCGGGTCGGAACCATGCGGTCGGATGCCCATCGAACTGGGGCTGGTTCGCTCCCCCATGGAGATGGACGACATTCTGGACGAGGTTGCCATGGACTCCGTGATTGTTCGTGCTGGGCGGGAGCCAGGCTGGGTACTCCTTGGGAAGCTGGTTGATCCATCGGACGTAGATGGGCTGATCGGCGATGGCCACAAGGGTGGGACCCGGATAGGTGCCGGCATAGCCCCAGACCGGGACCTCCGGCAGGTCCCGATGAAACCGATGCATCAGCTGCACCATCGGCATGTCGTAGACTGGAAGGCCGTTGGACAGACCCACCGGCTTGGCCACCACCGGAATCGGCAGGGGATCCACGAACGGGATGAAGTTCGTCACGGCGACCGGTGAACCCGATCCGCTGCCATGTCCTGAATGCCCGGAATCTGCCGCGAGCAGGGCCGGCGTGGTGGAAAGGACCAGAAGGATGAGGATCAGAAGTTTCATGGAAGAATGCGACCCGACGGGCCTCCTGCTGTTGATGGTCCATCCGATTGAGTTCCTCCGTCGAGCCTGCAAAACCCCGAAGGCGAAGGGATCTCCAACCCCCGCTCCACCTGCTGATCCAGCAATTGCCGACACGGCACGTTGGATGGAACCGGTCCTGGCTGTAGATCAGCCTTGGTTCGAGCTCCTGCCTGACATGGACTTGGACCATGTCGTCTCGCCACGCCCTGTGGGTTCTGGGTGTCCTTGGACTCCTTCTGCCAGCCTGGACGGATCCCCTTCCGGAGTGGGATTTCCGTCGGCCTGGGACGACCCCGGTCTGGACACCGCTCCATACGCTACAGATCGAGCAGGACACCGATCGGGGCATGGTCCTGAATCTCAGGGGGGAAGACCCCTACTGCGGCAGTGGACCCGTGTCCTTTCCTGCCGAGCAGACCCTGTGGATGGAGATCGAGGTGCTTTCCGAGGCGGGCGGTTTGGCCCAACTGTTCTTCGCTGCACCAGGTTCCGGGTTCAGCGAGGAGCACTCGGTTCGATTCCCGATTCCAAAGGAGGTCTGGTCCATCCTGAAGGTGCCGCTGCCGTCCCTGGGTCCCACCCGCCAGCTGCGCCTCGATCCCCCGGGTTCCTCCGGCCGCTGCGAAATCCGGCGCATCCGGTTTCTACCGCGTCCGATGCTGCGACCTCCCGCGTGGGAACCACCACGCCCTGCCCGAACCTCGTCCATATCCCCCCGGGTTCGCAGTGGTCCACTTGAAGTGGTGCTGGGCGAGGGCTGGGGCGAACTCGACGTCCTCGTGGCCGGGCGGCGGTTTGCGATCGGACACAACCGATCCGGTCTCGGCTATCTCCATGGCGACATGTTGCGATGGTGGGTGCCGGAGGGCCGGGTGTCGGTACGCCGTGAAGGGGGTGCGGTCCGATCCGTCCTCCACGCCCAGGATCCCGAGGGTGCCCGCTGGGAATTCTCCCTCCGCCTCCGGCCAGATGGGACACAGGGGGCCATCCACGTCGAATCCGAGGTCGTGGTCTCTGAAGCGCGGTCCGTGGTGTTCCTGCCGGTCTTCGGCGTTCATCCCGGTGTCGGATCTTTTGGCGGCCACAAGAGCCAGGCCCTCTTTGCTGGGGTCGAGTACCTGGAGGACGAAGACAGCAGTTCCGATCGGACCCTCCGGGCCCCCCGGGCCCGACGCGTGGTGCCGGACTCCTTGAAGCTGACGATGCCGCTGATGGCCCTCGCGGCGGAGGGCCAGTGGCTCGGGATGGTGTGGCGGCCGGCGCCGGATCTCTCGGCCCTGTTCGATTCCCCCGATCGGCTGTTCGGTTCCGGTGGCAGCCTCATGGCGTTGGCCTATCCGGGTTCTGATCCCTCGATCCGCGAGGATGGTGGTGTGCTTCCCTACACGGGGCAGCTGCTGGAGCCTCGGAAGCGTCATCGCTGGGACGTGACCCTGATGGGGGGCACTGGAGACACCATCGTGCCCGCGGTGCAGGCGGCGGTCGCGAGGATGGGGTTGCCGAAACTGGGTGCTCCGGTTGCCGATGCGGACTCGCTGTGGAGGTCCTTGGCCCTCGGCTGGCTGGACTCGGGCATTCGTGAGGGCGACCGGTTCCGTCACGCCGTGGGTCCGGGCTTTGGTCTCCAGCCGGCATCCGACGCCGCCCTCCATCTCGCCTGGCTGAGACCGAGGTTGTCCGATCCAGGACTTCGCACCCGGGCCGAAGCCCTGTCCACCCAGGCCGCAGCGGCGGTCCCGGAAGGATCGCTCGTCTCGCACCAGATCGGGCACCTCCGCCAACCACTCCCGGCCCTCGTGCTGGGAAATCTCGACCTCGAACTCCGCTCCCTGCGGGAGGAAGGATGGAGTTGGGTCCGACGCTTCGACACCCAAGGTGTCCTGACCTACCAGGCTCCGACCGGTGGCATCGACTACGCGGCGACCCATGATTCCCGCGACGCGAACGGGATGGCCGCCGAGGCTGTGGGGAGGATTCTGGAACGCGGCTTCTTCAGCGGGGATCGGGCCCTGATCGCCGAGGGGATCCGACTCCTCGACGCGATGGCTCGGTACCGGAACACCGTCCCGCGCGGGGCACAGAGTTGGGAGATCCCGCTGCATGCACCGGACGTCCTGGCGAGCGCCCACCTGGTGAAGGCCTATACGCTCGGCTTCGAGTGGACGGGACGCGGGGAGTTCCTGGAACAGGCCCGGTATTGGGCCTGGACCGGGGTTCCATTCGTCTACCTGCAACCGGCGGGATTACCCAGATCCGCAATCGGTCCCTACGCCACCACTCCGGTGCTCGGAGCCACCCAGTGGGTTGCGCCGAATTGGATCGGACTTCCTGTGCAGTGGTGTGGCCTTGTCTACGCGGACGCCATCCGACGCCTGGCTCGACATGATCCGAAAGGGCCTTGGATCCGTCTTGCCGATGGCATCGCGCGCTGTGGCGTACAGCAGGTGCATCCGGCAACGGATGTCGGTCTCGGAGGCCTGCTGCCCGACAACTTCAGTCTCCGGGAGCAGACGCGGAACCCGGTGCCGATCAACCCGGCGACACTGCTTCCTGCTGCAGTGCCCGCCTACGGGTTGGATCCGCTCTATGACTGGCTCTGCATCCGGGAACACGGCCTTCTGATCCATGCCCCCGGCCCCATCCGACGAGTTGTTGTCGAGCGGCACGAGATCCGATTCCGAGCCGAAGGCTGGCCCACTTCTCCGTGGCGTGTCCTGGTCCAAGGCTTGCCCAATCCACCCAGGGTCTGGATTCAATCGAAGGCCGTGGAGATCCAGCCGCCCCATCGGTTCGATCCGGCCACAGGGACCCTCGTGCTCCAGCTGGATCGGCCGGCGGACATCCGGTTGAGCCTCGAGTGAGGCCGCTCCGGAGAGGGGGTCAGGGTTTCGGCATCACGCGCAGGAACCGGCGATCGACTGAGGTCGGTGGGAGCGTGAGGAACGGCGTCGCATTCCCGAAGGACCCAGTGATCCAATCGTTCCAGGTCGTCAGGTCGTGGGAGCTCTGCACGGTGAATCGCGCCGGCGTGGCGCCGGTGATCCGGAGTTGCATGTCGACGGGATTGACCGGCTCGAGTCGAAGCCGAGCCTCTCCATCGTGCCACACCGCGAAGCCGAGCGATTCGCAGGTGCCGACCGTATAGAAGTCGCCGCACACACCGAGATCGTTCCCGTTCCAGGCCAACCCGAGGACAGCCCCGTCCCAGATCCGTCCCGGTGCCGTGTCCCAGACGCCGTTCCGGAGGATCATCAGATTGGTGGCGTTGAGGTGGCGGAAGCCGCCACCCACCGCGAGATCTCCCCCCTCCGACAAGGCAAGCGCCCGGACGGATCCGGACGACACCCCGCCCGAAATCGGGCTCCACGATGACCCGGTCCATTCAGCAAGTCGGGGACAAGGTTGGCCATCCACCTCCGTGAACTGGCCGCCCACCAGAAGTCGATCGTGGTTCGCGACCAGCGTGTGGATGGGGCCGTTGAAGCTTCCGATCCGTTGCCGACCCGATGAGCTGTCCAGGATGCAGAGGTTCTGAGAGCCCACGGGAAGGGTCACCGCGAAGACCGCATTTCCCTTCCAGAGTGTCAGAGCCGTGATGGGCGTGTTGGTTGTGAGGACGGATCCTTCGGGCAGGGCGGGGTCGAGCACCCGCCATTGGGAATCGATCCAGGACCAGAGCGCCCACGGCCAGGGTGATTCCCTTAGGTCCAGCCCCGCGATGAGTACCTGTTGGGAATCGGCGGCGATCCTGCGGGCACTGATCGGATAGGGATCGGACACGACACGCCACGAACCGTCGATCCGTCGTGAGAGGACATTGGTGGGCCTTCCAGAGGACGGATCGGTGACCTGGGCGGGACTCCACAGCGACGAGCCCTCGGCCGCCACGAGGGTGGCCGACTGGAAACCCGACCAGACGCCGCCATCCCAGATCCCCACAATCTTGCGTCCTGTGGCCGTGGACAGAGTCGCGGCGAATCCCTCGACGGTGGCGACGATGTTGGCGGTCGATGTACCGACGGCATTGAGTCCTGCGTTGAGAGGGGTCCAACGGGTTCCGTCGTGGCGCCAGAGGATCTGGGCGGTCGGCTGATAGAGAGCTCGGTTGGTGTGGCTTCCGACGGCGAAGAGTTCCTTGCCTCGAACCTGGAGGGAGCGGACCGGAGCCGCCTCATGACCCAACACCGGGGACCAGCGGGAGCCGTCGAAGCGAAGGATGGAATAGGTGTTGGTGGAGCTGCCCTCGACGATGCGGAAGGTGCCGTGGACCAGCAGGTCGTCGCCCTGGACGGCGAGGCCCAGCGCCGACGCGTCGGTGGCTGGGAGCACCCAGGGTTCCCATCCGGCCGAGCGGAGACGGAAGAGCGCTCCCGGGGTGGGGAACCCAGCGGAGACAAGCGTGTCGTCCCACCAGGCGATGGCCGCCCCGCTTTTCCCGGCGATGTCATGTCGTGCCACGGGTTTCGGACGGGCAGGTGCCCCGCCAAGGATCGCCTTGGGGACCTCGGTCCAGGTTCCGCCGTCGGATCGCCAGAGGGATCTGGGTTGGTTGAGACCCTCATGCAGGACGAAGGTGGTGGAGCCCGCGACGAGGAGGTTGGCCTTGGTGGTGGCGGGGGCTCCTGAACCCAACGATTCCCAGGCCGACCCGGTCCAGACGGCGGCATTCGTGGCGGAGACCGTGCCGATGTTGGTGAAGGTTCCACTGACCACGATCCGCTCCCCGTGGACCGCAATGGCTGCTATCGTGGCCGGTGTCGCGAAGTGCCATGGCTCCCAGAGGGAACCGTTCCAGCGGACCAACCCACCCCGGCTGAGGCCTGCGAGGATGTCATCACCCTGCGTTGCGAGACAAAGAATCTGCTGGGCCGCCGGACTGGGCAACAGCGGCTCCCAACGTTGGCCATCCCAACGGCAGACATCGGCATCAACACCTCCCACGAAGGTTCGAGGACCCACGGCGCACAGGACCACGCGTCCCGAGGTGTCGAACGCCAACGCGGCGGGGATCTGTTCGGCTGCAAAGGTCCGCCAGAGGCGACTCTCCCAGTAGCCCTCGGACAGGGCCGACACGCTCGCGAGCCATCCGAGCAGGGCGACGAGCCACCCCGTTGTTGGACCACCTCTCCGGGATCTCATCCGCGAGGTTTGGCCGGTGGATCCCGGTTCTCAATCCTCAAGTCGTTGCCGCGGAGCCGTTCCACTGTGGTGTGGGTTCCCGGCGTCTCGAATCCATGACCCGCGGAACATGGATATGGGGTCAGGTCATGGCCTTCACCGTAACTATGGACTAGGTCATCTATGCGCACGCCGAAGGGTTGAGTCTCAGCTGATGCTAGGGCCTGTCCCCTCCTCTGCGCCGCCAAGGTCATGGTTCTCACCTCACAGACAGATGACCTGGCCCCAAATCCTCCTCCATTCCCCTGCAAACCGCCGAAAGGTGACCTGTCCCCGTCCGCCCGCGAACCCTGCCTCCACCGTATCTCAGGTTCAGGGACAGGTCATGGTCACAGCTGGCATGCCATTGGACATGGGTTCAGGTCATGGCCTGCACCGTAACTATGGACCAGGTCATCTATGCGCACGCCGAAGGGTTGAGTCTCAGCTGATGCAAGGGCCTGTCCCCTCCTCCGCGCCGACGAGGGTCAGGTCATGATTGTCCCCCACAGACAGATGACCTGGCCCCAATTCCTCCGGTTCAGGTCGATTGACGCCAACCCGTGACCACCGGAGGGTCACCGGATGCGCAGCTCAAAGGACCTGACCCCATGGCTTGAAGACCGTCTGCCTGAGGCGCTCGGCCTGCTCCAGCGCATGGTCGAAACCAACAGCTGGACCAACAACCCAGCCGGGGTCCGGAAGGTTGGGGACCTGACCGCTGAGGCCTTCCGTGAACTCGGATTCGAGGCTGAACGGGTTCCGTCCAGCAACCCGGAATGGGGTCCGCACCTGGTGCTCACCCGGTCCGGCACAGGGTCCGGGACCATCGCCTGCGTCTCCCATCTCGATACCGTGTTCCCGCCCGAGGAGGAGGAACGCAACCAGTTCCATTGGCAGCCGGAGGGCGATCGCATCTATGGACCCGGCACCCACGACATCAAGGGCGGCACCCTCGTCCTGTGGCTCACCCTCAGGGCCTTGAAGGAGTTCGAGCCGGAAGCCTTTGAGAGGGTCACCTGGAAACTCTTCTGGAATTCTTCCGAGGAGATGTTGTCGCCCGACTTCGAGACCGTCTGCACCCAACGCCTCGGACCCGATACCCGAGGCGTCCTGGTGTTCGAAGCCGAGGGGAAGGGTCCGCGCGGACCCCGACTCGTCGTCGCCCGGAAAGGTCGGGGAACATGGCGTCTCCGGGTGACCGGACGCAGCGCGCACGCCGGGGTCCGACCGACCGCCGGAGCCAACGCGATCGTCCAACTCGGACGCCTCATGGACCGGATCCATGCCATCAACGACGAATCCCGCCAGCTCACCGTCAATGCCGGCCTTGTCCGGGGCGGGACCGGGCTAAACCGTGTCCCACAGTCGGCCGAGGCGGAGGGGGAATTCCGGGCGTTCAGCGCGGAGGCGTACCAGCATGGGCGCACTGCCCTCCTGGCCCTGTCCGGCCCCGGTGATGTCCAGAGCCCGATCGATGGGTTCCGCTGCCAGGTGGAGATGGAGATCCTGACCGAGACGGCGCCCTGGCCCCGGAATCCCGGGACCGACGGCCTCTTCGCCCACTGGGAGGCGGCCGGACGCGACCTCGGGATCGAGGTGGGGTCGGAATCCCGGGGCGGTTTGAGTGATGGCAACCACCTCTGCGCGCATTTCCCCACCCTCGATGGATTGGGCCCATCGGGTGACAACGACCACTGTTCCGAGCGGAGTGCGGATGGAACAAAGCTCCCAGAGTACGTGGACCGGGGCTCTTTCGTGCCCAAGACCGCGCTGAATGTCGCGGCCATCACCCGATGGATCCGGTCGATGCCGACCTAGGCGAGGCCCAAAAACGGAAAGTCCGCCCCAGCTTGCGCCAGGACGGACCATCCAACCCAGAACCAGATCGGGATACCACCCAGTACCCCTACTGGCCCTAGAACCTATGCAAGTCGGATGCCAAGCCCGGCCAGCGGTCGCTGGACGAGACGAGGCATCCGGTGAGTCTTCAAAATGAGGGCTTCATCAACGAGGTCTCAGGGGGCGACGTTGATGGCATTGGTGCGCCAGCGTTCGGTCACGGCCCACAGGTTGATGGGCGCGAGGGAACGTCCGTGCTTCAGGTATCGGACGCTGCCGTCGGTGAACGCAAAGTTGGACCCGCCGCCACGCCCACCCTGGGCACCCCGGACACTGCTGCCATGGACGCTGTGGTTCAGGGTCTCGACGTCGTTGCCCAATTTGCCCTCGAGGAAATCCATGAAGAAGTGCCCGCTGGAATAGAGCTTCTCCCCGAACAGGATCGTCTCGCTCGGCTCACGGATCACCCCCTCGCGGATGGTCCGGTTCAGGATCGAGTTCATGTTGAACTCATCCCCCATCTCGAGGGCGAACTGATCGTTCCAGCCATTGATGATGTAGGAACGCGGGGCGGAATCGGCAACGGCGTTGGGATCCTGGATCGCCGTGGCCGGCCGATTGCCGGACTTGCCAGTCGCGGGATCGGTCCCGATGTCCGAAGGGCAGACGAGGATCTTCACCGACCGGTAGATCGGGAACAGGCGTTCCGGCCAGCGGTTGGTGATCGAGCGTTCGGGGAACTGACCAGCATTCTCCCCCGCATAGAGGGTGGACGACAGACCCAGCTGACGGACCTGATTGACGCACGCGATGCGCTGGGCCGCCGACTTCGCCTTGCCCAGCGACGGCAGCAGCATGCCGGCGAGGATCGCAATGATCGCGATCACCACCAGCAACTCAATGAGCGTGAAGGCTCCCTGTCGTCGGGGTATTTGGAAGGTCTCTGGGCGCATGGGGCGCATGGGGCGGCGGTTTGTGCCGGGAGATTGATCGAATCGATCCCCGGCCGCCGACGTCCCGGAAGGGCATCGGTCTGAATTCTGATATGACTAGAAAATCCTGGGTCCTCGTGGCGGTGGCGACGCTCCTCGGCATCGCCTACTTGTTCGGCTTCACGGACTTGGGAAGGGTCCGGGATATTCAAATCAACGTGACGTCCCGTCCATTCGCCCCCGGACTGGCTCCTGGTGAAGCCCTGCCGATCATCTTCGGTCTCGATCGGGAATGGTCCCTGACCACGATCCGGGTCGCTCCGGTTGCCGAGATCACCAACACGAAGCCCCGATGGGTCTGGAACCTCGCCTCGGAGAAGGGCTCGGCGCCGTCCCGGGGTTTCGCCTATGGGGATGATGTCGAGGGGCTGCGCCGGGTCGGTGGATCCGCCCCCTCGGCACTGGTCCCGGGAACCGCTTATCGACTGGAGATCGAGGCGGCAGGCGCCCGGGGATCGGTCGATTTCACGCCTCAGGCCGCCGCCGGGGCAACCCCGTAGGATACGGTTTCCGACCCGGGCGTCGCCTCCCTAAATCTGGCGATGGTGGAGGCCCGTGGGAATGGTGCAGCGTGTTCATGTGACGTCGCATTCAACGCGGCGACACCCCAAAACAACATGAACACATCACTACTCATGCTCATGGCGCTGCTCTTCGCGGCGGCCACGACCCAACCCAACGTCCGCGCCGCCGGTGCGGAGAAACCCGCCGCCGCCTCCACGACCACAAAGGAGGCGGGAGCCCGAAAGTTCAACCGCACCGTCCCGTTCCGCGGGAAGGTCGCCGCCCTGGATGCCCAGAAGAAGACGTTCACCCTCAGTGGACCGAAGCAGCGGGTCTTCCAGCTCTCGTCCGACACCCAGATCGAGAAGGGCGGGCAGCCCGCCGCGATCGAGGACATTACGACCGGCGACGAGGCGCGCGGGCTGTGTCAGATCGACGAGGACGGCCAGCGCGTCGTCATCAAGGCGAGCTTCGGACCGAAGGTCGCCAAGGCCGATTCCAGCAAGGCCAAGGCCGACCCGGCTGAGGTCGCTGCAGGGACCTGAATTCCCGACACGCTCAGATCCAATCCATCCCAACGACACGGGTGGCCATCCGCAAGGTGGCCACCCTTTTTGTTTCGTGATGAGGAGGCAGAAAGACGTGCCCCGGACCGGTGGGTACCGCAGCGCACTGCAGCACTGGGTGCGACAGCACCCACTCCCCAAGGCTCCACCAACGCCCACACTGAAGGAACCCGCTGCCACCTCAGGTCCGCCGGTTCGCAGGGCACTGCTCACCCACCACACGCAGGCCAATTCCGGGGCAGGGTTCCCTCGCGGTTCAGATGGGGACCTCACGGAGGATGTCCCTTGGATGGGGCTTCTCTCGTAGGTCCCATCGCGACACCCTCACGGGGTTGAGCGATTCCAGCCGACAACCGCCCTCCCACCCTGAACACCTTCCCCGGGAGCTGTCGCCGCTGTACTCGTTCGCCGCGCTGAACGCCCTGTCGTTCCAACCTGTCCTGGGCGGACCGATGATCCTGTTCGCCAAGTCGCTGGGGGCGAGCTCCACCGTGCTCGGGATCCTGTCGGGCATGATGCCGCTGCTGGTCATCACCCAGCTTCCCGCCGCCCGGTTCGTGAACCGGATCGGCTACCGCCGGTTCATCCTCACAGGATGGTCGATCCGGGTGGCGCTCATCTTCCTGATCGCACTGGTCCCGCTGACGGGACGCTTCCTCGACGCCACCACGCGGCTGGTCCTCATGCTGGGGTTGCTGCTCGCCTTCAACATCTCCCGCGGGATCTCCAGCGCCGCGTGGCTGCCCTGGATCACGGAACTCGTGCCGGTGCGCCTCCGCGGCCGCCATTTCGCCAAGGACCAGCTCTGGATGAACTCCGCCAGCATGGTGGCGTTCGCGTTCTCGGGACTGCTGCTCGGTCCCGACGGGGATCCGTGGCAGTTCTCCGCCGTGTTCGTGTTCTCAGCCCTCATGGGAACGGTGAGCCTGCGGTTCCTCAAACGGATCCCGGACTGCCCCCCGCCCCCCGAACCCGGGGGTGGAAACGGCGTCGTGCCGTGGCGGGCGATCGCCGCCCATCCACCCTTCCGGAAACTCCTCTGGGTGAATGCCGGCTGGTCGATTGCCTACGGCGGTCTCACCACCTTCGTGGTGACGTTCCTGAGGTCGGGTGCCGGGCTGCCGGAGGACCGGGTGCTCTACCTGATGTCCCTCTCGTTCATCGGCGGGGCGGCCTCACCCTGGTTGGCGGGCCCGCGTCTCGACCGTTTGGGGAGCAAGCCCATGCTGGGCTTCACCATGGTCGTCGGACTGGTGATCGGACTCGGCTGGTCCCTCATCGCAGGTAGGCTGCTGGCACCCGGGCTCCATCTGACCATTCCCCTCCTGGTGCTGCTGGGACTGGTCAACGCACTCTTCTCGGCGGCCAACAACCGGTTGGCGATGGAGATCGTGCCCGCGATGGGACGGAACCACTTCTTCGCCCTCTTCATGGTGGTCTGGCAGATCACCCTGGGCCTGTCGCCGGTCCTCTGGGGACTGCTCCTCGACGCCATCGGCAACCGGTCGTGGTCGTTCCTCGGCTTCGAGTGGAACCGCTACAGCATCTACTTCGCCCTCGTCGTGGTGGCGTTCGCCTGGGCTTTCGACCTGTGCCGGAAGCTCGTGGAACCCAGGGCGGCTGAGGTCAGTCAACTCATCCGTGAACTGATGATCGAGGAACCGCGTCGGTGGTGGACCTTCTTTGCGGGGCGGTGAGGTCCGGCTAGACGAGCGACTGCACCTTGGGCACCTGGACCACAACCGTCCCGGCCAGCTTGTCATGCCAGCCTTGGCGCTCGTCATCCCAAGCCGCCCAGAAGTAGCCGAGGCCAAGCGCCGCCAACCCGAAGAGGGCGCCGAGGGAGCGGACGAGGGCGGTGGGGAAGTCCACCTTACGACCATCGAGGCGGACCACGCGGATCCTCAGGATGATCCCGCCCAGCGTGGTCTGCTTCCACACCCAGAAACCGACGAAGTAGGCGATCATGGGGACGAAGGGCGGAAGTACATAGCCGGTCAGGCCGATCAGGAATCCCACGCCCACCAAGTCGATCAGTGTCGCGAGGAGGCGTTCCCTGAGAGCAACGCGGGGCAGGCTCAGAGCCTCGGGCACCGCAGGAGGGACCTCGGGTGGGGTGCGGGATCCGGACGGGGATACCGGCGCTACCAGGGGCAGGGGCGCCACCGTTTCAGGGGCGGGTTCGGAGAACGTGGGCATGGAGGGTGGGGTCGGGGTCGTGGCTTCAGGTGGAGGTCCAATAATCGTCACCGAGGGATCCTGGAGGGGTCGATCCGCCTCAGGGACTGGCATCGCGAACCGAGCGGGTGATGAGGTGACGGGGGAGGTGGCTGTCGCAGGAGTCGGGGTTGGAACCGGGGCGGATCCCGCTGCGGGCGTGGGCTCTGGGCGGGGCTTTCCAGACGTCTTCGACTCGCTTCGGAAACCCTCCAGCAGAGCGAGGATCCCACCGCCGAGGGCCCAGACGGTCAGGGCCATCCACAGGGTGAGACCCACGAATGGGACCAGGTACAGGAGACCAACCAGCACGGTGCCAACAGCAAGCTGGGCCACAGCCGGGGTCTTCTTCTCATCCCCCAGATCCAGCGGTTCGGCGAGTTCTTGAACCATGCCGATGGAGTCCCGGATAATCCCATCGTTCTGGAACCGGGCTGTCAGGGTCGCCCCGAGGTGCTGGAGGACACCGCTCTTGCCGGCGATTCCCAGGCAGAACACGGCAGCCATGAGGAATGGGAGGGCAAGGATGCCGATGAGCGTGGGCACGAGGAGGAATGCGGCAAGACAGCTGAGCGGCAGGGCCACCAAACCCATCAGGAACGCCGTCGCTCCGCGGTTCGACACCGTGGTGACCACGGACCGATTCGCCCGGGGAGCGACCAGGATGACGAGCAGATGCAGGAAAAAGAACAGCAGGGCCACGACCCAGACCCATCGGACCTGCAACGACAAGGGGCGGGCCTTGAGTACGAGTTCGGTGAACGATTTCGTGAGCCACTCCGGCCAGCCCGGGACCCCGAGACGGATCAGACCGTTCCAGTTCCCGTTCACCAGGTCCCCATCGACCGTCGCCGAGTCGGCCTTGTCCACCCCACCTCCGAGTCCGACCGCGTCCCCTCCGACACGGGAATCAGGTCCCAGTTCCACCCGTCCGATGACCGACACCGCATCGCCGTCCACCACGGCCCCGGGGCCCAGGACGATCCCAGAGCCCACGCCCACCACGTCGCCATGGACGTGGCCATTGATCACGGCCTTGCCCCAGACGACGACGACATCGGACTCCACCTCGCCATCGATGATTGCGGACGAATTGACCACGACCACTTCCGGGGCGGTCTGATTGGTGCGGACGTGGACCCGTGAACCGACCTGGACGAATTCCGACGAGGTCTCGAGGCCCCGGCCGATCCGGATCTGGATGCCGGAATCGAGGTCCAGCTGGACCGGGGACTCTGCCGGGGAATCGGGTGCCTCAGGAGCTTCAGGAGCCTCAGGAGCTTCAGGAGCCTCAGGGGCCTCAGGGGGCGCGGCGGGCTTCGGCGCGGACGGGCTCTGCGCGAGCCCGACAGGAGGCACGGTGATGAGTGCGAGTGAGAGGCCCAACAGGAGGAGAGATCGGATCATGGGAAGACGGGTGGAGGGTTCAGCGGTGGCCGGTGGCGAGTCGCCAGCAGGTGGTTCCAAGTCCAAGGGTGGCGACCCAGGCGGTGGCCAGAACCGCCAGGGAGCCGATGAAGATCCAGCCACCCACGTGAAGCAGGACGAGCCAAAGGGCTCCGAGGAGGTGGCCGAGGGTGGTCGCCACAGAACTGAACAGGTGGGGGACAAACCCCAGTGTGAACTCCACCCCTCGACTCCAGTCCCACGACATCCACCCCCAGACCATCAGCACCAGAAGGGCCACCGTGAGGCCGGCGGTGGTGGCCTGGAGGCTGATGGACCAGGTCCTCCACGGCTGGCGATACCAGGGGGAGACCTGACGGGTTCGGATCTCCCCAAGGACCCGGGTCGCCAAGGTGGCGGGCGCCCGACGTGCAGGGACCTGCCGCAGGACCGTGTCGGCCCAGATCTCCATGTTGTCCTCAGGTTGGCGTCGTCCGTTCATGGAACGTTCTGATTCAAAAACCCAGGTCGGCCCGGGTCGGTTGCAGTTTTTTCCTCAGGGCCTCACGGCCTCGGAAGATGTCCGTCTTCACCTTCGACACGCTGATCCCCAGCTCGCCGGCGATGTCCGCGTAGTCGAGGTCCTCGAAATGATACAGCACGAGGGGCACCCGTTGGTGGTCCGGGAGCCGTTCCAGGGCTGTCTCCACGATCCGTCGTTGTTCCTCCGACAACATCGTCAGGATCTGGGTCTCCGCGATGGGGATCTCCACCGGGAGGGGATCACCCTCGGGTCCGGGCAGATCCGAGAACGCCGTCCAGCGGGCCCGATGGCGTTGCAGGTGGTTGAGACAGAGGTTGCGGGTCACGGTCTTCAACCATCCTCCCGCGGAGGGGCTTCCGGAGATCGACGGGAAATGGGACCACGCCTTCAGGAACACCTCCTGGGACACGTCCTCGGCCTCCGCTTCGTTGCCAAGAAGGCGCAGGGCGGTGGTGAACACCATGTCCTGATAGGCCAGGAGAAAGGGTTCGAACTGGTTCGGATCCGTCATCGTACGCCCATCCGCGTCCGGATGGGATCGTGTCAGGAGTACACGGCACAGGGCACGGAAGTTTCAGGGATTCCGCAGATTCCCCTTCTCCGCACCGGGGCTTTTCCGGATGTTGTGCCCGGCTCCCGCACGGGAGCGGATGCATCGTGAGCCCCGAACTGGAGACCCTGCTGCGTGAGACGTCGCGGTCATTCCACCTGACCCTCCGGATCCTTCCGGCCCCGGTCCGCTCCCAGATCGGACTCGCCTACCTCCTCGCCCGGGCGACCGACACCATCGCCGACACGGAACTCGTCCCAGTCGCCCAGCGCCTCGAAGCCCTCGCCGCCCTGAAGGCCCGGATCCTGGGAACCCGTTCTGAGCCCCTGGACCTGTCGCCCCTGCTTCCCGTTGCCTCCGGTTCTCCCTCCTCAGACCCCGAACAGCGCCTCCTGCAGCGCCTTGAAGCCGCGGTGGAAATCCTCCGGGTGCTGTCGAAGGAGGACCTCGCGGATGTCCGGAGGGTCCTCGACACCATCACAGAGGGACAGGTCCTGGATCTCCGCCGTTTCGGTTCGACCTCGAAGAACCCTCCGGGAGCTCTGGAGACGGGTGAGGAACTGGACGACTACACCTATCGGGTCGCGGGATGCGTGGGGGAGTTCTGGACCCGGATGACCCGGCGCCACTGCTTTCCGGATGTCCCTCTCGACGAAGCCCGCCTGATCGAGGACGGCATCCGCTTCGGCAAGGGCCTCCAGTTGGTGAACATCCTGCGGGACATGCCCAAGGATCTCAGGGCCGGGCGCTGCTACCTGCCGAGGCGAGATCTGGCGGAGGTGGGGTTGGCACCGGCCGACCTGTTGGACCCCGCAGCCGAGGCGAGGCTTCGTCCGCTGTACAACACCTGGCTGCAACGGGCGGAGGACCATCTCACAGCGGGTTGGCGCTACACCTGCGCACTGCCCATCCGCCAGCGGCGCCTCCGGCTGGCCTGCGCCTGGCCGGTCCTGATCGGAGCCCAGACCCTCGCGCTCCTTTCGACGGGCCGGGTCCTGGATCCCGCCGTCCGGCTGAAGGTGTCCCGGAAGGATGTCCGCGGAATCCTGCTGGGCTCGATCTCGAGGCTGCCTTTCCGCAGCGCGTGGGAGGGCCAGTTCGGGAGACTCACCCGGAGGCCCTGAGGGAGGCTCCAGGCGGGCTGGGGGACTGATGGAGACGGGGACCGAGGGACAACGCCCTATTTCGAGCCGAGGGCACTGGCCATCGTGAAGATGGGGAGCAGGAGACCGAGGGCGAGGAAGCCGATTGCCGCCGCCACGCCGCAAAGGATCGCCGGCTCGATGAGCCGGACGGCCTGGTCGACCTGACGGTTGGTGCGTCGCTCGACCGTGTCAGCGATCTGCACCAGGACCTTGTCGAGGTTGTTGGACTCCTCGGCCACGGTGATCATCGCGAGGATCTGTTCCGGGATGAAATCCCCCTTACCCAGCTCCTCCGAAAGCCGTTTGCCATCCCGGACCGCCTCGGTCGCGCTCGCGATCCGCTCGGCCAGCAGGTTCGAACCCGTCGCATCCTTGCTGATCTTCAGCGCGGCCAGGAGCGGGACACCGTTGGCGAGCATGGTGCCGAGGATCCGACAGAACCGAGTGATGGCGAGCAGTCGGAGCGCGGAGCCCACGACGGGGATCTTGAGCCGCCAGATCTCCATCTTTCGCCGGACCCCTTCGTTCTGACGTTGGGTCCAGATCAGACCGCCCACCCCGGCGAGTCCCACAATGAGCAGGTACCAGTATTTCCGGACCACGAAGCTCGCCGTGAACATGATCTCGGACGGCAACGGCTTCTTCACGTTGCCGAGGAGCGGCTCGAACTTCGGGACGAAAAACATCAGCGCCGCGAGCATCACGACCGTGCCGAGTCCCGCGAGCAGGGCCGGGTAGATGAGGGCTCCCATCACCTTGCTGCGCAGCTCCTCGAACCGCTCGATGAATCCCGCCAGGCTGCGCAGGACCTCCTCGAGGAACGCCGCCCGTTCACCCGCCTGCACCATGGCCGTGTGCAGGGGCGGGAAGATCTCAGGGTACTGCCGCAGGGTTTCCGTCAGCGACTTGCCTTCCGCCACGGATGCCCGGATCTCCCGCAGGAGCTCCTTCACCGGAGGTGACGGTGTCGACTTCACGAGCGAGTCCATCGCCCGGAGCAGCGGAACCCCGGAACCCAGCAGGTCGGCCAACTGACCGTAGAGCAGACCCAATTCGGCTGCCTTGACCCGACGCCGCTTCGGTTTACCGGAGGCGGCGGCGCCGACGCCTTTGACCGACACCGGGAAGAGGCGTTTCTCCTCGAGAAGCCGCAGTGCGGCGCCCTCACTGTCCGCCTCCAGCGTGCCGGCGACGCGCGCGCCGGACTCGTTCATCGCGGTGTAGGCAAACTGGGCCATCGGGATGCCTCGCTAGAGTGCGGTGCAGAGGACGACCTCATCGGGCGTCGTGACGCCCGCGCGGACCTTGATCCATCCATCCTCCCGCAGGAGCCGGAGTCCGCTGGATCGACCCGCAGCCACGATCTGGGGCGAGGGCGCCCGTTCGATGATCTTCTCGGCGATCACCTCGTTCATCACGAGCAGTTCATAGAGGCCGGACCGACCGCGGTAGCCGGTATTCCGGCAGTGGGGACATCCCGTGCCCCGGACCAACCGTTCGCCGGGGGCCAGGCTGAGGTCGCGGGGCAGGGTTCCCGGCTCGGGGACGTATTCCTCGCGGCATTTCGGACATACCCGACGGACGAGGCGCTGGGCCATCGCACCGATCATCGTGCTGCTGACGAGGAATGGCTCCACGCCCATCTCGACCAGACGCATCGCCGCGGAGGCGGAGTCGTTCGTGTGGAGCGTGGACAGCACCAGGTGACCCGTCATCGCCGCCTGCGTCGCGGCGCGGGCGGTCTCGAGATCGCGGATCTCACCGATCATCACGACATCCGGGTCATGACGGAGAATCGCCCGGAGGCCCTTCTCGAAGGTCATGCCCACCTGGTGGTTCACCGGGATCTGGTTCACCCCCTGGAGGTGGTATTCGACGGGGTCCTCGACCGTGAGGACCTTGATGCCGGGTCCCACGATGGCGTTGAGGGCTGCGTAGAGGGTCGTGGTCTTGCCGGCGCCGGTCGGACCGGTGACGAGGAAGATCCCGTGGGGACGGTCGATGAGCCCCTTGAAAAGCCCATAGGTGTCATCGTCCATTCCCAGCTGCTGCAGGGTGAAAAGGACGTTCGACTTGTCGAGGAGACGCATCACAACGCCCTCGCCGAAGAGCATGGGGATGACGCTGACGCGGACATCGACCTGTCGTCCGCCAACCTGGAACTTGATGCGACCGTCCTGGGGGATGCGGCGTTCCGCGATGTTCAGGTTCGCGAGGATCTTGATGCGGGAGATGATGGCGGCCTGGAACCGGTGCATCTGCGGCGGAACCGAGGCTTCCTGGAGCACACCGTCGATGCGGTAGCGGATCGACATCTGGTGTTCATAGGGCTCGATGTGGATGTCGGAGGCCCGCTCGTTGACCGCCTCAATGATGATCTCGTTGACGAGCTTGATGACCGAGGCTTCCTGGGCCGCCTCGAGCAGGTCCTCGCCGCCCTCGACCGCATTGGTCATGGCCTCGAGCCCGTCGGCCCCCACCATCTCGTCGAGCGTGTCGCCGCCGAGCCCGTAGTGGGTCTTGATGAGCTTCTCGATGTCGTCGCGCGGGGCGAGGACGGGTCGGACATCCAGTCCGGTGCTCAGGCGGAGGTCATCAAAGGCATAGAGATCGAACGCATCGCTGGTCGCGACGTTCAGGACTCCATTCTCCCTGGAGATCGGCACCAGGCGTTTCCGGTAGACCACCTTCGAGGGGAGGCTTCTGAGGACATCCGGTTCGATGGTGAGGTCCTGGAGCTGGACCAGGGGGAGATCCAGCTGCTGGGACATCAGCTCCAGGAGCTGCTTCTCGGTGATCAGGCCCAGCTGGACGAGGGCCCGATCGAGGCGCAGTCCCTCCGCACGCTGGAGGGCCAGCGCGTCGTTGAGCTGGCTCTCGTTGAGCAGCCCCCGGGCGACGAGGATGTGGGACAGGTTCATGGTGGGATCGGGTCCCGGTGACGAATTTGGAGAACCTAACGGGGGCCAAATCAGAAATCACCAACGGACCCTGTCCCAGACTGGATCCGCACGGGGTGCATTCAGCCCA
>JBDLQQ010000385.1:0-5916 GCA_039800465.1 Verrucomicrobiota bacterium
CCACCAACCAGCCCGCCGGATGGGGCGTCGCCAAGGCCGTGGCCACCGGAGACTTCAACAACGACCTCCGGATCGATGTCGCCCTTGTCACCGCCTCCACGGTGGACATCCAGTTCAGCACGCTGCGGGAACCCCGACGCCTCCCCGCCCGAGGCAACCGTCTCAACCATCTCCGTGCGATCGACTACGACAATGACGGCTGGCTGGACCTCGTTGGCTGGGGTGGTGATGGCATCACCCTCTGGCGCAATCGGGGCAGCGCCGGATTCCATCAGGCCAATGCGGACATCGGACTCGATCGACTCCAGCTCGGTCCGGTGTCCGATCTCGCCGCGGCCGACTTCGACCAGGACGGGGACATCGACCTGATCGCGGCGCTCGAAGCGGGTGGCCTACGCTTCCTGCGCAACGACGGCGGCAACGCCAACGAACTCCTGAAGCTCCGCCTCCTCGGAAACCGTTCGAACTCCAGCGCGCTCGGGGTGAAGATCGAACTCGCATCAGGCGGCTGGCATACGATCCGGACGGTCCAACAGCTCCCCGTCGAGATCGGGGTCGGGAAGCGCAAGCAGCTCGACCTTGTCAGCACGCGGTGGTTCGACACCAAGCTCGACACCACCGAGGTCACACCGAACCGCCAGGAACCACTCACCATCTTCGAACTCGTCCTACCCACCGGATCCTGCCCGTACCTCTACGCCTGGGACGGCACCGGGTTCCGGTTCGTCACCGACCTCCTCGGCGCGTCCCCAGTGGGACTGCCGGTGGCGTTCCGGCGCTACATCGAGGCGGATCCCGAGGAATGGGTGTGGGTCGGGGATGGCACCCGCCTGCAGCCCGTCGACGGACGGTTCCGCCTCCAAGTCACCGAGGAACTCCGGGAGATCCTCTACCTCGATCAGGCCCGCCTCGTCGCCGTCGATCACCCTGTCGGAACCGAGGTGCATTCCACGAGCAAGCTGGTTCCCGGACGTCCATTCCCGCGTCATGAACTCCTCCAACTGGGTGGTCCAGTGCCCCTGAAGAAGGCTGAACTCGAGGGTTCCGGGGAACGACGGGAGGTCACGGCGGCCCTCCAATCGATCGATGGCACCAAGGTCTCCCCGATCCGCCTCCGAGGCTCCCACTATCGGGGTCTCGCCGAACCCTATTCCGTGACCCTGGATTTCGGTCCCCTGCCGTCCAAGGGGCCGCTGGTGCTGGCCCTCAATGGCTGGCTTCGGTTCGGCGGCGGCATGGCCAACATCGCCGGCTCCCACAATCCGGAGTTCCCCTTCCCGTTCCCGACCCTCGAGGCCGAGACCGCATCCGGCTGGTCACCCGTGCGGGTCACCGTGGGAGCCCCCGCGGGGAAGACCAAGACGATCGTGGCTGACCTGACCGGACAGCTTCCCGAAGGGACACGTCGACTCCGGCTCACCCAGGCCTTCGAGATCCACTGGGACCGCATTGCACTCTTCACTGAATCCAGTCCGGTGACTCCCCAAGAACTGCCCCTCGCCTCGGCTGACCTCGCGTGGCGGGGCTACAGCCGGTTTGCCAACCTGCCTTGGACCGAACCCCTCACCCCAATTTTCAACGAGGTGCAGTCGACACCCCCTTGGCACATCACGCCGTCGGGATGGGCCACCCGTTACGGACCCGTCGGTGAACTGGTGGGGCCAGCCGACCAGGGACTGGCCATCATCGCGGGAGGCGACGCCCTGACCCTCGAGTTCAAGGACTCAGCGACCGCCCCGGCGGCCGGAATGCAGCGCGACTACTTCCTGTTCACGATCGGCTGGGACAAGGACGCCGACTACCACGTCGCCGCCGGAACCACGATCGAACCGCTTCCCTGGCGGGGAATGGATGACCAGCGCCACGGATCCGAGATCCGACCCGAGTTCCCCAGCGATCCGCTGCACCAGCGGTTCAACACCCGCTGGGTTGGACCGAGAACCTACTCCCGGAAACACTGACCCGGTCGGACTGGAGGAACCGAAGCAGAGCAACACTGGCCGTCACGGCTTCCATATCCACGACTCGTCGAAGAATCCCGCAGCCGTGATCCCTCCCGGAGTCCGTGCATTGGGCGCCTGTACCAGATCGATGATCGCCCAATCGGGGAGCTTCGGGGTCTGACGCGCATTATTGAGCAGATCGTACTCGCGGAAGGTGAAGCCGCTGTTCACCACGACGTAGCGGTCCGGGTGGAGGGGATTCGGATGGATGAGGATCGGGGCGAACCGGTCCACCGGATACCCTGCGGCCGGAGTGTGGACACCCGTGGAATCCCAGCGGATGCCGCCCAGCTTCGTGGCGATCTGACCGAGGATCTTGTTGCTCTGAGGATCCCCCCAGAGCACCAGATGGTGTTGAGCCATGTCGGACTCCGTCACGGCGGTGTCGTCCTTGATCCGGACATCCCCGCGGTACTGCCGACGCCACTGCTCGATGGCCCGATTCAGCTCACGCTCCACCCAGCCCCCCACGACGGCGTTGAGCGACGGACCCGTCGGTCGGACGAATAGGAACGAATCCATGAAGGCATCATCCACCGGCCCCTGGAGGCCATGACGCTTCCGGAGACCTGCAGTCGAAGATGCCCCAAGAACCCAGCGACCCCCTTCCCGACGGATTGAGGCCGTCCAGGAGCGATCGGACTGAGGTCGCCCCGCCTCGAGGGTCTCACCCCCCACCTCGATCGTGACGGTGCGGAGCGGATCGAACGGCGATTGGCCAGCGTCGAGGGCCAGGGTGAGGGCGGTGACGTTGCGGGTCTCGAGCCGGATGGAACCGCTCGTGGGATCCAGACGCGCTTCTACCCGGGCCTGGTCCCAATGCTGGGCCAGGGCGTCCACGGTCACCCACGCCATGCGGTTGTACCGGAGAGTCACGGTCTCGAATCGAACCACCCGGGGCACCGGATCCCGGCCCGCCGCCGCAATGGCGTCGATGCGGCGGTTCAACTCCGCCTTGGTCTTCGGCTCGTACTTATGACCTGTCCCCGGACCGACCAGGTGGGTCAGGACCAGCCCCTCTGCAGCCATGACCTTCTCCATGGCCTGGGCGGCCTGGATCTGCCGGTCGTCTGCACCGCTGTACGCCACGAGCGGAACCATCGACACGTTGAGCGGGACTGCGGTGGCATCGTACAAGCCCCACAGCTTTCGCTCCCAGGGAGCCGGGTTGAGGGATTCATTCTGGAAGACCCGGAGGAATTCCTCCGTCTCACTGAACCCCGCCCCCGGAGCTGCGGCGGCCCAGTCGCCCGCGAAGTGGGTCGCAATATGCCAGCAGGAGGCACCGCCGAGGGAAAAGCCACGGACCACGATGCGATTCGGATCGATGGGATAGCTCGATCGGACCCGACCCAGCCCCTCCCAGAAATCGGTCTCCCCAGCAAACCGGGATCCGTTGCAGTACCGGCCGTACGGATGGAGCACGAAGGCGTCACGCGGGGCGAATTCCCCGGTGTTGCGCATCCGGTCCCCCACGAAGGCCAACTCGCTCAACTGCTCGCCGCGACCATGGAACCAGACGTCGAGACGATGCTGGACACCTCCGGTTGGACGGAACGAATCCGGCACAACCACGCCATACGGCTGGATCGAACCATCCACCTTGGAGACATACCCGCGAACAACGGGGCCTCGGGCCTCGGTCCAATAGGGTTTGTCCTCCCGCAGCGCCCCCAGACGGCGAAACCCCTCCTGGAGGGCCATCCGGGCCGTCTCCACCTCGTTGGTCTTGTAGAACTCGTCGAACCGGAGGGCCCAATCGACCGCCTTGTGAAAGATCTGGATATCAGGCAGCAGGGCCAGGCGGTTGGGCTGGTTGGTCGAAGCCAGCCGCAAGGTCTCGATCTCGGCACCGAGCCGCCCCACTTCCTCGGTCAACTCCCGCCGGCTCTCTGCCGGAATGGAGATGCCCGGCGGCGGGATCCGACGGACCTGATCGATTCGATTGTCCGCAGGACCGTCCGCACGGGTGAGGGTCAGTCCTAGGGACAAGGCGATAAGGACTCGGGCAAGGGGATGCATGAGCCGAGAAGACCAGACCCGGGGCCTTGGGACCAGCCTCAGGGCAGAAGTGGAAGTGGGTTCCTCAAACACGGCGTCGACGCCCCAAATCAGACATCCCACCCTCGGGCGTGCGCGCCTCCTGTCTTCTGGGCCTCCTCCTCGCGTCCACGTCGATCACCGCTGCGCCGCGGCCAGACCCCCTTCCCCTCGTGGTGATCACACGAGACGACACGGTCATCACCCAGTCGTGTCGTGTCGTGTTCCCCCTCGTCATCCAGGACACAAACGGCAACGGAGTCATCCAGATCGGGGCCAGCAATCTGACCCTCGAGTTCGCCCACGAGACGGAACTCCGAGGTGCTCCCGCGGACACCGACGGGGATCGACTCCGCGGTATCGGCATCCGCATCGACGGGCATTCCAACGTCCAGATCCGGAATGCGCGGATCCATGGTTTCTTCAACGGGATCGTTGCGTCCCGAGCCGACGGCCTCGTGATCGACAGCGGTGACCTCTCCGACAACTACCGGCAGCGTCTCCGGTCCACCCCGGAGGTCGAGGATGGAGCCGATTGGCTGTTCCCCCATCACAACGACGACCGCAAATGGCGCGATGAATACGGCGGGGCGGTCTGCATCGAGTCCTCACGCCGGGTCACCGTCTGGGGCGTCCGGGTCCGCCGGACCCAGAACGGCATCCTGCTCGACCGAGTCGACAACTCCTCCATCTATGACAATGACGCCTCCTTCCTGTCCGGCTGGGGGGTCGCCCTGTGGCGGTCCAGTCACAACATCATCGCCCGGAACGCCCTCGATTTCTGCGTCCGGGGACACTCCGAGGGTGTCTACAACCGTGGACAGGACTCCGCCGGCATCCTGTGCTTCGAGCAATGCCATCAGAATGTCTTCGCGCTGAACTCCGTCACGCACGGTGGCGACGGGTTCTTCGGGTTTGCAGGTCAGGACGCCATTGGTGAGCGCTGGATGCAGCAGGAGCGGGAACGCATCCAACGGGAGACCCCACCGGGCTCACCGGAGCCTGTGGTCAATGTTCCGGCCGGGGTCGTCCACGCCCACGCCTCACGGGGCTGCAACTCCAACATCCTTTTTCTCAATGATTTCTCCTACGCCCCCGCTCACGGCATCGAGATGACTTTCAGCCACGGCAACATCCTCCTTGGCAATCGGATCGTGGAGAACGGGATCTGCGGCTTCTGGGGTGGATACTCCACCCGGACCCTGATCGCAGACAACACCTTCGCGGGTAATGGGGGTCTCGGGTACGGGCTCGAACGGGGGGCCATCAACATGGAACACGCGTCCTCGAACGTGATCGTCCACAACACCTTCATCGACAACCGAGCCGCCATCCATCTCTGGTGGGACAACGATGAGCAACTCCTCCGTCTCCCGGGCGTTGTCGCACACGATGCCGGCGTCTCCGGGAATGTCATCGCACGGAACTCCTTTCTCATCACTCAATCGCCGCCATTCGACGTCCGTGGTCCGAACGACCCACTGGTCCTGCTCCAACTGCGGGATGTCCCATCGGGTCAACACCTCCAGAACAACGCGTGGTTCACCAACCAGACCCGGATCCTGATGTCCAACGCGGTCGAGTTGGCACTCCATCCCGGGACGGCGCTGCTGGACTCCGCTCCACTCCCAACATCCGATCTATGGCGTCTCCACCGAACCGCCAGCCGACGGAACCGGAACACGGTCTATCAACTGCGAGCCAACCACCTGACTCGTATCGAAATTCCAGGCACTTCAAACCCTCTGGGCGCCCGAACCCATCTGCGTGGGCGCCGGCAGATCCTCGTCGATGAGTGGGGGCCGTGGGATCACGAATCCCCGTTCATCCTCGCCCGCCCATCCCACGCCGGTGGGCCTGCGTGGGACGTCTT
>JBDLQQ010000386.1:0-37447 GCA_039800465.1 Verrucomicrobiota bacterium
CGCCGGGAAGCATTCCATCCGGATCAATGACCAATGGAGACTCTGCTTTCGTTGGGGAGGAACTGACGCAAGCGAGGTGGAGATCCGTGACTACCATTGACACGGACCCATGACGCCGTACGTTATGGCCATGAAGCCCGTAACACCCGGTGAGATCCTCCTTGAGGACTACCTGATCCCGCTCGGCCTTTCCCAGAATGCCTTGGGCCGCGGCATCGGCGTCTCCCCGAGGGCCATCAATGAGATTGTTCTGGGGAAGCGCTCGATCACCCCCGAGATGTCCCTCAAACTGGGCAAGTTTTTTGGTCAGACCCCAGAATTCTGGTTTCGCATCCAGAGCAATTGCGACTTCCGTGAGTTGCAGAAACGGGAGCCAACCCTGACCGCCAAAGTGCGCCCCTTATCGCTGCAAAAGGCCGCCTAGATGCGGCGTGGTCTCAACGCCATTTCCACGCCGATCGCCCCCCTCTCACCCAAAGTCTCCGATCACGGCCAACTCAGCCCTCGGATTCCCCTCAGCGCACGGCTAGCCTTCGCCACGTGCGTCCCCTCATCGCGTTCCTCGTCGGCATCGCGGGGCTGATGGCCCACGCCCAGAACCCCCGCGGCTATTACCGGTTTCCCACCCTCCACAAGGACACCCTTGTATTCACCGCCGAGGGTGACCTCTGGAAGGTCGGGATCCAGGGCGGCGCCGCCCAGCGCCTCACCTCGCACCCGGGAACCGAACAGGACGCTGTCTTCTCCCCAGACGGTCAGACCCTCGCCTTCGTCGCCGAATACGAAGGACCCAACGAGGTCTACACCATGCCGGCGTCAGGTGGACTCCCCACCCGGCACACGTTCGACGGCAGCGAGCCCTCGATCGCCGGATGGACGCCGGACGGTCGGATCCTATACCGGACCACCCGCCACTCCACCCTACCCAATTCCCAACTGGTCGAGCTGGATCCGAAGACCGGCCAGCAACGCATACTCCCCCTCGCCCAGGCCTCAGAAGGCGTCTACGGCGGGGATCGTCAGACCCTCTTCTTCACCCGGCTGCCGAAGCAGAACAGCAGCACCAAGCGCTATGAGGGCGGCTGGATCGAGAACCTCTGGCGGTTCCGCGCCGGGGATCCCGAGGCGACCCCGCTGGCCACCGACTTCAAAGGCACCAGCCGGAATCCCATGTGGTGGGACGGACGCGTGTACTTCATCAGCGACCGGGACGGCATCATGAACCTCTGGTCGATGAGTCCGACCGGGACCGATCTCCAGCAACTGACCCGTCATGCGGGATACGACATCCAGACCGCCACCCTCGAGGGCGGACGTGTTGTCTACGCCCGGGCCGGGGATATCCACCTGTTCGAGATCCGCTCGAAGGCCGACCGGGTCGTGGACATCTCACTGGTCTCCGACTTCGACCAGACCCGGGAACGCTGGGTGAAGCGTCCGCTCGACTACCTGACCTCGGCCCACCTGTCCCCGACCGGTGACCGGCTGGCCCTCACAGCACGCGGCCAGGTGTTCGTCTGCCCGCTGGAACTCGGTCGACTGGTCGAGATCCCGCGCAAGAGCGGGGTCCGTTACCGGGACGTCCGGTTCCTTCCTGGAGGGACCAACCTCCTGAGCCTCTCCGATGAATCCGCCGAGCTCGAGTTCTGGACGCTGCCGGCGAATGGGGTGGGATCCCCAGCGCAACTGACGACCAACGGGACCGTGTTCCGTTTCAGCGCGGTGCCCTCACCCGACGGCAAGAGGATCGCGTGGGGCGACAAGGATCAGCGCCTCTGGATCCTCGACCGCACAACCGGGACCACCACGCTGGTCGAACAGAACGCGAACGATGAGATCACCGAGTACACCTGGTCCCCCGACAATCGATGGCTGGCCTACGTCTCCACGGCCACGAATGGCTATCCCCAGATCATCCTGCACCAGGTCGAGACCGCGACCCGGATCGTGGCCACCAGCGACCGGGTGGACAGTGGGAGCCCCGCATGGTCACCCGACGGCAAGTGGCTGTACTTCCTGACCGATCGACAGCTCCGTTCCCTCGTGGGCAGCCCCTGGGGCCCGAGGCAGCCGGACCCCTTCTTCACCGACACGACCCAGGTGTTCGCCATCGCCCTGAAGCGCGATGCCGAGTGGCCGTTCCGCAGCCCCACGGAACTGGTCACCGCAAAGCCCTCGAAGGATGAAAAACCGGACGACGCCAAGGAATCCTCCGGCGAGAAGCGCAAGGACGGCAAACCTCCGGGCGAGGGTTCCGACAAGAAGGAAGAGGCCTTGGTGATCGATGTGGACGGACTCCAGGCCCGTCTCTACGAGGTGCCCGTCCCCGCGGGCAACTACCGTCAGCTGATCGCCACGAAGAAGCACCTGCTCTGGATCTCCAAGGAGACTGGGTTCGACTCGAAGTCACAGCTCAAGCAGCTCGAGATCACGAACAAGGACCCGAAGCCCAAGACCTTCGTCGAGGACGTGACCAGCTACGAGCTCTCCGGCGACGGGAAGAAGCTGCTGATTCGGAAGGGCGACGCCTTCCACGTGGTCGCAAGCGATTCCGGGGCGCCGGCAAAACTGGACGACCGCTTCCCGCTCGAGGGCTGGACCTTCTCCGTCGTGCCCCGCGAGGAATGGCGCCAGATCTACACCGAGTCCTGGCGGATGCTCCGGGACTACTTCTACGACCGTGGGATGCACGGCGTCGACTGGCCCGCGCTCCGCGACAAGTACCTGCCGCTGGTGGACCGGGTCAGTGACCGCTCGGAATTGAGCGAGGTGATCGCGGAACTCGCGGCAGAGCTCTCCACGCTCCACATCTTCGTCCGCTACGGCGATGAACGGGATGGTCCCGACCAGATCCGTCCTGCGGCGCTGGGTGGACGGTTCACCTTCGACCCCAACGCCAGCGGCTGGCGGGTCGACTCCATCTACCAGAGCGACCCGGACTATCCCCGAGGCCTCTCCCCATTGCTGCAACCCCAGGTCGACCTCAAGGTGGGCGATGTCATCACGTCCGTGAACGGACGTCCCACCACCGCCGGCGTGCCCCTGGAGGCCCTGCTGCGCCAGCAGGCGGGGAAGCAGGTGCTGATGGAGATCCGGCGGATGGATACCAACGCGCCGAAATCCATCGTCGTGAAACCGATCAGCACCGAACGGGAGGCGGACCTCCGCTACGACGACTGGGAGTACAGCCGACGACGGACCGTGGAGGCCCTGGGCAAGGGCCAGATCGGCTACGTCCACCTGCGGGCGATGGGCACCGACAACATCGCGGAATGGGCCCGGGAGTTCTATCCGGTGTTCCAGCGGCAGGGCCTGATCATCGACGTCCGCCACAACCGGGGCGGCAACATCGATTCGTGGATCCTGGGCAAGTTGTTGCGGAAGGCCTGGTTCTTCTGGCAGCCGCGCGTGGGGAACCCGACCTGGAACATGCAGTACGCCTTCCGGGGGCACATGGTGGTCCTCTGCAACGAGCGGACCGCCAGCGATGGCGAGGCGTTCTCGGAGGGATTCAAGCGGCTCGGCCTGGGGAAGGTCATCGGAACCCGGACGTGGGGCGGGGAGATCTGGCTCAGCGCCCGCCGCTGGCTCGTGGACAGCGGCATGGCCACGGCCGCGGAGCTGGGCGTCTATGGTCCGGAGGGCCAGTGGTTGATCGAGGGTCACGGGGTGGATCCGGACATCGTCGTGGACAACCTGCCGCACGCCACCTTCAACGGTCGGGACGCCCAGCTGGAGGCCGCCGTGAAACATCTGGAGGAACTGATCCGGAAGGATCCCAGATCCATCCCCCCCCGCCCGGCCTATCCGGAAAAGAAGTTCCCGAAGTGATCGATCCACCCTGCTGGCCCCGCCCGGACCAAGGGCGTGGAGCCCCCCCATCTCACCGCTGGGAACCTTCCGGAGGCTCGCCGGGATGCTTCCAGCGGCATGGAGGTTGAACCACCTCGGGATCTCAGGGCTGCCGAGGTGATGTCTTGGGATCGGGTCCCTGGAAGACCCCCTTCAACAGTCTGAAGGGCCGGAGCGGCGCCAGGAGGAACGAGGGCACGTGTCTCAGCTCCGCGTCCGGCTGCCCCAGGGTCCCTCCGATCTTGTACTCGAACAGCTTCGTGAACGGCGCCAGGACCACGTCCAGGATCGCACCCAGGACCGGGACATCGCGCAGGGGACGGGCCTCCAGCAGGAGGTCCAGATTCCCGTCGAAGTCGACCCCACCCTTCATGTCGAGACGCATGGCCGAGGAGATCAGCTCCACCTTCTGGAAATCGACGGTGTTGTTGGTGAGGGTGAAGGTCGCGTTGCCCGCATTGAACTGCGCCTTCCCCATGCCCGGGGCCACCGCATCGAACACCGGTGACAGCAGACCGAAGAGGGGAAGCCCCCAGAGCACGCCATCCCGGATCTCGGCATCGCCCCGCCCCTTCCAGGGCATGCCCTTCCGGCTCTGCCCCTGCTCCACCAGGACCTGACCGCTCAGCAGGCCTCCCAGCTGGTTCGTCCGCGTCACCAGGTCCTCCATCAGCAGATCGACCCGGACATCCCTGAACCTCGGGTCCGCCGTGAAGCGGGTGTTCCGCGCCTCGGTGAGGTCGAGCTGGATGTCCGTCTCCAGCGAACCGCCATAGAAGCCCGAGGTGACGTTGGTGATGGAAAGCCGATCACCCTTCCAGCCGACGGTCGCCACGAGGTTCGTGAACTTGAAGTACCACCACTCGAAGGCCGGGGCCCGGGTCTTGAAGACCACATCCGCGTCGGCCTCGTCCGCGGTCGGGATCACCCCGTTGACCTCGACCTCGGGCGGCACCGGGAAATGGTAGGGCCCCAGCGTGTCCGCCGTCCTCGGGCCGATCACCCGGGCCAGCGACGCCAGGTCCACCCTCGCGGTCGCGTTCGTGAACCAGAGGAGGTTGGCCTTCGGATCGAACCGCATCCACGGCGCCAGGATCCGGTTCGTGGATTGGAGCAGATCCGTCCCCGTGAAGAAGACGTTGCCGTTGGTGTACTGGACCGTGGTCCGCAGTTCCGTCACCGGCTCCAGTCGGTAGACGGCATTGGTGATCGCCACACGGGCCGTGCCCGTGAGGTCCGCCATGCTGTGGGTGTTGCCCCGGACTTCGGCGAGGATCTCCGGACGGGACCCCAGCCGGATCATGTCGAACTGCCGGGCCAGTCCCGGGGCCCGGATGATGGGTCGGAACACCAGGGGATCCAGGGTGCTGGAAACCCGGGCCTCGAAGTCACCCGCGGTCCAGTCGCAGGTCCCATCCACCTCCACCCTGCCGCAGCCCTGCGCGATGTGGAGGGAATCCAGCCGCAGCCGTTCCCGTCTCCACGACGCCTTCAACCCCACCTCATCCAGGGTCACTCCACTCCAGGAGACGGGTGCAGCCTCGACGCCACCCTCCAGGGAGATCTCCCGGCGGAGGGGCTCCCTCCACTCCCGCATGGGGACCGTCCACTCCGGCAGCCGCCCACTGGCCGACACCGTGAGCTGGACCCGGGAATTCGTCCCGATGTCGTTGCGGGTCCACACCTGCCAGAGGTCGTCGGGAAGCACCGCGGCAAGGCCCCTGAGCTGGGCCTCCGCACGGAGGATCGCACGGGTCTCCCGCGACCGGGCATCGACCGTGGCCGTGGCCACCACGGTACCCTCCTCGAAACGCGCCTCGAGGTTGGTGAGCGATGCCCGGCCGTCAGCCCAATCGACGAGGGCCCCCAACGAGTCGAGCCGCGTGCCGGTGGACAGCTTCGGATGGTCGAGTCCCGCCTCGAGACGAAGCCGCCACGGGGCGAGATCCGTCCAGAATCCCGACAGGGCCGGACCGGTGTTCGTCAATGCCGGAAGGACGCTTCCCCGGAGCATCAGCCCTGCCGCCTCATGACCCTGGACCCGCATGCCTCCGGACTCCATCGCAAGGTCGAGACCCCGCGGGCTCCAGTCGTTCGTCGCATTCCAGATCCGGGCCAAGACCGAGGCGTTGGTCACCGCACCCCAGGGCGCCTGGAGATCGTGGAAGCCCAGTTCCACAGTGCTGAAATACCCACCGCTCAGGTCGAGACCAGACCGGGCCATGGCACGGACCCCCTCCCCGGCCGACACCTCCGGGAAGCGGTTGGTGGACAGCGTCACGCCCTGGGCGCGGATCCGCCCGATGTTGAACCCGTCCCGTTCGAGCGAACTTCCCGTCAATTGCCAGTCCAGATGGGAGGGCCGGGCCTCGTTCGCGAGCACTTGGAACCCCATCTGCCAGCCCAGTCCAGCAACCGATCCCATCGAAGTCCGGACGGCATCGGAATCCAGACGGAACACCCCACGGAGCGTCGGGGGTTCCTCGGTGTCCGGCGACACACTCAGCCGGAGCCGCAATCCGTCGAAGGTCCCGATGGCATTGGTGGCACCCGCCGCCTCCATCCGGAACTCGACGAGGGACCGCTCCAGCCTCTCACCGTCGATGGCAAACGCGAGGTCCAGCTTCGGGGGGGTCCGGAAGCCCGTCGCCTCCAACTCGTTCAGGATCCGGGCCAAGGGACCGCTCCTCACCGAGAGGACCGGGGTTGCGCCGTCCCGAGGCCGCGGGGACCGGTTGGCGAACAGATGGGACGTCGCACGCAGACTCCCCATGGCCTCGAATGTCAGGGTGTGGATCCTCGCGAAGAGCCCGACGAGCCGCCAGGTGTCGAACCCCTCGAACTCGAGGTCACCCGAGATGTGGTTGAGCTTCAGCAGCGCCGCCGACTCGTCCGCCCCCCCCTCGACCGGGAGAGACACCTCGCCACCGACGAGTCCGAGCGACTCCACGATCGGAAGCTCCGGATCCCGCAGCGCGAGGAGGTTGATGCGGAGCTGGATCTTCTGGAAGTAGGCGAACTGGCTGTCGGGGCGGCCCCGGAAATGGACCAGCACGTTCTCGGCGAACAGTCCTTCCCCCCACTCGAGATGGATCCGGCTGTACTCCAGCCTCAGTCCCTGCGCCTCCAACTGGGCCACGAGCGGCTCCCGGACAAAACCCGGCAGGCCGACCTGATGCAGATGGACGGCCAGATAGAGCAGGATGGCGGCAGGGAGATAGGCCAGTCGGACCCCCCACTTGAACCCCCTCCAGCACCTCTGCAGGAACCGTCCCCCCCTTTCCTCTGGGACAACCGCCCCGGGATCCGACCCCGGGACCTCCGGTGGCGGGGATGGCTTCACGGGGCCGAGAGGTCGCGGTACACGTCCTCGTAGAGCGCCAACGGGAACTCGATCAACAAGGGATCCGAATCGGTGTCGAACCGGACGAGGGCGAACATGTTGTTGGCCGGGTTCTTGCCTCCGAATTGGAACCTCAATGAACCCGGTCCGCTCCCAGGACGGAACTTCAGGTCGACGCTGTGATCCACCTCCTTGAACTTCAGCAGCCCCAGCTGCTCGTCCTCAGGAGTTCGATAACGGGTCGACTCGACACGACCCAGCCGGAACAGGGTCTCGTTCACCGTCTCGTCCAGGAACGAGGCCGGTGACCCCGACGACGCGGTCCAGCGTCCATTCGATCCCCGGGTGAGCACCCGCTTCCGTCCCTTCTGCTCGATGGCGATCTCGACGACGTTCGTGGGGTCGAAGCGCATGAGACGGATCTGGTCCGCCACCTCCGGCAGGCGGAGCAGCTCGCCCAGTCGGGTCGCGTAGATGCTCGGCTCGTCAGCCCGCCGGACGTACACCTTGTCGTCGGTTCCCACCTGGGATCCGAAGTCCAGCCGGGCCAGCTCATTGGTGCCAGCGAGGACCACGAAGCCACGCTCGGGGCGCTGGAGTCCGTACCGACCGAGGTCGGCCGGGACATCATTCGGGAACTCGACGATGGTCATGCCCCCCAGCTGGCGGAGGAGCTGGTCCATCAACGTCGGATCGGCCGCGAAGCGCCTGGGCTCGACCACCGTCCAATTGGTGCCCTGACGCTCGACCCGGACCCAGCCGCCGTCCGACCGGAAGCGCACCTCGGAGACCCCCTCGAGACGGGGCGCGAGGCTCCGGTCCCGGAAATTGGGGAGCGGGAGCCGCAGGAGCATTCCAGCCTGGACGGGGGCCAGGACGACGTTGGTCGTCGCCATGCGGCGGACGAGCACATGTTCCGGGGAATTGGTCGGCACGCGGCCGAACTGGAGATGGACCAGGTCGTTCGTGCCCCGGCCGAGGACGAATTCGGACTCCGGTGGCTGGAAGCCATAGGCGGCGAGGTCGACCAGCGGTGAGTCCGATACGAACGCCGCCACGGGCGTCACCTGGAGCGCGTTGATGAGCGCCTCGATCCGCTCCGAGTCCGCACGGGCAGCCAACGGCTTCACCAGACGCCAGGACCCGTTCGTGGATTCCCGGACCGCGGTGAAAGCGGTGGGACCCCGGATCTCAAGCCGATCGAAGGACTGTCCCCGGAGATCGAACAAACTCCGGTCCCGCCAGTGGTCGGGCGTCGGGGGAAGGTTTCCGAGGAAGGCATCATCGCCGGTGAACACCCCATCCGCCCCGACCTGCTTGAAATAGAACTGGGCTCCCAGGGGTGTCGGGCCGCCGATCTGGTAGAGCAGGGGTGACCCCGAGGCCATCTCCAGCTTGACCGTGAGCGGCTCGGCGTCGAACCCGAAGGCCTTCAGGCTGTTCGTCCCACCCCCGACCGAGAGCTCGGACGCCGAGATCACCCGACGGGGCTGGAGTTCCGACAACGACTTGAGGAAGCCCTCGACCGCGGTCTTCTGGGCGCCGTAGACCACCGGGAGGGACATCCTCCAGCCTGATCCCGCCCGATCCACCCGGACGATCCCGTTGGAGCGGAGCAGTTCGATGCCCTGCACCTGGGAGGGATCGAAGGTCGTGAACCGGACCGCCACCGCTCCCGGCAACCCCGCCGGACGCTCGGTCAGATAGGTGTATCCCCCGAGGGCCAACGCCAGCAGGACCAGAATCCAGGTGGAACGGGTGTTCATCGGGCGTGCAGATCAGATCCGTCGTCGGTACCAGATCGCCAGACCCATGAGCAGGATGGCTCCAGGGAGGCCCGCGATCACGGTCCAGCTCAGGACCTGGCGTTGTCTCGAGGTCAGGACGAGCCGGTACTCCCGGATGCGACGGGGGCCAATGGCGAGGGACTGGGGACGATCGAGCAGCCAGCCGACCACCATGTTTGCGAAATCCCGGTTGCCGGCCAGTTCGCGGGGCTCATCGAGCGTCTCGTTGGTCATCATGGTGGAATCGCCGATCGCCACGATGCGGGTTGTTCCGCGTCCAGCGGCGATTCCCGACACCCCGCCCTTTTCGGCCGCCACGGCGATGGGGATCTCCTGGTTGCGGACATCGCGTGCCGGGTCGAAGGCGGCGTTCCCATCCTTCACGTTGGAACGGGTCATGCCCGACGCACTCGTCTTGACCAGCACGTCGGCCTTCGGCGCATCGGCCGGCATCTGCTGGGCCGGCATCGGGGCGACGACCCGTGGCAGGGGGAAGTAGAGAGCCCCGCCGGACCTCCGGAGCGGGGAGACGATCGCATGGCCGCCGAAGTTCTGGCTCAGCACGTCCAGCTTCGTGTAGCTGGTGAACTGGTCGTCCCCCGCGTAGGCCGGGGGTGCCGCGATGCCCCATCGGGCCAGGAGCTCCTCCAGTCCGGTCGACTTCTCGACCGTATAGGGATGGAGCAGCACGAGGAGTCGACCGCCCCGTTGCAGGAACGCCTCGATCTTCTGCAGCTCCCCGGGAAGCAGGGGGGCGGTCGGCCCCGCCACCACCAGCAGCTCGCAGTTCTTCGGGATCTGATTCGTCGCCCCCGCCAGCCGGATCACGTCGACCGTCAGGTTCTTCTGGCCCCGCAGCAGCTCGAGGAAGGCGGCATAGCCCACGCCCTTGTCCTTCCCATCCGGTGGATGCTCCCCATGGCCCAGCAGATAGCAGGCATGGGTCTCGCCCGCGTCGACCAGCGCCGCGATGGCCGAGGTGAAATGATACTCCCCCGTGAATCCCACCCGCCGGACATCCCGTTCCTCGCCCGACACCAGGGCCCGGAGGTTGCCCGTGTCGTACACCGACAGCTCGCCCGACGTGACGACCCGATGCCGGTTGCCGGACTCGAACACGACGAGGTCCTTGGCCCCGGCCCCGAGCTGGAATTGGCCCGCCACCTTGAGCCCCGCCGCCGGGTCCCGGAGGTAGTCGATGGTCTGGACCCGGATCCGCGGCGAGAGCGCCTCGTAGTCCCGGAGAAGTCCCATCACATGCGGATAGAGATCGCTCGAGGGATCGAACAACACGGTCACCCGGACCTCGTTGGTCTGTGCCGCCAGCGTCTGGCGCGTCAGGTCCGACAACGGCTCCGACCGCGCCGTCGAGAGATCGACCCGCCACACGCGGCGGCTGACCGACAGGTGGTTCAGGAGTCCGACCACCACGACCAGGGCCATGACGGCGACGATGACATTCATCGCGGTCCGCATGCGGCGTCCGGGCTCGAAACTGGAACGGTCTGGATTCACGTGGTCATTCCCCGGGCGGTCATTTCCAGCGGCGGCTCTCCACGACGCGTTGGGTGAGGAACAGGAACAGGAAGGTCACCGTCACATGGAGGACGATGTGACGGGAGTCGAGGATCCCACGGGCGAAGTCGTCCATGTGCCGCAGCAGCGAGAGCTCATCCAGGAGCCGCGCCCACCGCCCATCGCCCATGTGGGTGGAGACGGGGCGGAGGCTGACGATCCACAGCCCGATGCCGAGGAGGAACGACACCATCGCGGCGATGATCTGGCTCCGGGTCAGCGAGGAGGCGAAACAGCCCATCGCCATGTAGACCGACCCGATCAGCATGACGCCGAGGAATGCCCCCGCCGTCGCCCCCGGATCCAGCAGCCCCGCCTCGCCGGTGACCTGCCTCAGGATCAGCAGCACCCCCAGCAGCGGCAGCCACACGAGCCCGAAGAACAGCATCGATCCCGTGTACTTCGCCAACACCACCTGCCAGTCGCCCACCGGGGTCGTCATCAGCGCCTCATAGGTCCCGGAGGACTTCTCCGCCGCGAAGGTCCGCATCGTGATCACCGGGGAGACCACGAGGAGGATCACCCAGAAATAGGCGCTCTGGTAGAACAGCTCGGTCACCGGCGAGTCGGTCGGCCGGTCCGACAGCTTCGTGACCATGTCGACGATGGAGATTCCCGTGAGGAGTGCGGTGGCCGCCATGACCACCCACCCGGTGAGGGCGTTGAAGGCCCCCGCCAGTTCCCGTCGGACCAGTGCCATGAAGACCCTCATGGATCCTCCCTCCGTCCGCGGGTCAGGTGCACGAAGATGTCCTCCAGCGTGTGCCGGCTCCGGGTCAGCTCCCGCAGACGCCACCCGCGCTGGCCCACGAGGTCGAAGACCACGGGACGCAGGTCGACTCCCGGACGCGGGGTGAGAGCCACCCGATGGAATCCACCCTCCAACGGGCTGAGGTCGAGCCGCTCCAGGTCCGGAAGATCCCGGAACGCATCCCTCAGTTCCGATGCGGAGGCCGCCACCTCGGCCACGACCTGTCCATCGAGGCCCAGGTTGCGCTCGAGATTCGCCGGGGTGTCCACCGCGAGGATCTCGCCCCGGTTCAGGATCAGCACCCGCGAGCAGGTCATCTCCACCTCGCTCAGGATGTGGGTCGACAGCAACACGGTGTGGCGACGGCCCAGCTCCTGGATCAACGCCCGCACGGAACGGATCTGATGCGGATCGAGCCCGATGGTGGGTTCGTCGAGGATGATCAGGTCGGGCTCGTGGATGAGCGCGTCGGCAAGACCCACCCGCTGGCGGTAGCCCTTCGAGAGCTGTCCGATGATCCGCTTCTGGACGTCGGTAAGCCCGCACTGCTGGAGCACCGTGTCCACACGCTCCCGGCTCCGTCCCCAGCCCATGCCCTTCAGCCGGGCGCGGAACTTGAGGTATTCCCGCACCCGCATGTCGAGGTGGAGCGGGTTGTTCTCCGGCATGTAGCCGATCCGGCGTCGGACCTCGTCGGGCTCATGGAAGACGTCGTAGCCAGCGACCCGCGCCGTCCCGCTGGTGGCCGGCATGAATGCCGACAGGATGCGCATCGTGGTGGACTTGCCGGCCCCGTTGGGACCGAGGAAGCCCACGACCTCCCCACGCCCCACGGTGAACGAGATGCCGTTGACCGCGGTGCGTCCGGGATAGCGCTTGGTGAGCTCCCTCACCTCGATCATTGGCGCGGCTTCCATGACGTGCGGGCGAGCCTACGTGGACCGGGCGAGTGTCCAAGGAGAAGTTCAGAAACATCCCCCATCGTCCCGCGTCCACTCCGCTCAGCGCACCCCCACCTCCGCCTCACCCTCCGTCCGATAGACCACCAGGCCGCGCCGTTCCCCCCAGACCAGGCCCAGCTTCAGGGTCTCACCCACCCCCTTGGCGAAGACCTGACGCGCGAAGGCAACGATCGAGTCGAGACGCTCCCCGTCGACAGCGGAGAGGAGCATGCCCACCCGGATGTCCGCCCGAGCGGCCGGACCGCCCTTCTCCACCGACTCCACCAGGAACCCTCCGGAGTCGGCCGCCTTCAACCGCAGTCCCAGCCGTTTCCAGAGGAGATCGTTGTTGAAGAACACCCGTTCATCGATGAGACGCAGCCGGAGCACCTTTCCCTCGCCCTTGCGGGACACCTTCAGCACGACATCACGGTCGGCCTTCGCCTGGACCAGGTCCCGGTTGAAGTCGATCAGGCTGTTCACGGCCTTGCCGTCGATCTGGAGGATGGAGTCACCCACCTTGAGTCCACCCTGGGCGGCGGGGCTCCGGGGCTGGACGGCCTCGACCACGAGCGGAGGTTTGAGCCCGCTCAACTGGGCCCCGAACCAGAAGCCCCCGACGGTCACGCCGCTGAGGGTCTCGGCCAGGGCGGCGCTGATCTGCTTCACCGGGATGGCGAACCCGATGCCCTGGCTGTAGGAGGGATTGAGCACGGCCACGTTGAGGCCGATCAGTTCTCCCCGGAGATTCACCAGCGGTCCCCCGGAATTCCCCGGGTTGATCGAGGCATCCGTCTGCAGCCAGTCGGCGATGTCGAGCGACTCGCCCAGACCGACCTCGGAGGGCGCACGACGCGACTTCGAGCTCAGGATCCCCCGGGAGACCGAGGCGCCCAGGTTGAAGGGGTTCCCGAGCGCGATGACGGTCTCGCCGAGCAGCAGATCGTCATCCCGGGCAAAGGGGACCGGACGGAACTTCCGGGGGATCTTGGGACGGAGCCTCAGGACGGCGACGTCCTTGGCCTTGGAGAGGACGACCCGCTCGGCCGGGATGGGATCCTCCTCCTCGGCGAACTTCACCCAGATGTCGTCGGCATCCGCCACGACATGGGTGTTGGTGAGGACGTATCCATCCTCATTGACCACCACGCCCGATCCCCGGCTGTAGGTGGCCTCGGGCTTCCGCTGGTACCCATAGTACTGGCGCCAGAGCCGTTCATAGGGGTGCTCCCGCTCGACCCACGTCCGGGTGGCGATGTTGACCACGCTCGGCATCACCCGCTCGACGGCGACCACGGTCGCATCCCGGCGCGGATCGAGGGCCAACGCCGCGGGTTCGGCGCCAGCAACCGCCCCGATTCCATGGAAGAACACCCAGCACCGGAGGACCAGTGATTTGAGAAAGCCCGTTCTGTTCATGAGGAGGTGCCCCAGTGGACGCAGGGTCCCAGGGACTCGTTCAACCGGATCAAACCCGGAACCGACCCGGGAGTTGCAACAGAAGTTTCCGGGTCCGACCCCAACCCCGGGAAAACCCTCCAGCCTGGGTCCGGGAAACCCCTCATCCAACCCCCTAAATTTGGTGTTCCGGGATCCTTGTCCGGAAAACCGACGGTTGGGCAAGGAAGAGGCGTGAAGACAACACCGACCAACCCCACGGGGAACCCAACGCCTGAAGCCCCGATCCGGATCCCCGCAGCCGGATCCTCCAACACACCCCCGCCGGAACGCTGGATGCAGCAGCTCTGGCGACACCAGCGTCTGCGGCGCACAGGGCTCCGCCTCACCGACGAACGCCCCCTCCGTGTGCTCCATCCCGGATTCTGGAACCGCGAGGCCGGACCCGACTTCCGCCGGGCCATCGTGCAGATCGGCGACGCCCCACCGGTGACGGGTGACATCGAGGTGGATCGTCATCCCAGCGCCTGGTTCCAACACGGTCATGCCCGGAATCCCGCCTACCGCGATGTCGTGCTCCATGTCGTCTGGAACACCGCACCCGTCCACCCCGAGCTGCCCACGCTGGCCCTCGAGCCCCATCTCGAAGGCCCTCTCCCCGAGCTGATCCCCTGGCTCGACACCGGCTCGCTCGTCGCAATCCCCCCCGGCACCCTCGGCCGCTGCTACCCCTCCCTCCAGGGATTGGCCACGGGACCGCTCACGGAACTCCTGACCGCGGCGGCACGGAGACGTCTCGACCAGAAGACACAGACCCACCGGATCCGCGCCCGCGTCACGAACTGGGATCAGGCCCTCTGGGAATCCCTCTTCACCGCCCTCGGATTCCAACACAACCGCTGGCCTCTCCAACGCCTCGCCGAGATCGTCACGGACGAGCCCTGTGGCGACCCACGCCTCTGGGAGGCACGACTGTTCGGACTCTCTGGACTCCTCCCCGTCGACCCTCCGACCACCTTCGACGCGGCGCGCCTGTTCCGGGACCTCTGGGACAACTGGTGGCGGGAACGGGCCCGGTGGTCCGACGACATCCTGCCCCGACTCGTCTGGCGCTTCGCCGGAATCCGACCCGCGAACCATCCCCAGCGTCGCCTCGCCCTCGCCAGCCGCTGGAGGGCGGACGCAGGCCTGCCGGACCGCCTCCGGGAATGGATGGAACGCTGCACCACCGGGGACATCCCGCCCGGTGTCCTGTTGCGACAGACCCTCGAGACCGGCCTTCCCAGGGATTCCTTCTGGAACCACCACTGGACCCTGCGGTCCGACGCCCGGACGACCCCCCTTCCTTGGCTGGGGGAATCCCGGACGACCGACATCGCCATGAACGCCGTCCTTCCCTGGCTCCGCGCCCAGGCCGAGACCACCGGCGATGCAGGGGCCCTGCGACGCGTCGAGACCCTCTACTTCCAGTGGCCCACAGGACAGGACAACGGCCGTCTCCGCCAGATCCGCCAGCGCCTCTTCTCCCTAACCCGCCCCCGTCTGCCCCAGAGCGCCGCGATCCAGCAGGGACTCCTCCACATCGCCCAGGAGTTCTGCGAACCCGGTGGCTCCCTCTGCGAGTCCTGCCGGTTCCCCGAACTCATCCCGCCTCCCTGAGAGACCCGCGGCCCCAAGACCTCCCGTCTCGGTTTCTCACCGCACGAATTCCGCGTGGAGCCCCGCGTAGACACCCCCCGCCGCCACCAGCTGGTCGTGGGTCCCCCGCTCCACGATGCGACCATGGTCCAGGACCAGGATCAGATCGGCATGCCGCACCGTGCTGAGTCGATGGGCGATCACGAAGCTGGTCCGGCGCTGGAACAGCGTGGACAACGCCTGCTGGATCACCCGTTCGATCCCGGGATCCACCGCGCTCGTCGCCTCGTCGAGGATCAGGATCCTGGGATCCGCGACCATCGCTCGGGTGATGGTGATGAGCTGGCGTTCCCCGGCGCTCAGGTTCCCACCCCGCTCCCGGACCTCGGTCGCATACCCCCCCGGCAGCCGCTCGATGATCTCGTGGGTGCCCAGCCTCCGGGCCGCCTCGATCACCTCCGCATCGCTCGCCTCCGGTCGCCCGAACTTCAGGTTCTCCAGGACCGTCCCGGTGAACAGGAAGCTCTCCTGGGTGACGATGCCGATCTGACGGTGCAACGACCCGAGCGTATGGAGCGCCGTGTCGTGTCCATCCACGAGGATGCGTCCGTCCTGGGGTTCGTAGAACCGGGCGAGAAGACTGATGATGCTGGTCTTGCCGGATCCCGTCGGCCCCACCAGGGCGACCATCCGTCCCGGCTGGACCTCGAAGTCGATGCCATCGAGCACCCAGACCTCCTTCGGGGTGGTGTCGTACCGGAACCGCACCCGCTCGAAGACGACCCCGCCCTCCAACCGCTCCAGATCCACGGCCTGGGGGCGGTCCCGGACCTGCGGCTCGGTGTCCAGCAGGCCGAAGATCCGCTCCGCACTGGCCGCCGCCGAGAGCGCCGCATTGTAGAGGTCGCCCATGATCTGGATCGGCCCGAAGAAGAGCCCGAGATACAGGACGAACGCCGCCAGCTGTCCGACGGTCAACACCCCCTCCATGACCCGCCAGCCGCCGTAGCCCAGCACGACCGCGGTGGCCCCGCCCGCGAGGAGGTTCACGAACGGCATGTAGGTGTGGAACACCCGGGCCGAGGCCACCCACCGGTCGGTGAATTCACCCTGGAGATGCTCGAACCGACGGAGGTTCTCGTCCTCCCGGACGAAGGCCTGCACCACGCGGACGCCCGTGATGTTCTCCGCCATCGCAGCGGTGATCCGCGACTGCGTACCCCGGAGCCGTCGATGCGCCTCACGACCCCGGTGATGGAACCAGAGCGTCAGACCCACCAGCGGCGGCAGGACCACCCCGACCGCCAGGAAGAGGCGCAGGTCGTATCGGACCAGCACGATCACCACCCCGACCAGGGTGATCAGGCTCGACAGCGCCTGCGAGGCACCCCAGGTCAGGACCCGGTCCAGCGCATCCACGTCCGAGTCCGCCCTCGCGATGATCCGACCCTGATGGGTGCGGTCGAAGTAGTTCAGCGAGAGACGCTGGATGTGCTCGAACACCGCGAGGCGGAGGTCGTTCATCGCCCCCTGCCCGATCGTGATCGAGGAGCGGACCTGCCAGACCGACAGGCCCCAGCCCACGAGGAGATTGATGAGGTAGATCGCACTGACCAGACCCACCCCGCGGAGCGCCGCTTCGGAGGACTCCCCTCCCGCGATCAGTGCCGGCTCCAGATACCGGTCGATCCCGACCTGGACCAGCTTCGGTCCGAGGAGGGTCGAGGCCGTCGCCAGCACCGTCAGGAACAGGTTCGCCATGAACAGCCGCCGATGGGGTCGGGTGTAGGCGAAGAGCCGTCGGAACACCGACCCCTTCATCGGGGCCTGTGCGAACTCCTCGTCCAGGGCGATGTCGTCGTGGGTGGCCATCAGTGCCCCTCCTCCCCGGTCTGACCGCCGAACAGGGAGCGGTAGAGTTCATGGGTGCGCAGGAGAACCTCATGCGTGCCCAGCCCCACGACCCGGCCACGGTCGAGCACCACGATGCGGTCGGCCCGGCGGACCGTGGCGAGGCGATGGGCGACGACCAGGGTTGTGCGTCCGCGGCACAGCTCGCCGAGGGCGTCCTGGATCTCGTGCTCCGTGCGGGGATCGACCGCGCTGGTGGCATCGTCCAGCAGCACGATCGTGGGATCCACCAGGAGTGCCCGCGCGATGGCCAGCCGCTGGCGCTGCCCTCCGCTCAAGGACACCCCGCGCTCGCCGATCACCGTGTCATAGCCCTCGGCGAGTTCGCGGATGAACCCGTCGGCACGGGCGGCTCGGGCGGCACGTTCAACCTCCTCACGCGTCGCCTGCGGACGTCCGAACGCGATGTTGTCGGCGACCGACGCGCTGAACAGGAAGGTCTCCTGGAAGACGATCGCCACGCTTCGCCTCAGCCATGCCGGATCGAATTCCCGGACATCCACGCCATCGATGAGGAGCCGCCCCCGGCTGGGTGTGTGGAACCCCGGCACGAGGGAGAGGAGCGTCGTCTTGCCCGCGCCCGTGGGGCCGACGATTGCCACCGTCTCACCCGGCCCGACCTCGAACGACACGGCCTCCAGCGCCATGACCTGTCCCCGGGGACTCTCCGGTCGACCTGGGGGCGGCGCCGCCGGTTTCTCGGATTCCACCCGCAGCGAAGGGTTGGAGGTGTAGTCGAATCCCACCTCCTCGAGACGGATCGCGCCCCGGAGGGGCCCCGACCCGGAAGGTCGGCCGGAATCAGCAGCACGTCCGTCCTGCAGGATCTCGCAGATCCGTTGGGCGGCGGAGCTCGCATTCTGGAGGATGTTGGTGATCTGCCCGATGATCCCGATGCGTCCGCCCAGTCCGAGGAGGTAGAAGACCACCTTCACCAGGTCCCCGAGTGGGATCTCACCGCGGACCACCTGCTGCCCCCCCACCCAGAGCACGAGCGGCAGGCCGAGTCCGAACAGGAACTGGGCGAACGGCACCCGGGCCGCCCAGTAGTTCACCGTCTCCGCCACCTCCCGGAGGAACTCCTCCCGCCTGCCCCGGAACTTCTCGATCTCGGCCGACTCCCGGGCGAATGCCTTCACCACCCGGACCCCGGCGATGTTCTCCTGGATCACCGTGCTCATCGCCCCGTGGCGATCGTGGACCCGTCGCCATCGCGGCTGGAGACGGACCGCGAAGTATCCCATCGCCAGCACCGTCGGAAGCATGGAACCCAGGGCGATCCATCCGAGGGGCATGCTGACCAGGAAGACCAGGACCAGGGTCCCGGCAAGTCCAGCGATGACATCGACGCTGAACAGGAGACAGACGAAGAGGAGTTCCTGGAGACGACCGACATCGGTCACCGCCCTTGAGATCAGTTCGCCGGTCCGGGCGTTGTCATGCCAGGCGAAGCTCTTCCGTTGGAGGCTGTCGTAGACCGCAGCCCGGAGGTCCCCGAGCGTCGTGATCGCGGTGCGGTTGCGGATGGGACCCAGGACGAGACCAACGAGGGTCCGGAGGAGGACCAGGCCCGAGAAGAGCGCCACCGACCAGGCCAGCGGGAATTCCCGTGCGGCGGTGGGATCCTGAAGCCGGGTGATGGCATTCCCGAGGAACTGGGGGAGAGCGAGCTCGATGCCGATGTTGACCAGCAGCAGCGAGATCGACAGCGCCACCCAGCCCGGACGGCGACCGAGAAAGGTGAGGACCGTCCAGAGCGCCCGGGGCGCACTGGGAACATCCGGGGAGGTCGCTGGGGGCTGTGGAGGCATCAAGACGTCGTGCAGTCCCGTGGTCTCCACGGACGAAGGAGACTGAACCTGTCATCCGCCCCGATCCCGGCAAGCGGAAGTCACGCGACAGCGGAAGGCAGCCCGTCATCGCCTGCCCGCAGAGGTCTCCCTGACGGTCCAGACCAAGGCTATCGACCAGGTCCTCTGTTGACTCTCCAATGCGGCGTCGAAGCCTCTTGATCCGACAGGCCCACAAGAACGTCCGCGTTTTGAAGACCCAACACCCGGGTTGCCACACCGGTATGGGACTAGGAGCCTGACTCTCGGGTTGGGAAGGGTCCAACCCCACATGAACGCCATCCTGAACAGCCTCTTCAGCGCCTCCCTCTTCCAGCGGCCGCCAGGAATCACCAACGCCTGGCAGACCATTGGCTGGTGGGAAACTCGTCGGGTTCCCTTCAACCTGATCGTCGGGATCGTGGGAATCATGACCATCGCCACGGGCACCCTGGCCATGAGCGTCACAAACGCCTACCTAGAGACGCCCATCCACCGCCCCGATCCACCGCTCTTCTTCTTCGTGCTGGCCTACGCCGTCGTGGTGAACCTCTTCTACACCGGCGGCTGGGTGGTCGAACTGGTCTGGCGCCAACTCTGGCCCACCACGGAAGACGCACTGCCCGCGCTCGCGTTCCGGCTCGGACTCGTGCTCTCGATCCTGGTGACCACGCTGCCCGCCGTCCTGGCCACGGCCTTTGCGGTCCACGCCATCCTGACGCGGAGGCCGCTGATCTCTCCGTGATCCCCAGCGCCGAGCCGCGCTCTGCCCCCCAAGGGCTGTGGTCCCTCACGGCCCCATCTCGATCCAACCGAGGCGAAACACGGAGGTGAATGGGCACGCGGAGACACGGAGGAAAAGCCGGGAGGTCGTTGGTAAATCCGATTCCCCACGGCACCACGCCTTCCATTCCCTCTTCTCCGCGCCTCCACCCCTCTGCGGGAGTCCTGTCTCCGTCTTCCTTGGCCTCGATTCTCCTCCGCGTCTCGGCGTCTCCGCGTACCGATCACCTCCCGACCACCCAACAGCTTCGCTTCAGCGTTGCGGCATGGATGGGGACGAGCGGCACCTCGTCCCTCCCATTCGTTTCCCATCTCAGCGCCTTTGCGCCTCCGCGGGAATCCCTGGTTCCCTCCCAGACAATCGAAGGAAACACCTCCAGCCAACTTGGCGTTGGCAGGTGTGGAGTTCCTCGGCACACTAAACATGTTGTTGGCGTTGGACGGGCGTCAGTTGGTAGTTTTTTGTTAGGCATTACGCCCGTAAACTCTTCAGCGAATCCGTCACACAGTGTTGATGGATAGATACTTAGGCCGGCTTAGCTCAGCGGCAGAGCAACGGTTTTGTAAACCGTGGGTCGTCGGTTCAATCCCGACAGCCGGCTCCACTCAGGAACCCCGTTTTTGTTGGGGTTTCCCCCTCCAAATGGAATCAGGTTGATCGGGTGGCCGGTGATGACCAACGACGCATCTCAGGTAGTGCGCGCCTGCTGAACTCCGCATGAAACCGAGGCGCAACCGCGCAGGCGCCTGCAGACGCCTCGTTCGCCGGCGGGGTCATGGCGACCGTCTCCAATCAATCGACTCATCACTCCACGTTCCCAGCCCGTCGTAAGCGTTGAAGGAACGCTCAATGTCCGCGTCTTCCCCAGAGCCTCCCCGAACGCCATCTCGGCCGAGACTCAGCAACGTGACGATCCCTGCTGAGTTGGTCTGGTAGGTCAACGAACGCTTCCATCCATCCACAATGCTCGTATCGAACCCGCTCATCGGGGGAAGTGAAGCCAGGTCCGGCGGCAACTGATTGTGAGCGCGCGCGTATTGGAGAATGCGCCGTTTGGTGACGTGCATGCGCGTTTGGGTCAGCGACTTCGGTGGGATGCGGTCCAGACACCCAGAAATCATGCCTGCGGCCAGGACTGAGAGAATGGAATGTTGAAAACGCATGACGTGCTCCGTGGCCGAACGATGTCGAGGTCCCCTCACCTTAGCCTGACGAAGTGGAACTTGTGACTACCACCGAAGTGGCTTCGGCCACGACCACCAATCAATTCAAAATCTCGCCAGTCGATGCGAGCAGCCGCCACTCCACTTCCTGGGACGAGGATCGCATCCGTGATGTCCCCAGTGCGGGAACGGATCCGCCACAACGCAGGGTGAGACGACACCCGCATCAGTCGTTGAATCCGAACAACCGGGTGACCCACCCCGTAATGACCCGGATCGACGCGAGCATCCCCACATACATCACCGGATGCCACCACTCCAACTTCGGATACATCGGCATCAACCCCAACATCGTGACACCCATCAGGGCGATGGCGACCACCTCCAAAACCACCACATGAAACCAGCCAAAAGCACACCCCGTGCGCTCGCTCAACCACTCCAGAACCTTGTCGGGGTAGACAATCGCTGCAGCCAGTGCCACCAGGACGATGTCATACCAATTCATTCTCCCGCGTCGTAAAGCCATATCGTGCGTGCTGCCGTCTCAACGTTCCTCGGGCAGCTTACCGCAGCCGAATCCTCCCAGCCTTCCCAAAATCTTCCGTGACCCGGGGGGCGGGAGAACGAAGCCGAGATCCAAGCCGGTCTCGTTCCACGGACCCACTGCACCGTCTCTGGGAATCAGGCTTCGAATCCGATGCTTCCATGGCTCCTCTCCCGGGGATGCAGGAGATTAAGTCCGAAGCGGTCGCCCCACTCTAATCCATTGCCGATGGTCTGGACCGAATGGGGTCCCGATGCCCTCGGATCCGCAGGATACGGGAGAGGTTGTACTCACGGACACCCCACCATACCTCCCGTGTTTCTGGGTTCTCAACTCGGCAGAGAAGCCAGCCCGGCGCGAATTCCAGGCGGTTCATTCCACCGCTGCCCGTTGGCTGTGACCACTCGAATGAGTGCCAACCGGTGCGGCGATAGGAGCCAGCGGGTCTGGTCGAGATCTCCTCGCTGCCACCGGGAGCCCCTGATGGATCCGGCCAGGGATCCAAGTGGGTCATCACCTGCCCGTCACGGAATTCGGCGACAAGATTCGCGCTGCAGAGACATGTAAAATAGCCACCTCGCCAGAAGCCTCCCGCACTGTGCGGCGTGCCGAACCAAACGAGCGCCATGGAGGCCCCCAATCCCGCCCACCACGCGCGAGACCTGAGATGATGCCGACTCATTTCCAAAGCGGCTGAATTCGTCGATACGAGGCCATTGTCCGTCTCCGAAGGTGGTTTTGATCGGGACGTCAGCGATTGAATCCGTGGAACAGGATGTTGGTGTCGATGGACAGCATGGCCTATTTCCTTCCACCCCGCCTCAACGACACCTCAACAGTAGTCCGCTGCGCTTCAACCTTGATTCCCTCATCGGTCAACCCCTTCCAACCAAGCAGGCGCGGCTTGGGCGGGTGCCACTCCCGGTTCGCATCCGAATCCGAAGCGTACACGCTGAGGATGTACTCGATCCCACGTCGTGCGAGCTCGGCCAGAGGTATCTCACGGGCTTCGCAAAGCCTCTTCGCGCGAGCAGACGTCTCATCCGCGAGTTGGATCCGGGTTCTCGTCATGCCATTGCTTTGACAGCAGTCGTGTATGCCGTCAATGCAACGGCTTGGATCCGACGGACCCCACCCGGATGCGGCGCCAGAGGCCCCGGATCCGGGAAAGGTTTGGCGTCCCAACCGCCCGCGATAGCATCCACCTATGCCCCACGCGCTCCGCATCCTGGTCGTGACCCTGGCCCTCTGGGGACACCTCCTCGGCACCCACCTCCTGGGCGCCGAAGGGCGACCGGGTCCGGAGTCAGACGACGCCTTCCTCGACCGCATGGAGCGGGCGGCCTTCGACTACTTCTGGAACGAGGCGAACCCCAAGAACGGACTGATCCGGGATCGGACCACTCCCGAATCCAAATGCAGCATCGCCGCCGTAGGATTCGGTCTCAGCGCCCTGAACATCGGGGTCGAACGCGGATGGATTCCCCGCGCTGCGGCACGGGGACGGGTCCTGACCACGCTCAAGACCTTCGCCGAGGGACCCCAAGGGGATCAGGCCGAGGGCACGATCGGGCATCGCGGCTGGTTCTACCATTTCCTCGAGATGGAGTCGGGCCGACGCGCCTGGAAGTGCGAGCTCTCCTCCATCGACACCGCCCTGCTGCTGGCCGGGGTGCTCGATGCCCGGGAGTTCTTCTCGGGACGGGACCCCGAAGAGAGGGCGATCCGGGACCTGGCCGATCAGATCGTCTCTCGCGTCGACTGGGCCTGGATGACGAACGGCAGGGATACCTTCACGATGGGGTGGCATCCGGAGAAGGGGTTCCTGGCGTCGCGCTGGGTGGGCTACAACGAGGCGATGATCCTCTATCTCATCGCGCTGGGGGCCACTGACGGGTCAGGCCACCCCGCCCCGGTCCGCTGGGAGGCCTGGACCGAAGGGTACCGTTGGCGCCCACACCACGGCTTTGAATTCGTGGAGTTCGCCCCGCTGTTTGGTCATCAGTACTCCCATTGCTGGGTGGATTTCAGAGGCCTCGTCGATGCCGCGATGCGCCCCCACGGCATCGACTACTTCGAGAACTCGCGTCGCGCCACCCTCGCCCAACGGGCCTACTGCATCGCAAACCCGGGTGGGTTCCCGAACTACGGCCCCCTGGAGTGGGGCTTGAGCGCGTGTGATGGACCGAAGGGATACGCCGCCCGCGGGGCACCCCCGGCGGAGAACGATGACGGCACCCTCGCGCCGACAGCCGTCGGCGGATCGATCCCGTTCGCGCCCGAGGTCTGCATCCCGACTCTCCGTCACTGGGAACGGACCTACGGGAAACAGCTGTGGGGACGCTATGGGTTCCGGGATGGGTTCAACCGGAAGGAGGACTGGTGGGCAACCGACACACTCGGCATCGACCAGGGGGCGATCCTGATCATGGCGGAGAACCATCGGACCGGATCGGTCTGGCGCCGCATGAAGTCGAGCAGCGTGATCCGCAGAGGTCTGGAGCGGGCGGGCTTCCGTCCGCTGTGACGAAGCGGCTCCGCCCCGTCACTGGGGCGTCAGCGTGTCGTGTTCCCCGGCACGGGTCGACCACTCCAGGAGTTCCCCGGAGAGCCTCTGCTCGCCACCGGCCGAACGTCTCAGGAGCACGGATCGGCCGGGCCATGGGTTGACCAGCCGACAGGTCCTTCCCCGCTCGCTCTCGATCTCCACCGGCCCGATCTCCCCGTCGCGGATCTCGCCGCTGACCAGGAACGCACCGGGCGCCCTCAATCGGCCGAAGGAAGCGGCCTGGTCCCGAGGCCAGACCGGAAAGACCCGGAGCTTCCCCCGATGGCCCTGCAACAGCATCTCGTTAATCGTCGCTGGCACGCCGGCGCAGTTCTCGATGCCGCCGCCGCCGGTGAAGACCATGAGGTTCGGGAATCCGAACGACTCCAGCTGCTGCCGGAGCTTCGACAGGATGTCCCGGGGATCATGGCCCACCCGGACCGCCCCCGGGAATGTCATGCTGAAGCCGTTGAAGTGGCCGATCCATTCCGACCGGGCCCATCCCCGGACATCGTCCTGCAGGACCTTGAGCAGTCCTGGATCGGAATCGAAGCCGACAACGGTCGAGGGCCAGACCATGCCCATGAACTCCACCCGGGTGTTGTTCCGCTTCGGCCCGATGCGGGACGCAGCCGGTCCAGCCTCCGCCCCCCGGAGCCGACGGACGCCATCGACCTCGACCGTCGGGAACTCACTCAACCGGTCGAGGATGTCCTGCCAGCGACCCCGTCGATCGGCATCCCTGCCCAGCTCGCCACTCACCTCGATCATGCCGCGGAACAGGTTCCGGACGAGTCCGAGGGACAGGCAGTTGTTCTGGTCGCTGCCCCCATCCCCAACCTCCCCTGAGGCGTCCCGGGTGATCACATAGCGCCCCCCGTCGAGCTTGAGATAGGATTCCCAGAACCGGGCCGTCTCCTGCAGGAACGGATAGACCTTGCGGGCGTAGTCGAGGTCCCAGGTGTGTTCGATCCGCTGGAGCATGTTGACCGCTGCGAACGCGGCATTGCTCTTCTGTCCGAGGAACATCCGGCGTCCCTCCCCGGGGATGCTGTGCCCGTCGGGCATGAAGGCGGTCTCGAGCCCCTGGGGACCGATCCCGACGTCGTAGTACACACCCGGGACCTCCAGGAACTCCCGGGCGTTGGCCTTCGCGGTTGGGAGATACTCGAGGATCGGCGTGTCGTAGGGCTCTGCCAGCTCGGGATGGTTGGACGAGAACACGGCCCACCACGGAGCCTCATGGTTGTAGTTGAGGTGGTAGTCGGCCTGCCACGACGGGCCGTCCATCGTGATCCAGTTGCCGTAGAGGGACGGGGCGAACCGCGGGTTCCGGGAACAGGAGGCCATCAGGTACTGGGAACCGTAGTAGTAGCGTTCGATCAACGGATCCCCGATGCGGACGAAGGATCGCGACCAGAACCCGCGCCACCAGGCACGGTGGCGCTCCTTCAGTTCAGTGATCCGCTCCAGGGTCAACGCGGCCACCCGGCGCCGCGCCTCCCCGAGCGGCTGCGCGGATTCCTCCCCCGTCACCACCGAGGCGACGAGGTGCACCACGCGACCGGGTTGGAGCACGAAACGATCTGCGGACCAGCCATCGCCCCGACTCCACGGGAGCCCCGGTTGTCGATGGCCCAGCAGCCGGAGGGCCACGGCCGCCTCCGTGGTCTTGGCCGACGGCTTCTGCTCCAACGCGATCGAGTTGGTGATGCTGACAAACCGGCGCACGGCCCAGTAGCCGTCCGGGAGATTGCCCGACGCGGTCTCCGATTCGTTCCCGGTCATGGGCGAGAGTCGGACATCGACCCCGGTCAGTGCCGTCGGGGCGAAGGGATTGGCATCGGCCGGATCGCCAGCGACGGAGAGCTCGATGACCAGGAGGTTCTCCGTGGCAGCCACCCACGATCGCATCCGCACCTCCGTGCCCGGGCGGGTGAAGGGCGGGGGGTCCTCCATCCGGTGGGCGGTCGTGAGGGTGTGCACCACCTCGGCCGTCTCGAGGATCTGCTCGACCCGGAACACGCCCCCGTTGAGCGCGGGAATCGACACGTCGATGAAACCGATCGGCGCGGGGTGGGCGTTGGGATAGATCGTCTTGGTCTTCCAGAAATCGTTCTTGGACAGGTGGAACCGATGGAGTTCCGGACACGCGGTCGGGGCATTGGTCCGCCGCGTGACGTTGGCGCCGCCCTCCTCACCGAGGCCGAAGAATCGACGGCGTTCGGCCACCGCCCCCACGGCCACACCGAGGTCTCCGTTCCCGAGCAGGGGACCATCCGGGACCTTGCGGGTCGGCATGGCATCGGGGGCGGCATCCCAGACTCCCCGATGTTGGGACACGATGGAGAGCGCCTCCCGGGCAATACGGTCTGTGGAATCGGATCCGTCCGCCGCCTCGAGGGAACCCTGGAGACGGGCGGCAAGCCCGAGTTGCAACACCCATCCCCAGCACCCCAGGACCTTTCGACGCCGTGACATCCGTCGAGCCTTTCGGAGACGCACGGGAATGCAAGCAGGGGGCGGGCGGCAGTCGGTCCGTCAACCCACCTCTCAACTTCCGCCACGGGCTCCTTTGAGGAATCCTTTCCCCGTGAAGCTCACCCACGGACTCCATCTGGCCTATTGCACCAATGTGCATCGGGGCGGTTCCTGGCAGGAGACCCTCGCCAGCCTCGAGCGCCACACCCTTGCCGTGCGCCGGGCCATCTGTCCCGACGCTCCCTACGCCATCGGACTCCGGCTCAGCGACGCCGCTTCCCGCGAACTGGCCGTCCCGGCGGTGCTCAAGGATTTCCAGCGGTGGCTCGAGCGGAACCGTTGCTACGTCTTCACGATCAACGGATTTCCCTTCGGCAACTTCCATGGCACCCGCGTGAAGGAGCAGGTCTGCCAGCCCGACTGGACCTCCCCTGAACGCCTCGCCTACACCAATCGACTGTTCGACATCCTGGCCGAGCTCCTGCCCGAAGGGGTGGAGGGTTCCGTCAGCACCGTGCCGGTGAGCTTCAAGCAGTTCCGTCTGGGAACCCGGGAACTCGCCGTCGCGCGGAACCACCTGTGGCGCTGCGTCGACCACCAGGAGCAGCTGACGCGCAGAACCGGCCGGAAGCTGCACCTCGGACTGGAGCCCGAACCGTTCGGAACCGTCGAGAACACGGCGGAATTCATCACGTTCTTCGGACAGCTCGAGGCGGATCGACCCGGTGATCTCCGCCTCCGCGAACATCTGGGCATCAACTACGACACCTGCCATTTCGCCCTCCAGTTTGAGCACCCGGGGGAAGCGCTCCAGCGGCTGCACCGTCGCGGGATCCGGATCAGCAAGATCCACCTGAGCAACGCGCTCCGGGTCCATCCCACCCATGAGGTCCGGGCCGTCCTGCCCTCGTTCGACGATGGCGTCTACTTCCACCAGGTGATCGAGCGGCGGGCCGACGGGGAACTGGTCCGGCATGCCGACCTCGACGCGGCGTTGGCGACCTCCGAGAGCGACGGACCCCAGTTCGACCGGGAGTGGCGGATCCACTTCCACATCCCGCTGCATGCCCCGGAGACGGCCCTGATCGGCACGACGGTCGATCACCTCCGTGGGACCCTCGATGTCCTGAAGCAGAACCCCCGGCTCTGCTCCCATCTGGAGATGGAGACCTACACCTGGGAGGTCCTGCCGCGGGAACTGAAGCAGGCCCGGGTCGAGGACATGCTGGTCAGCGAGTATCGATGGATGCTCGGGGAGCTGAAGTCGCGCGGTGTCGTTCCCCTATGACGCGCGTGGGGTTCCCCCACCCTGGCGTCACCTCGCAGCTCACTGCCACAGGCCAATTCCCTGGGCAGCAACCTGATCCCGGCTCCCGACGGTCTACTCCGCCACCACCCGATAGAAGGCCTGGGAGGGCGGCACCGGCGGATCCGTCAGGCGCTGCTCCACGAACAGCGCACGACCCGGAGTCGGGTACGTCAGGCTGCCCTGTGCCGGCCACCACGACTGGTGATCGTGACTCGTCTCCACCTGGTAGCTGCGGCTCGGGGCGGTCGGGAACCCGAGGGTCGCATTGCGGTCCCCGTCCAGCTTCAGCGTGTCGATGCGGAGATAGCTGCCCGACGACGTCGGATCGGTCCCGGTCTGGTATTCGGTCAGCTCCGTCGACTGGTCCTGGTCGGTGTCGTCCGTGGCCCCCTTGGCGAGGGATCTGAAATAGAAGCGTTCCCAGTCGTCTGGAAGCCCATCCTGATCCGTGTCGTCCGCGCCGACCACGACGCCTTCCAGAAGGAGCCTGGGCGGATCAAACAGAAGGTTCTCGCGGGTCGCCCATTGCGGATAGGCGCCCGCTCCACCCCCTCCGGTGCCGCCCGGGGTGACCTGGTTCGCGGGTGACAGCGAGGCGAGGATCAGACGGAGCCGACCCTCGTGGAGGGCGGATTGGAGGTATCCGACGATCTGGGGATCCTTCAGATCGAGATCGAAGGTGAACACGGCATCCTCGGGAACCAGCTCCCCCGGCGGCACGTTGGTGGTGGTGCCAACGGCCCAGGGGCGGACCTCGAAGGGCGGCTGGGTCCACTCGGGATTCGCCTGGCCGACATTGTTGGAGACGTCGACCAATTGTCCCTGATCCCCGAACATCGCCGCGAAGGCGTTGCGGGTGCCGATGGAGATGTTGGCCGAGTTGATCGGGTTGATCCGGCCGTAGGGGGAGTTCTCCAGGAAGGTGGCCGACGTGAACCCATTCCGGAAGCCGGCGCCATAGAGCTCCACGGGACGTCCGGGATCCGCATCCGGGACGTATCCCGGCTGGTTGGTCGCGTAGGTCAGGTAGGGATCGAAGGTCGCGTCATAGATGAACGCGTTGTTGACCGAGTTCCGGAGCTCGACCCGGGCGCGCCGCAGGAGGTAGCGGGTCGGACCGGCGTTGGTCGACACCTGGGTGTCGGTGTTCCATCCCATCAGATACTGGGCGTCCCGGGTGTCGAACCGGGGGTCGAACGAGGCGAAGGACGGAGCGACCGAGCGGTCCCCCAGGAAATCGCCGAAGGGGTACACCCACCGGTCCATCGACGGTGCCGGCGGCGTGATGGAGAACTCTCCCCCCAACGCCTGGGCCAGGATTCCCAGCCCGATGCAAAGCCCCCAGACCCGGTTCCGGGTATAGCTCAGGACCCAATCCCATCCCGATTGTTTCATGATCCAAAGCTAGCTGTCGGATCCCGGAAAGCACCCCCGGGATTCCGGGAATTTATTCAGCGAAACCCCGATCAGCGGCGACGGCGCAGGCCGGTGACCACGAATCCGGCACCAATCGCGAGGAGGGCCAGGGTCCCGGGCTCCGGAACCACCTGCACATCCACCATGGCGGAGTCGAAGCTCAGGCTGTGCTCCACCGCATTGAAGGAGATGGAGTACTGGCTGACGTTCCGACCCGAGAGATCCCACTGCCAGGCCGAGGACACATAGACGCCGCTGCCCGGGGTGCCGGGTTGGCCGACCTGGACGCGGTCGGTCTCCGTCCGGGTGGCGGTCAGGAAGCCTCCGTCGTAGTTGAGGCGGACGCTGTTGTAGTCCAACTCGGTGCCGAACGTCCGGGTCTGGAGCACCACCAGTCCGAGGGGATTGGAGCCCGACGCGTAGCTGATCGTGAACGCGCTCGTCTCGGCCATGTTGTAGATGTTGCCCGTGCCCGTGATCAGGGCCCCGGGGGTCAGCTGGGTCAGGACCGGAGAGAGATCGTTGCCAAAGTTCGGCCGATTGCCCGGGGCGCCCACCGGAACCGTGAAGCTCTCCCAGAGCGACGAGGTCGATCCAGGCTGGGCCCGGAAGGTCGGGACATAGAAGCCATTGGTACCCGCCGTTGCGGTCGCCCACATCGAGGCCACTACCACACCGACCACGCTGATCTGCTTCAGGATGTTCATAGGATTCAAACATTAGACGGGTTTCTCAAAACCGCCAACGTGAGATCAGCGCAGGTTGACATCGGGGATCCTCTACGACGGATTCCCTGCGCCCTGAGGGCGGTCTCCACGTCAACCGGATAGGCACTCCGGCTCCAGGACCCACACTTCGCTGGATGCCGGATTCAAGGGCGGCATCCGCAGTGAGGAGTGGTGGGAGTCCCGTCCCTGACCCGAGTTCATTCGGCACATCAAGAGAGACAGGATCAGGGACAACCTGGGACGGGCGTGTCGAAAAACCTCTCAAAAGTACCAAACCCGTCGCCGGCATTGGTTCTGCTGCACCCTCAATTGTCCAAGGGGAGAGGATTTCACGCCTCCACCAGCCAAGCCTCTGCCCCGGACGCGCCATGACCCGAAGACCCCAACACAATCCAGTCCCCATCCATGGGCAGCATGCGCTGGTTGCCGGGGTCCTCGCGCTAGGTCTCCTCGCTCCATCGGCAGCCATGTCGATGGACCTGTATGTCCTGGATCCCACCTATTCCACATTCCTGTTGGATGTTGAGCCTTCGGACACAATCGAGAATGTGATGGCGAAGATCCAAGATTCCCAAGGGATCCCACCCGACCGTCAGTATCTCTATTTTGGGAGCCGGTTCCTCGAGTCGGGCCGGACCGTGTCCGACTACAACATCCTGAGGAACTCCACCCTCAACTTGGTCGGCATTACCGCCTACGCCGGAACCCCCCTGCCCCATACGACCTGGAATTTCGGGGTTGCCGACATGACCGCTGGACCAGGCAACGGATGGACCCTGTGGCAGCACACGGGGACGCTGGACCTGTCCACCTACACACCCGGAGCGATATCCCTCGTCATCCACGGCTACAACGGGACGGCGGAGGGCACGCCCACCGGATACGATCCAACGGTGTCCTATTCCCTGACGCTCCTCACAGCATCTGGAGGGATCACCGGGTTTTCATCGGGTCAGTTCCATCTCTCGGGAACCTTCTCCGGGACAGCGTCCCTCTCGCAGGTTGGCAATACTCTGGTGCTCTTGGTTCCGGCTTCGGCAACACCCGTTCCCGAACCCTCGCCTGGGGTTCCTACGTTGGGCATGACCCTGCTCCTGGGGGCCCACGAGCTGCGCCGCAGGAAAGCTGCAGGGACCCTGAGAGCCCCTTGAGCGGCCTGTAGAAACGGGAGTCTTCCCAACCGCACAGGGCCCGACGCTTTCCCTTCCAGGAACCCGCGGTACCCTGAACCCATGGCGTTCGAATCCTTCCGTGACTGGGTCCAGCATCTCGACGAGGCCGGCGAGTTGCGGCGGATTTCCGAACCCGTCGCCACCGAGCTTGAGATCACCGCGATCGCCGATCTGGAGATGAAGAAGCCCGGGGGCGGCAAGGCGCTCCTGTTCGAGAAACCCACCATCCAGGGCCGCATCTCCCCATTCCCCGTCGCCGTCAACACGCTCGGTTCCTGGAGGCGGATGGCCCTGAGCATGGGACGCGACTCGGTCGACCAGGCCGCCCAGGAGCTCGGATTCCTCATGAAGGCCAAGCCCCCGGCGACGATCCGGCAGGCCATGAAGCTGCTCGGGACCGCCCTCGAGCTGCGGCATGCGCGTCCTCGGACGGTCAACTCCGGGCCCTGCAAGGACGTCGTCCATCGGTACGACGCCCCCGCGAGCCGCAAGGAATCATGGCCCGAGGCGCCGGATTGGCAGCAGGGCACGGATCCGTTTCCTCCCACACTCCAGGACATCCCCATCCTCAAGTGCTGGCCGCTCGATGGGGGACGGTTTGTCACGCTGCCATGTGTCGTGACCCAGGATCCCGACACCGGGGACCGCAACGTCGGCATGTACCGGATCCAGGTCTACGACGACCGCTCCACCGGTCTCCACTGGCAGCTGCAGAAGGTGGCGGCCCGACACGGTCGCCGCTACTACGAGACCGGCCAGCGGATGCCGGTCGCCATCTTCCTCGGCGGCGATCCGATGTTCCCCTTCGCCGCCACGGCTCCGCTCCCGGATGGACTCGATGAGTTCCTGCTCGCCGGGTACCTCCGGAAGAAGTCGATCGACCTCGTGAAGTGCGAGACCAACGACCTGCTGGTCCCGGCCAATGCCGACTTCGTCATCGAGGGATATGTCGATCCCACCGAGCCGCTGCGGATGGAAGGCCCGTTCGGGGACCACACCGGATACTACACCCTTCCGGAGCCCTACCCGGTGTTCCATGTGACCGCCGTGACCCATCGTCGGGATGCGGTCTACCCGGCCACCATCGTGGGCATCCCCCCGATGGAGGATTTCTACATCGGTGCGGCCTCGGTGAAGCTGTTCCTCCCGATCTTCCAGATGAACTTCCCGGAGATCGTGGACATGGCCCTCCCGGCGGAAGGCACCTTCCACAACCTGGTGGTGGTCAGCATCCGGAAGACCTACCCGATGCAGGCCTACAAGATCATGCACGGCCTCTGGGGCATGGGGCAGATGATGTTCACCAAGTACATCATCGTGGTGGATGCCGACGTCGACGTGCACAACCTGAGCGAGGTGCTGTTCCATCTCTTCGCCGACACGGACCCCCAGCGCGACAGCCTCATCACCCGGGGACCCGCGGACGTGCTGGACCACGCGACCAGCGAGATCGCCATCGGCGGGAAGATGGGTTTCGACGCCACCCGGAAGATCCCCGGTGAAGGGTTCCGTCGCCCCTGGCCTCCCCTCATCCGGATGGACGAGGAGGTCCGGAAGCGCATGGCCGAACGGTTCGGGAAGTGAGGATGAACTCCTCCCACGGTTCCCTCACAGCCACCTGGAACCGTCGCGGTGGTGGCACAAAAAAGTCGATCCGAGCCGCTGGGCGCGGCTAGTTTCCCGGGGCCATGGACCCTTCCCGCCCCAACCCGGACGCGCCCGAGATGGCGTCGGAGATCGTGGGGAAGATGGGTTTTGAACTCGCGTTCGTGGAGGAGGGTCGGGACAGCGGGTTGCTGCCGCTGAACAGTCTCCTGATGGATCTCGAGGAATTCACCGTCCCGGTGGCTCCTCCGGAACTCGTCCAAGCCATCGGAACCGCCCGCGGCTGGCTGGAGCGGATCCTCGATGGCACGGGGATATTCGGGGTCGAGGACATCCGGAACCTGAATGCCTGGCACGCCTGGATGACGGAGGCCCTCGGCGCCTGGACGAAGGGCACTGCACTGCCGGCCTGCCCCCCCGAGTGGGTCCCCAGCAACGCCCCTGCCGCTGCCATACCCCCAGCACCCAAACCAGCGGCGCCCACGCCACCGGTGACCTCCGCCCCGTCGGCGCCCACAGCTCCGACTGCCCCGCCGTCCGCCCCGAGTCCCAAGGTGGCACCCGCCGCCGCCGTCCCATCCGGGGACGAGCCCGCCATCCGACTCAACCTGAAGGATGACGCCGATCTCCTGCGGGAATTCCACGGGGAATCCCAGGAGCTCCTCCAGAACATCGAACAGGGTGTCCTCGTACTGGAGGAGCGTCCGACCGACACCAACACCATCAATTCCATCTTCCGCGCCTTCCACACCTTCAAGGGCGGGGCCGGATTCCTCCACCTCGATGCCCTGCGGGATCTCGCCCACAACCTCGAGTCGCTCCTCGACGCCGTCCGGCGCTCCGAGCTGAAGATCGACAAGGGCATCATCGACCTGATCCTGGCCGGCGCCGACACGCTCAAGCAGTACACGGCCGAGATCGGACTCCAGATCCAGGGCACCAACGCGGGGGCGCCGATCGTGGTGCCCACCCGACAGCTCACCCTACGTCTCAAGGCGGCGCTCCGTGGAGAGGCCATGCCGTCCCCGGCCGCCGTGGCGACCCCTACGCCCGCCGCGCCGGCCACCGCTCCCGCTACAGCGGCCCCCACCCCCATTCCGACACCTGTGGCCCCGGCCACACCCGCAACGACCGCAGCGCCGGCCGCAGCCCCCAGGCCGACCGAGGGAACCACTCCCACAGTCCGGAAGGAGACCGCAGCGGCGGCGGCCGCCGAGGGCGCCTCCGGGTTCGTGAAGCTCGACACCCGGAAACTGGATGCCCTCGTCGATCTGGTAGGGGAACTCGTGATCGCCCAGTCGATGGTCGTCCAGCACCCGGAGATCCAGAAGCTTTCGGACAGTGGCCTGTCCCGCAGCCTCCGGACCCTCGGGCGCATCACCTCCGAACTGCAGCGGAACGCCATGTCGCTCCGGATGGTGCCGATCCGCGGCACCTTCCAGAAGATGACCCGGCTGGTCCGCGATCTCGCCACCCAGCAGCAGAAACAGCTCCATCTGGTGCTCGATGGCGAGGAGACCGAACTGGATCGGAACCTGGTCGAGGAGCTGGCGGATCCACTGATCCACATGATCCGGAACTCCGCCGATCATGGCATCGAGATGCCTGAGGAACGCGAGGCCGCCGGGAAGCCACGGCTCGGGACCATCCGCCTCTCGGCCGCGCACCAGCGGGGGGGCATCGTGATCCGGATCGAGGACGACGGACGGGGACTGAACCGCGAACGGATCCTCGCCAAGGCCCGGGAGCGGGGACTGATCGCCCCGGATGCCGTCCTCGAGGACCCCGAGATCTTCGCCCTGATCTTCGCACCCGGCTTCTCGACGGCGGAGAAGGTCACCGACCTGTCCGGTCGCGGCGTCGGCATGGACGTGGTCCAACGCAACATCGACAAGCTCCACGGCAAGATCGAGATCCAGTCCACCCAGGGGAAGGGCACCTCGTTCGCCATCCTCCTCCCGCTCACCCTCGCCATCATCGACAGCCTCATCGTGGGGGTGGGTGACGAGCGCTTCATCATCCCGTCCCTCGCCGTCCGCGAATCCATCCGACCCGAACCCGGCACCGTGAAGACGATCCACGAGAAGGGCGAGGTGGTCACCGTGCGCGGACGCCTCACCCCGATCCTGCGCCTCGGACGCCACCTCGGCATCCCGACGCGCTCGAACGATCCGTCGGAGGGGATCGTCGTGGTGGTGGAGTCCGGCGACGACGCCCGGGGCCTGCTGGTGGACGAGCTGATCGGCAAGCAGGAGGTGGTGATCAAGAATCTCGGTCAGACCTTCCGGAACCAGAACCTCCTCGCCGGCGCCGCCATCCTCGGTGATGGCCGGGTGGGCCTGATCCTCGATGTCGACACGCTGGTGAAATGTCGTCCCCAGGGCGCCACCTCCCGCGCCCAGAACCCCTGACCCCATGGCCACGACCCCGGATCCCACAGCCCCAGCCGCCTCGGCCGCCAAGCCCGGCCGCTACCTCACCTTCACCCTGGGCGCCGAGTCCTACGGATTCCCGGTGCTCAGCGTCCGCGAGATCATCCGGCTCTGCCCCATCACCCCGGTGCCCCGCATGCCCGCCTACATCCGGGGCGTCATCAACCTGCGTGGGAAGGTCATCCCCATCCTCGACTTCCGGGCCAAGTTCCAGATCACCGCCGGCGACTACGGCGACCGGGCCTGCATCATCGTCGTCCAGGTCGGCGACACCCCCACGACCCAGACCCTCATGGGCGCGATCGTCGACGCGGTCGAGGAGGTCGTGAACCTGAACGCCGCCGACCTCGAGGCCGCCCCGGATTTCGGGGGGGCACCCGACACCCGCTACATCCTGGGCATGGCCACGATCAAGGGTGGGGTGAAGACCCTGCTGGATCCCCAGAAGATCTTCCTGGAGGAGGGCACGCTCGCCCTGCCGCCCGCCGTCGAACCCCAGTCCTGACCGCCCGCCATGCATTCCTGGACCATCTCACGCCGGATCGTCACCGGATTTGCCGTCCTCCTGGCCCTCACAGCCGCCCTCGGGTTGTTTGCACTGCGGCAGATCGACGGACTCCGGACGGACATCGGTGAATTCAACGCGAACACCCTGCCGAGCGTGATCGCTCTGGGTGAAAGCTCCTCGCTGATCCGTGACAATCTGTCCGCTGCCCTGCAGTTCACGATGGCCGATTCCGATGCCAAGAGGGCGGAGATCCAGCAGCGCATCGTCGCCAACCGCGCAGAGGTCGACCGGCTGTTCGCCAGCTACGAGAAGATGTTTTCTGACAGCGAGGATCAGCGCCTTTTCGAGGAGGTGCGACGGCACCGGAGCGATTTCAAGAACGGCATGGTCGAGCTCGCCAAGATTCCTCCGGGTCCCGAGCAGCAGAAGGCCCTCGGGGAACTCATCATTCCTGCCTACGAGCGGACCGTGGCCGCACTGCGGGCCAGCATCTCCTACAACCACAACCTGGGGAACAAGGACGCCGCAGACGCCCTGAAGTCGGCCGACCGGGCCATCCGTCTGATCCTCATCGCCCTCGTGCTGTCTCTGCTGGTGGCGACGGCTTTTGCCTGGAAGGTCTCGAGTTCGTCGACCCAACTCCTGCGCCTCATAGCGGACCAGCTCGGCCATGGCGCAGGCCAGACCGCCGCTGCTGCACAACAGGTCGCAACCACCAGCCAGTCCCTGTCCCAGGGCTCCAGCGAACAGGCCGCCTCGGTCGAGGAGACCAGCGCCTCCCTCGAGGAGATGTCGAGCATGATCAAGCTCACGGCCGAAAGCGCCCAGAAGGCCAAGCTGCTCGCCTCCGAGGCGCAGGCCGCAGCCCAGGCGGGGTCGGCGACGATGGTCGAGATGACCCAGGCCATGTCGGCCATCGACGCCTCGAGCGCCGAGGTGGCCAAGATCGTCAAGAACATCGACGAGATCGCCTTCCAGACCAACATCCTGGCCCTCAATGCCGCCGTCGAGGCCGCCCGGGCCGGGGAGGCGGGAGCGGGGTTCGCGGTGGTTGCCGACGAGGTCCGTTCCCTCGCCCAGCGCAGCGCCGCCGCCGCGCGCGAGACCGCAGAGAAGATCGAGGCCGCCATCGAGAGCAGCCGCAATGGATCCAGGAGCTCCTCCCGCGTCGGGGAGACCCTCCGGCAGATCGCCGACAAGGTCTCGTCCACCGACACCCTCGTCGGGGACATCGCCAATTCGGCCAAGGAACAGGCCCAGGGGATCCAGCAGATCCATCAGGGCATCGCCCAGGTGGACAAGGTCACCCAGAGCAACTCCGCGAGTGCGGAGGAGAGCGCCAGCGCCGCGGAGGAACTCCACACCCAGGCCGGCGCCCTCCGCGAGATCGTGGACCGGCTCCAGCAGCTCATCGGCGGCGCCGGTGCCGTCCAGGGCAACGGGAAACCCACCCCCCAGAGGCCGTCCGGAAAGGCCGCCCGACACGTCGTCGTGGATTCCCCCCTCCCGTCCAGCACCCGGAGGAAGACGTCGACCCCGACCTCCTCCACCGCCAGGACCCTCCCCGCCTCGGGACGCAAGGCCATCCCGATGCCCGGCGATGGCCATGGCGGCGACGCCGAGGACAAGAACTTCCGGGATTTCTGATCCCCCGACCCGTCTCGGCGGGGACCCTCCATGGACGCCTTCTCGCCAGTCCCCCTGTCCGACGACGCCTATCGGACCCTCT
>JBDLQQ010000387.1:0-4923 GCA_039800465.1 Verrucomicrobiota bacterium
GATTGATCGAATCCTACGTCCTGCGTTGTTGAACCCTCGGCAAATCACCGCGAATAGGCCAGGAGCCTACTCCGTCCTCACCTGAGTTCCCCACAGCCAAGGCGCCACTGACACACCCTAAAGCTGCCTCGACAGGCCTATTCAGGCTCCTCGAGGATAGAAAAGGGGGAGGCCTTGTGCGCCAAAGCCTCGTGAAAAAAATCACAAGCGACCTCCCTTGGGCAAGCGTTCATTGCAATTCAACGCGTTGAGTCGACGCGCTAATCCCTTTTTCAGGCCGGCTTCTTGAGTTCTGCACCGATGCGATCAGCGATCTGGGCGGGTGAATCAGCCGGATCCACGCCGATCCAACGCAGATCGAGTTGTCCCCGGAACCACGTCCTCTGGCGCTTTGCGAACTGTCGGGTCCGGACCTTGACCAATTCCACCGCCTCCTGCCGTCGACACCGCCCCTCCAGGTGGTCGACGACCTGACGGTATCCAATCGCCTGCATCGCAGTCCGATTCCCCCGCAAGCCCCGTTCCAGAAGGCATCGGGTCTCCTCGATCAATCCGGCTGCGAACATGCGGTCCACCCGCTGGTCGATGCGCCGGATCTCATCGGCCCGATCCCGCTCGAGTCCAAAACACCGACCCGCCATGGTGGGAGCCCGATCACTCCAGCGGGCCCGTTGCTGGGAAAACGGCCGTCCAGTCAACCGGATCACCTCCACCGCCCGCACCACTCGACGACGGTTCTGCACATCGATCTCGTCGAATGTCGTCCAGTCTTTCCGGGCCAGTTCATCCAACAGCACCGGCAGCGGCAGCGATTCCAATTTGGCCCGGAGCGCCGGATCCGGGGCCGGCGATTCGCCCAGGCCATTGAGCCAAGCGCTGAGATACATCCCAGTGCCGCCACAGAGGATCACCGGACGTCCGCGTGTCCGGGCGTCCCGGATGGCGTCTGTCGCGAGGGACACGAACCGGGCAGCATCGAACGAATCGGTGAGATCCACGATGTCCACCAGGTGATGACAGATTTCAGCACGCTCAGCCGGGGAGGGCTTGGCTGTGCCGATGTCGAGCCCGCGGTAGACCTGCATGGAGTCCACGGAAACGATCTCGGCCCCCCAACGCCGGGCGAGCTCCAAGGCGACCGCGGACTTGCCCGAGGCGGTTGCCCCGGTCAGGAGGACCGGCTCGGGCGGTGTTGCCGCAGAGGTCTCACTCATCCCCAATGCCGATGAATGCGGCTATTCCGGCGTGGCTGGCCGCTCTGCCACACCCCGGGAAGTCCGCGGGACATCCGACTGCCAAGAGAGGAGGAGGAGAAGTCCCACGCCGATGCAGATGGCGGTGTCGGCCACGTTGAAGGCAGGAAATCCCATCTCCCCACCTTCCCGGGGGACCAGATAGAACCGGAGGAAATCGATCACATGCTGGCGGGTGGGGAGCACCCGATCGGTCAGGTTGCCAGCGATCCCACCGAATAGCAGGCCCAACGCGGCCTGCCCGGCAGGGCGGTCGGCCTCGAAATGACGCCGGAAGATCCAGAGGGCGATCATCGCCACGGCCGAGATCCCCGCGAGGATGTGGTTGTTGTGCCGGAAGAGACTCCACGCCGCTCCCGTGTTGCCCCAATGGACGAACTTGAAGAACCCCGGCACAACATCGTGCTCCTGCTCGAGTCCCAGGAACCGGAGGACCACGAGTTTGGTCACCTGATCCAGGAGGTACACCGAGAAGGCCAGCAGCAGGATCCGCCGCGTGGACCGGCCCCTGATTTCGTTCGCGGCCATGACTCAGGGACGGACTGCCTGAAACACGGTCGTGGCGATCGCATCGGCACCCCGGGCATTCGGATGGATGCCGTCCGGGAACCAGGACGGGTTTCCGCTCAGGGCATCATGCAGATCGATCACCGGGATCTTCTCCCGATCGCAGGCGGACTCGATGGCATCCATGACGTCGTCGAGGGTCTGGGCGTTGATGCCCCACGCATCCCGGTAGACCGGCGGCGGGAAACAGGCCCATATCTTGGGCCTGGGTTTCAGCGCCCTCAACGTCGCCAGGAGGTTCCGGTACTCCATCTGGAAGGCTTCCTTGCCCTTCCAGTTCTGCGGTTTGGTGTCGTTGGTCCCGAGAGCCAGGATGATCACCTCCGGACGGAATTCCCCGAGAGCCTTGAACTCTTCGGTCGACGTGTACGGGAGGTCGCCGGTTGAACTCGCCGTGGCCCCGTTGCGTCCCAGATTGCGCACATCGAATCGTGGCCCCAGCAGGGCGTTGAGCCGGACCGGATAGCACTTCTTCTCGCGGTCCTCCACCCCGGCCCCGTAGGTGATGCTGTCGCCGGCACAGGCGACTCGGATGATCGGATCTCCCGACTCCCCGCGGCCGAAGTCCTCCACCCGGATGTGAGGGGTGCGTTTGGACTTGCTCCGGCAGCCTGCCGCCAAGGCCAACCCCACCAAGGATCCCAGCATCAGTCTTCGATTCATGCGATTAGTTCCGACGACTCTCGCCACCGTGGAGCCGTGTTCAAGCAGGTTTCCGATTCGGACATGCGATACCCCGGATCAGGAGCTACTGGGAGGCGTAGTGGGCATCGACGCGGGCCATGACATCCCGGTAGGCGATGTCCTGTTCGTAGATCGCCTTGAACTGGTCGATCGCCTCCTCCTTGCGGCCCATCTTCTCGAGGACGATCCCGAGCTGGTACCGGAGCTCCTTGGCCTCCTCATCAAAGACCAGTTTCTCCTTGAGGGCCTCCTGGAGTTTGCGTGCGGCGAGATCATTCATGCCGCGCCTCGCAAAGGCCTGGGCGAGGAGGTTCATCGAGGCGATCCGACGGTTGGGGTTGTTCTGGGACTTCTGCAGTTCCGCGATCGCATCACCGATGCGACCCGCAGCCAGGTGCAGCGCTCCGAGTTCATACCGGATCTGCAGGTCGGTCGGGTTGGCCTCGGCCCGCCGTTTGGCATCCGAAAGGACCCACTCTTCCCGCTGTTGACGCAGCGCCGCCGCCTCTGCGTCATGTGAAGACGCGGCAGGGTCCAGGGACCGGATCCGGTGATCGAACTCGGCGAGGCGCGCATCCCGCAGCCCCTCGAGGATGAGAGGGTCCTGGACGCCGGCCTTCTCCAGGTAGAGCTCCAGGGTGCGGATGGCCTCCGCGAAGCGCTCCTGCTTCAGGTACAGGTCCGCCAGATCCCTCAGAAGCCGTAGGTTTTCTGGCTCCTGGGCCACTCTGGATTCCAGCTCGGAGCCGAGCGTCGCAGCCACCTCGACATCCTTGACCAGACGGTTCTCCTGCTCGATCTGACGGGCCTCCTCCTTGTCCTTGAGAATGTCCCGGAAACTGCCGCCTCCGCCCTCGAGCTGCACATAGCCCCCCTCGTGCAGTGTCCGATCGGCCAGGGTGTTCTTGAGACGCTGGTTGATGTCGGGGTCACCGGGGTTGGCCTTCAGGAGGTCCCGGAGGATCTTCTCGGCGCGGGCTCGACTGCCGACGACGCACAGAGCCTCGGCAAGGTCGATGGCCACCTGTCGGTTGGATGGCTGACTCCTAAGGGCGACTTCCAACGAGAGGACCGCCGTCTTGGGATACCCCGCCAGGGTCGCCGCCTTCGCCAACAGCTCATGGGCCAGGACGTTGCCGGGATCGTCGTTCAGGACCTCCTCCGCGATCATCAAGGCGTCGTGGGGATTGGTCCTCAACGCGACCTGGCCCCGGGTCAGACTGCTGGCCGAGCCGACGAATTTCCTGAAGAGGCTCCGCTTGCCGGCAGAACGCTTGTGCTGCGTCGCCCGCAGTGCCTCGCGCGCCTGGTAGAAACCGGGCTCCAGACGCAGCACCTGCATCAATAGCGTGACGGCATAGTCCAGATTGTTCTTCTCGACCGCCGCAACGCCCTTGTCGAAGAGCTCGCGCGTCGAGAATGGGATCTGGTCAATCGACTTCTCGGACATGCCCTAACCTAGGAACGGACACCCGGGTTGCCAACCCCGCGGTTCACTCCGCAGTCGAAAGGCACCGTCCAGCCCTTGGTTCAACCTTTCCCAGACACCCTGTTGCGCCGATCTTATCCGCATGCTCCGACCCCTTCTCCACATGGTGATCCTGATCACCTGCCTCCATGCCGGGTCGTGTTCCGGGGCCGAGTCGGCATCGGCACTTGTGTTCGAGGGCCTGGCCAACGCCTCCGCGGGCGTAGCCGTCGGGCCCAACCGATTCATCGTTGGTTGCGACGAGGACAACGCCCTGAAGCTCTACGAGGTCGGAGGCCGGAAACCCCTTTCGCGGTTCGAGACCTCGCCCTGGCTCGGGCTACAGACCCGGAACGGGGAGGCTGACTTCGAGGGGGCGGCACGGATCGGCGACGTGGCCTTCTGGATCGGGTCCCACGGACGGAACGGCTCCGGTGACCGGCGTCCGGATCGCCAACGACTCGTCGCATTCCGCATGGTGTCCAGGGAAGGAGACGATTCCCTCGAGCTGCTGGGACGGCCGGTCCAGAACCTCCTCGAGGAACTCCTGACGGACCCTGGGCTGGCATTGTTGAATCTCCGCACCGCAGCCACCCGACCACCCGACCACGGCGGCCTCAACATCGAGGGGTTGGCGGAGGGAGCGGACCGTTCGCTGGTGTTGGGACTCCGGGGACCGCTGCACGGAGGGAGAGCGGTGCTGATCCCCCTGCTGAATCCCCTCGAGAGGATCCAAGGCAAGCCTGCCAAACTCGCCGCGCCCGTCTTCCTCGACCTCGGTGGCCGGGGCATCCGCGACCTCGTCCGGGTGGACAACGACCTCTACATCCTCGCTGGAAGCCCCGACGGCGGCGGTAAGACGCACCTCTACCGTTGGAGCGGGAAAGGCATGGAACCCGGACGGGTAGAGACCCCAAAACTCAAGGGGCTGAATCCAGAGGCTCTCGTCCT
>JBDLQQ010000388.1:0-3363 GCA_039800465.1 Verrucomicrobiota bacterium
ACTTCATGCTCCAGACCGAGCCCCAGATCCAGGAGGTCATGGGCATCCAGGAGAAGGGCCACGACTACTTCCTCCAGTGCACCGATGCGCGGCCCGACACCGGCGGCCTGAGCGGGGCCACCCCGGCCGAGGCGGTGAGCTGGGGCAAGGTCGACCCCGACAAGCTGCCCGACTCGGTGGTCTGCTACACCGACAGCACCATCGCCCTGCCCCTCCTCACCGCGTACGTCACCGCCCGGGTGAAGCCCCGGAAGCTGAAGCGGCTCTACGACCGCCGGGACGCCATCCTCGACACCGTCCGCAGCAAATACCTGTCGACCGGGACCGTCACCAAGGTCCTGACCAGCCGGAAGATCGCCAAGCGGTCGAGCAGCGTGGGAATGAAGAACGCCTGACCACGGTATCCCAGCCCACCTCCGGAACCCCGAATCCTGCCGCATGACCGCCACCCCCAAGGCCCCACGACTCCTGGTCTCCCTGGCCCTCGCCACCCTGCTCCTGTCGGGATGCAGCACGCCGCCGAAGGGAGCGGGGGCAGGCAAGTACGCCGCCGTGGAGCTCCATGGCTTCTCGCGGGCCTCGATCGACCTCGCAACCGAGCAGGTGATGGAGGAGGCAGGCTACAAGCTGGATCGGAGGACCCCGGACGGGATGATCTTCGACAAGCAGGCGACCTCGACCCAGAACCTGGTCTGGGGCGGCTGGCAGACGGGCCTCTGGGATCGCGTCCAGACCCGGCTCTCGCGCCGCGGGGAGGGCGACGACTTCGTCCTGTCCGCCGACGCCTACCGGGTCATCAGCAAGGACGACGCCGTGCTCGAGGAGGAGCGGAAGATGGGATTTGCGGTGCAGGCGAAGTACCAGAAGCTCCTCGAGAAGGTGAAGACCCTCCTGGATCCGCTGCCCGAGCCGAAGTCGAAGAACAAGACGCCCCAGAAATGATCCCCAGGAGGCGGATTCCCCCGTCGATGAGTTGAATCCCTTGATTTCCCGAATCATGAAACCGCTGTCCACATACTGTGCCGCAATTCTGATCGGCACCTCCGCACTGCAGGCAGGAGAACTCCAGATCGCCCTCCAACCCGTCACGGAGAGCCTGACCCAGCCCCTCACCTACACGCAGCTCCCAGGCGGAGCGGCCCTCGTGGTCGACCAGCCCGGTTACGTCTGGCGGATCGACCCCGACGGGACACGTCCCACCGAACCCATCCTGAACCTCACCGACCGTCTGTCCCCGATCAACCACGGGGCCTTCGACGAGCGCGGGGTCCTCGATCTGGCGCTTCATCCGGACTTTGACTCCAACCGTCGGGTGTACATCACCTACACCGCGCCGCGACGGGCCTCGGCTCCGTCGGACTGGGACTGCACCCTGCGCCTGTCCGAGTTCCGACTCCCCAGCCAGAAACCCCTGCTGATCGACCCTGCCTCCGAACGGGTGGTCCTCGAGATCGACAAACCCTATTCCAACCACCACAGCGGTCGCATCGCGTTCGGACCTGATGGACTTCTCTACCTGAGCGTCGGCGACGGCGGGAACGCCAACGACCAGGGGAAGCGACCCGAGTCCGGAAACGGCCAGAACCTCCAGACCCTCCTCGGCAAGATCCTGCGCATCGACGTCAACAAGGGCGGTTCGGGAACCGTCTACTCCATCCCATCCGACAATCCCTTCGCCAACGGGGGCCCTGGATTGCCCGAGATCTATGCCTACGGCCTGCGGAACGTCTGGGGCCTGTCGTTCGACCGGGGTGGCTCGCACGAACTGTTCGCGGCAGACGTGGGACAGAACCTCTTCGAGGAGGTGGACATCATCACGAAGGGCGGGAACTACGGGTGGTCGCTCAAGGAGGGCTTCGTGGCCTTCGACGCTAAGTCCCCGAACAAGCCACCCGGCACCGTCCCGGCCGCGGGAGCCCGGGGTGAGAGCCTGATCGACCCCATTCTCCAGTATCGGCACCCCGGGGCGAAGAAGGACCCCGAGGCCTTCGGCATCAGCATCACGGGCGGGTATGTCTACCGGGGCAAGGCGCTGCCGGAGCTGGCTGGCCGCTACGTCTTCGGGGATTGGAGCCGGAACTGGGGCCTGCCCCAGGGAGTCATCCTCGCGGCCCAGCGGCCCGAGACAGGCCCGGGTCGCTGGAGCATCTCCCCGGTCGCCGTTGTTCAACCCCAGAATTTCAGCGGATATGTGACAGGACTGGGCGAGGGGCGGGACGGTGAGCTCTACCTCCTGACCAACGGGAGCAACGGGCTCACCCCGGGTAAAGGCCGGGTCTGGAAACTGGTCCCAGCCCGCTGAGACGCTCAGCCAAAGCAGCGCCTGAAGAGGTCGACGATCCAGGCCCACAGGCCGCGCTGCTTCCCTGCCCCATCCTCGAGACCGGGAATCGGTTCACATCGGACATCGCACCGGGGGCAGAACAGCAGGGGTTTGGTCTTCTTGCCCGACAACCTGAGGCCGCGGAGGCTCGAGGCATGGAACTGGGCGGAGCACTGGATCACCGCCTGGCACCCTCCAACCGGCTGATGGGTCGCAGGCAAGGATGGGTTCCAACAGCAGGCCGGAGATCCATCCGCCAATGTCTTCGGAGATAGATCGCCCGCAGCACCAGAGGTCGTGGGACTCGCCGGTACCCGGATCGGGTCGGCCTCGATCACCAGCATGAGGGACACGTCACCGACCACCAGGACCTCCCCGGGATACAGCGGCCCCTCCTCGATCCGACGGTCCCCGATCCGGATCCCGCTGGGCGACCCGAGGTCGCTGACCAGGACCTGTCTCTCCCCCTCCCGGACCACGATTTCCGCGTGACATCCTGACACGCCCGCATGGGGAAGATGGATCCGGTTGGCGGGATTGGATCCCGCGATGTTCACACCCGGCGACAACTCATGGTCGACCGGCGGATCCAATGCCCTGAGGAGGAATCGAGGCACCCCTTCTTATTCCTACCAAACACCACAATCGGGCAAGCCCCGAGTGGCGGGATGTCGTCAGAACAAGACGCCCACCGCCGTGCCGATCACGCTGATCGGACCGGTGTCCTCGAGGGTCTCGGTCGCCTTGTCGACCTTCTGGAGGGTGAGCTTCACGTTCTTGAGGAAGGCGTTGTCGTTGACCAGTTCCCCGATGGAACCCGTGCCTCGGTTGATCTTCTCAAGGATCTCACGGAGGTTGCCCACGGCAGCGTTGGCTTGGTTGAAGAGGGAGGGATCCGAGAGGAACTTCCCAATCGTCCCATCGCCCTTCTCGACGCGCCCCACGACACTGCGGAGGTCGGTCATCATGCCCCGGGCCTCCTGGGTGAGGGGCTTCACGTCGGACACCGCGTCGTTGAGGTGGTTCATCGTGCCGACCGC
>JBDLQQ010000389.1:0-5363 GCA_039800465.1 Verrucomicrobiota bacterium
TTTCAGGGGCTTCATGATTTGTCGGAATCCAGTCTACAGAGGCGCGATCGCAGTTTCAGTCGGAACACGGGGAGATCAGATCCATCCGGCGAGGGCTTCAGGAAGGAAACCCAGCCCTCCGGGTTGCACGGAAACCCAGCCCTCAAAGCCCAGCGGCATCGGAGGGTCGGTTCGCGGACCTGTGGCCGACGGTAGACAGGGCGATCGATGCGTTGCAAGCGACGGGTCCCGCGCCCCGGCGGACGGCGCACCAAAGCCGAGAGGACCTGAGACAAATGACCTGGCCCATCTCTCCACCTCTGGAGGGATTGGAGCCTGTAGCCGGTGGTTGAGCGCAGCGACACCACCGGGATCCAAAGGCCCAAGAATCTCCAGCACCCCAGAGGGGTGCGAGCCTGTGGACCGCGAGGGGGGGAGGGAAGTTGAGGGTTGAGGGACGAGAGTTGAGGACTTCAGCCTGCGGGGCGACATCCCGGGCCTCCCGCCGTTTTGCTCGCCTCCGGATCGAGGCTCCCCAAGACTTCGCAGAAGCATGACGGCTCCTCATTCCCATCTCCGGGACCTGGACTATTCGGTCGTCCAGCAATGCATGCATTGCGGACTGTGTCTTCCGACCTGTCCGACCTATGACGCGACCAAGCTGGAGCGGAACTCGCCGCGGGGTCGCATCTCGCTGATGCGGGCCATCGCCGATGAGCGCATCGAGCCGTCCAAGGCGTTCGGGGACGAGATGTACTTCTGCCTCGGCTGTCTGGCCTGCATGACCGCCTGCCCGGCGGGTGTCGACTACGCGACCCTGTTCGAACACGCGCGGGCGGAGGTGGAATCCAAGGGGTTGCTCAACACCCCGAAGCGTTCCCTGATCCGGCGTCTTACCCTGGCCTGGCTCTTCGAGGACCTCCGGCGCCTCCAGTTGCTGGGGCGTGCGATGCTCTGGTGGCAGTCGACCGGGCTCCAGGGCCTGGTCCGTCGCAGTGGCATCCTCTCCCTGCTGCCGAAGCGGCTGCGGGACCTCGAGGCGATGACACCGCATGTGGAGTCGGAGTTCTCGGCCGACCTCATTGCGCCGGTGACCCCGGCCACGGGCCAGCGTCGGTACCGGGTCGCGATGCTGACCGGCTGCGCCCAGGACCTCACGTTCGCCTCGGTGAACCGCGACACCGTCGAGGTGCTCGTCCGCAACGGCTGCGAGGTCGTGACGCCCCCCCTGCAGAACTGCTGCGGTTCCCTCCATGCCCACAACGGCGAGTGGGGACTGGCCCAGACCCTGGCCCGACGGAACATCGACCAGTTCCCCCCGGAGGAGTTCGACGCGATCATCACCAACGCCGGGGGCTGCGGTTCCCATCTCAAGCACTACGCCCATCTGCTGAAGGACGATCCCGCCTATCTCCAACGGGCGCAGGTGTGGGATCGCAAGGTGAAGGACATCCATGAGTGGCTCGCCCAGATCGGCGTGACGGCTCCGTCGGCCGCTGGCGCTCCCGAGCAGGTGGTGACCTACCACGAATCCTGCCATCTCTGCCACGGCCAGAAGGTCGTCAGCCAACCGCGACAGCTGCTCCGTCTCATCCCCGGCCTGAAGCTGGTCGAGCTCCCGGAGTCCAACTGGTGCTGTGGCAGCGCGGGCATCTACAACATCACCCAGCCCGAGATGGCCTCGCAGCTCCTCGAGCGGAAGATGGACCACGTCGTCACCACGGGCGCGACGGTCGTGGCCACCGGCAACCCGGGCTGCCTGATCCAGCTTGAGGCGGGATGTCGGAACCGCGGCGTCGCGCTCCGGATCGTCCATCCGATCACCCTGCTGGCGGAAGCGTATCGGAGAAGTTGAGAGTTGAGTGTTGAGAGTTGAGTGACCGAGGCACCAGGAGGAAGCCGGTGTCGGGATCCCCCAGCACCTCGGATCGTTGGCCGCGGTGCGACACGTGATGCAGCCCGATCAGCACGCAGATCACGGCGTCGAGACGATCCTCGACCTCCTTGGTCCACGGGAGGCTCAGGAGTTCCTCCAGCAGTGGGCCTTGCTCCAGGGATGGGAACAACCGGGTCCGGTGGTCGGCGATCAGCCTCTGCAGCCTCTGGAACTCACCCCGTCGGGAGGCGACGGGACCCCGCTTGTACTTCAGGATCTGGTCCAGGGCGAAGAACCGCACCAGGGCGGCGTGTGGATACACCTCGGTCATCCGACGTGCCGTGGCCGACGGCTCCCAGCCGATGCCGATGCCCAGGGCCTGGAGCTTTCCCACCAGCCGCAGCGGGCGGGCGCAGAGCCGCTGATTGGAGGGATGACAGCCGGCGTGCTGGCGACCGAAGACCCGGTGCGATTCCCGGTCGACGGGGCGTGCGCCGGTCGCGTTGGGGCAGACGACGGGGGCGTCGATCAGGAGGAGTGCGGGCTCGCCCGGGGGCGCAGACCGTTCGACCCACTCCATCAGGGCCTCATCCCCCTGGACCCGCCGGCTGTCCACCAGACACGCGGATGCCGCGGTCACCTCGAGGAGGGCCACCCCGTCGGGATTGCGTTCCCCCCAGGCGAGGTCCAGTCCGAGGATCCGCATGGCGAGTCGTCCCGGCGGATCAGGTGGGCATCTGGAGCCCGATCTTGGACGCCACCTGGGCGACGTCCTTGTCGCCCCGTCCGGAGAGGTTGATGATGATGATCTGGTCCTTGGACATCTTCGGCGCCCGCTCGATGCATTCCGCCACGGCGTGGGAGGATTCGAGGGCGGGGATGATCCCTTCGAGCCTCGCCAGCTTCATGAAGGCCTCGAGGGCCTTCTCATCGGTGGCGTAGGCGTACTCGACCCGTCCCTGGTCGTGCAGCCAGGCGTGCTCGGGTCCGACCGCGGCGTAGTCCAGTCCGGCGCTCACGCTGTGGGTGCTCTGGATCTGGCCGAAGGCGTCCTGGAGGATGTAGCTCCGGGTGCCCTGCAGCACGCCGAGGGAACCGCCGTGGAACCGGGCGGCATGCTGTTCGGGCAGGATGCCCAGGCCACCGGCCTCGACCCCGCACATCCGGACCGAGGGGTCGTTGAGGAAGGGGTAGAAGAGCCCGATGGCGTTGGAGCCGCCACCGACGCAGGCCAGCAGGAGGTCGGGCAGGCGACCCTCCTTCTCGAGGATCTGCTGCCGGGCCTCGTCACCGATGATCCGGTGGAAGTTCCGGACCATGAGGGGGTAGGGGTGGGCGCCGTAGGCGGTGCCCAGGATGTAGTGGGTGCTGCGGACGTGGGTGACCCAGTCGCGCATGGCCTCGTTGACGGCCTCCTTGAGCGTCCGCTGACCGGCCTTCACCGGCACGACCTCCGCTCCGAGCATCTTCATGCGGTAGACGTTCAGCGCCTGGCGCTCGCAGTCGACCGCGCCCATGTAGATGACGGACTGGAGGCCGAACATCGCGGCGACCGTCGCGGTGGCGACGCCGTGCTGGCCGGCGCCGGTCTCCCCGATGACCCGCGTCTTGCCCATGCGCTTGGCGATGAGGGCCTGGCCGAGGGCGTTGTTGATCTTGTGCGCCCCGGTGTGCAGCAGGTCCTCGCGCTTGAGGTAGATCTTGGCACCGCCCAGCTCCTTCGTGAGGCGCTCGGCCAGGTAGAGGCGGGTGGGACGGCCCACGAACTCCCGGAGGTAGTAGGACAGCTCCTTCTGGAACTCAGGATCCTGCTGGGCGCGGAAATACTCCTCCTCCAGCTGCTGGAGCGGGAACCAGAGCGTCTCGGGAACGTAGCGTCCGCCGAACTGTCCAAAGCGTCCCTGTGCATCGGGAATCGCCGGCGAGGCGAAGGGCTGCGGGGTCGGTGCCGTCATTGGCGGGAGCCTACCGCTGGTTCCAGATCCCGGAAACCCCGAATCCGTCGAGCACCTTGGAATGGAGGTCGAGACAGGGGTTTTGGATTCACCACCCGCCAAAACCCCACAGCTGATGGCAGCCATGACGTTCCGTCTCCCGGCATTCCCCGAGTCCGGCATCCCGTGCCAGGGCTCGGATCCCACGATCCGTCTCCGGGAAATCACAGGTCCGGATGTGCTCGAGGATGTCGCGGACGTCCCGTTCAGCCAGGGCCACCCAGCGGCTCCGGATCTCCTGGGAGTACCGTTCGAGGAAGGCCTCGCGGGGTTCACCCTCGTCACGGACGACGTCGATGAGGAGGAAGATCCCCCCCGGACGCAGCCCGGAACGGATCGAACGGAACAGGGCGGCCTTGGCGGCGTGGTCGAGGTGGTGGATGGCGAAGGCCGAGAACACGACGTCGGCCGGGCCGCTCCCGGGTCCCTGGGTCAGGTCGGCATTCACGAGTCGGACCCGCTCTCCAAGGAAGGCGAGGTTCTCCCGGGCGAGCCCGAGGGCCTGGGTCGAGAGGTCGAAGCCTCGATAGGAGGCCGGGGGATGGTCCTGGAGGATCCGGGCGAGGTGGCGCGCGCGGCCACACCCGAGGTCGAGCAGGTCGTACGCCCCGTCCGCAGAACGCCCGGCGAGGATCCGGCCGACCCGGTCGTGGAGTTCCCGGTGGAACATGTAGTTCTGGTCCAGGACCACATCGTACGGCGACCAGGCCTGGAAGAGCGTCGGGGCAGATTCCATTGCGGCTCCAGAATGCGGCAGGGCCGGCCTCGGGTCAGGCCTGAAACCCGACGGGATCTGTCGGCGTGGGATTTGGGATTGGATGGCGTTCCCCAAGACGACAGGTTCTCGGGATCACGATGGTTTCGTGACCTTCCGATGCATCTCCTCCGCCTCAACCCCATTCCCCTCGTTCGCCTTGGATGCCTTCTGACCCTCGTCCTCACGGCCAGTCTCCGGATGGCCCTGGCCGAGGAGGTGGAACTCCACTGTCGCTGGTGCGCCGCCCTCGGCCAACGTCTGGCCGCGGGGCGCGCGGCCTCGGGCGCCGTGCCCCAGTACACCCCGAGCCGCGAGGTCGACGTCCTCCACCTGGCCATCGATGTGACGCCCGACTTCAAGACGCGGACCGTCGACGGCGTCACCACCGTCCGGTTCAAGCCAATCGCGCTGCCCCTGAAGGAACTGCGTCTGGATGCCGAGGAGATGCAGATCGACTCGGTCACCGCCACGGACACCGTGGCCCGTTGGATCTACGACGACCACCAGGTGACGGTCGTCTTCGACAAGCCGGTAGCCCCGGATCGGGAGGTCACGGTGACGATCCGATACCATGCGGAGCCCACGCAGGGATTGTACTTCCGGACCCCCGAGATGGGGTATCCGGAGGGCGACGCCCATCTCTGGACGCAGGGCGAGGCGATCGAGGCCCGGCACTGGTTCCCCTGCTACGACGCCCCCAACGAGAAGTTCACCTCCGAGGTGACCTGCCGTGTGCCCGAGGGAATGGTGGTCCGGT
>JBDLQQ010000390.1:0-3978 GCA_039800465.1 Verrucomicrobiota bacterium
TGCGAGAACGTCGCCGTGCCGCTGGTGATCGCCGGGGTCCCCTTCCCGGCCGCGGTCCGGTCCGGAGTCGAGATGCTGGAGCAGCTCGGCCTGGGCGGCCGGACCACCCAGTTCCCCTCGCAGCTGTCGGGAGGCCAGCAGCAACGGGTGGCCATCGCCCGTGCCCTGGTCCACCAGCCCAGCCTCCTGATCTGCGACGAACCCACGGCGTCCCTCGATGCCGCCTCGGGTCTCATCACCATGACCCTCCTGCGCCAATCCTGCAGGGTGCCAGGCCGCTGCGTGGTCGTGGTCACCCATGACTCCCGGATCTTCGGGTTCGCGGATCGGATCGTCTCCATGGACGACGGCCGGATCACCGGGATCCGCGAACAGACCCCTTCCATTCCCCAGACCCCGAGCACTGACCACCCATGATCCGAAACCTGACCCTGGCCGCTGCCGTGCTGGGCGTGGGCGCCTACGCGGTGTTGTCCCGCCAGATGAGCCGCCGTCCCGAGCCGCCCCAGCCCTTGCAGACCCCGGCCATCGCACCCTTCGCCCACAGCGTCGGGGGCTTGGGCATCGTCGAGGCCCTCGGGGACAACGTCCTGGTCGATTCCATCGTCTCCGGCGTCGTGGACGAGATCCATGTCCAGCTGGGACAGCGGGTCCGCGTCGGGGATCCGCTCTTCACGGTGGAGAACAGCGAACAGCAGGCCGTCGTGGAATCCCGGAAGGCCGAGGTCGCGGTGCTGGAGGCCGGGGTCCTGGTCGCGGAGGAGAAGCTCAACGAGCGGAAGGACGTTGCGGCCCGGCAGGCCCGGCTCCGTGAGGAGAAGGTCAACACCGTGGCCGAATCCACCATGGCCGAGTTCGCCTTCCAGGCCTCCGAGGCCCAGCGTCTCCAGGCGCAGGCCGAACTCCGCTACGGGAAGACGCGCCTGGAGGCGGCCCAGACCGTCCTGGAGCGGACCCGGGTGAAGGCGCCTCGGGACGGTGAGATCCTAGGCCTGAACATCCGGGAGGGAGAGTTTGTGCAGCCGGCCTTCAACGGAGGAGCCCTCGTCCTGGGGGAGACACGGACGCTGCAGGTCCGTGTCGATTTCGACGAGGGCAACGTGTCCCGGGTCCGCCCCACCGCCAAGGCGCTCGCCTACACCCGGGACGATCGGCGACAGGAGATCCCGCTCGACTTCCTGTACATCGAACCTGTCCTGGTCCCCAAGAAATCCCTCACCGGGGATCCGAGCGAGCGGGTCGACACGCGGGTCCTGCAGGCCGTCTACAGCTTCAAGCCCCCTTCCGATCCGGTCTATGTCGGACAACTGCTGGATGTCTTCATCGACGCCGGCACCACCTCCCCGGCACCAGCAGCGTCGACGAATGCAGCGGCATTGAAGCCTTGAACGCGGAGCTGCCGGGCTTCCTCCCTCATTCCAGCAGACCCCTGGACGCCATGACGGCTGCGTTCATCGACATCGACAACACCCTGCTCCACGGGTCGTCGCTCTTCTACCTCGGCTGGGGGGCGTGGCGGCATGGGTATTTCTCGGTGGGACACCTGCCCCGGTTCCTCGTTGCGGGACTGCGGTACCACTGGACCCGCAAGGAACGGGTGGATGATGTCCGGCAGTGGGGTGATTTCGCGACGGCCTTCATCGCGGGACGGGATGCTGACGAGATCCATCGGACGGCCGGATGGATCTATGACGGGCTTGTGGCCGATCTCCTCGATCTATCGGTCTTGGCCATGGCGCGCGCGCATCTCGATCAGGGCGAGGAGGTCTGGCTGGCGAGCACGACACCCCAGGGGATGGCGGGCCTGATGGCGGAGCGCCTCGGATTCACCGGTGGGGTTGGGAGCCCAGCGGAGGTGACGGATGGGCGCTATACCGGACGGATGGCCGGACCGATCCTCCATGGCTCCGCCAAGGCGGAGGCCGTGGTCCTCCTGGCCCAGCGGCGGGGAATCGACCTCACCCGGTCCCACGCCTATTCCGACAGCATCCACGATCTCCCCCTGCTCTCCTCCGTCGGAAATCCCCACGTGGTCAGGCCCGATCGGACGCTTCGACGGCAGGCCCTGCAGAATGGATGGCCCATCCATGAGCCGCCTGGATGGGGTTTCCACCTCGGGTGGAGACTCCTCCGAGGTCTCCTGCGCCCCATGCCCCGGAGATAGCTCCAATCCGCCCGGGTCGACCCGGGTGCCAGATCCCCACGCGGTCCCGCATCACCTGAGACGATCGCTCTGCGCGGGCCTCGCCTCTCCAGACTTGGATGGGGAGTCCTCGAGGAAAGGTGCAAAGACCTGGTCGAGAACCTCCCGATACCGCCCGAACCACGCACCCGGGTCTCGTTGGGATGCCGGCAGCAGCCCCAGATCGACCTCGGGACTCCATGCCGCCAAGCCGTGGACCTGGGCATCGTTGCAGTTGGCGTACTGCTCGAAGTGGTTCGGCGAAGGGACCATCAGCAGCGGTTTCCCCTGGAGCATCGCCTCCGCACTCGTCGCAAATCCCCCACTGCAGACCACGGCGCGACAGGTCTTCATCCGCTCCTGGAAGAGCGGTCCATCCAGACCGTGGAGCTTCAGGTTCACCGGGGTGGCATAGGGTCTCGTTGTCCTGACGAAACACTCCACCCGGAGTTCCGGATGCTCGACGGCACTCCGGATCAGGGAGTCCAGCAGCTCCTCGTTCATCAGATAGGCCAGGACGAAGTCCTCACGCTGATCGGATCGTGAACGGCTTCTGCTCCTCAACAGGGGCGGGCAAGGGATCACCGAGTCGTCGCGGAACTCGTAGTAGCTCAGCGCCACCTTCTGGGCGCGGAGGCTCGTGGACCGGTTGGTGAACCAGAGGATCAGCTTCTGGAGCCGGAAACCCTCCAGCTTCGGATAGATCGCCAGCGGCATCGCGTATTGATGCCCGAAGCTGATGTAGCGGGTCCCGGGAAGGAACAGGGCCGACACCCCCACCAGGGGCTCATAGAAGTTGACGACCACGTCCGGCTTCTCGCGACGGATGGTCTGGATGATCCCGTACAGGGAGCGGATCAGATGCGGGAGCTTGAGGACGTTCTGGACGATCGACCTCAGGACTCGGACCCGTCCGTGGGTGTCGAAGGCGATGTCGATGCCCTCGTGCTCGATGACGGGGACCTTCTCGGTGAAGAAGCGGGCCAACCCCTTGGGCTTCCGGGCGGCGAATGCGGCGACCACCCGGCAACCGCGGGATTCGAGGTGCTCCTGGACGCACAGGGACTGGATGACGTGGCCGTTCCCCTCCGACTGCACGCCGAACAGCACCTTCATGGAACATCACGGGCTCCCGCCGCTTGATGGGTCTCGGATGCCGACACCTCCTGCGGTCTCAGCGGAGTTCCTTGTGGTACTGCTTCTTGAGGGTGTTGATCTCCCCCAACAGCGCCGTGATCTGCTTGGAGTCGCCAGCTTTCACAGCCGCTGACAGCTTGCCGAACCGATCGTCCAGTTCGCCCAGTCCCTGGGCGAATCGTTTCTGGTACTCCTCGAGCTTGGTGCCCGACAGCTCGGATGCCGGCTCTGATTTCTGGGTCTTCGCGACGCTGACGTTCTTCCGGATCGCGGCGATCAGCTCGATCGAGCTGTCCTTCTGAGAGGCATCAGCGGCCTGCGCCGAGAGGGTCTTGAAGTCACGCGCGATCGCCTTCATCCGCACGGCAACGGGAGAGTCTTCGGACTCCGCCGCAAGGCAGCAGACACTGGCGAACACGAGAGCGCAGAGGATGTGGAGCTTCATCATGGGGGGAGACGCTAGCGACGGAGATCGGGGGCGTCTTTCGAAATCCATGGGCCGATCGCAGGGCCTTTTGTTTTGACCGATTCAGGCTTTGAGGGCTCTGAATGCGAGGGAGGGTTTGGCTTGGATGCGTTCCCGGATGACGGGGATGGAATCGCCCGGGAAACATCGATTGAGGACTCTCAAGAGCCCGTTGCGGATCAGGGCCAGATTG
>JBDLQQ010000391.1:0-3146 GCA_039800465.1 Verrucomicrobiota bacterium
ACATGACCATGAAGAAGGCCATCATGCCGGTTACGAAATCGGCATAGGCCACCTTCCAAGCTCCTCCTCCTCCTGCTCCCATATGGATCTATGTTTGGGCTTTCTTGAAGTCACTTCATCGTCTTGAGCATGGTCTCCAACTCGGCCGAACCGGGCCGGACGTCGTCGGCGAGCACGCGCCGTCCGACCTCGCAGGCGACGAGTGGGGCGGCGCCATTGGCGAAGCTGACAGTGGCTTCCTTGATGCAGTTGAAATAGACGGCCTCGGCTCGGCCGATGAAGTCGATGTTCGTCGCGAGGGGCGCGATCACCCCGTAGGAGAGGAAGATCCCATAGAACGTTCCACAGAGTGCGGAGCCGATGCTGGCGCCGACAACGGTCGTTCCCTGATCGATCTTACCCATCGTCAGCACGATGCCGAGCACCGCCGCCACGATGCCGAACGCGGGCATCGAGTCGGCCACTTTGGTAAGCACCTCCACCGGCTCATGGTGTTCCGCATGGGCGGTGTTGATGGACTGCTTCATCAGCGACTCAAGTTGGTCCGGCTTGATGCGGCCGTCGACGACGGGTTTGAGACCATCGCAGAGGAAATCGAGCGCATGGTGGTTGCTATGGAACTTGGGGTATTTTTTGAAGAGGCTGCTTCCGTTGGGGTTCATCACATGTTCCTCGAGGGCGATCATGCCGCCCCGGCGGCCGAGCACGAACAACTCGTAGAGGCACTTGAGGAGCTCCTCATAATCCGCCTTTTTGTAGGGAGCCCCCTTCAGGGTTGCGAGCAACCCGTGGACGATCGACTTCAGGACCTTGACCGGGGCCATGATGACGAGACATCCGGCGCCCATTCCTGCGATGGGGATGACCTCTCCGGTGTGCCACAATCCGAGAGGATTGCCGCCATTGAAGCTGAACCCATAGAGCGTCAAACCAATGATGATGACGAAACCAATGATAACGACCATAGAAGTAGATCAGTAGTGGGGACGGATACGTTTGAAGTGGGCCCGCAGCGCGGAGACGGCCTGCACGTGGATTTGGCAAGCTCGAGCCTCCGTGAATCCCAGCAGTTCGCCAATGTCCTTAAGGCGCAACCCTTCGAAATAGAACATGTGGAGAACCTTTCGCTGGGTGTCAGGAAGCTGGAGGATCTTCTTCCTCAGTTCGTCCTGAAGCTCCCTGTCGAGGAGTTGTTCCACTGGACCAGGCTGGTTGAGGTCGGCCAGTTCCCGAGAAGGCAGCTCATCGCTGGCAAGGAAGGTCGGTTCGGAAAGGCTCTCGAACACCACTCCTCTCAGCTTGTCCAGAAGGCGTCCGTAGTCGTCGATGGAAAGCCCCATCCTCGCGGCGATCTCCGACTCCTCGGGCGGTCGGCCCAGTTCTTGGGAAAGGGCGTCCATCGCCTCCTCCAGCTCGTGACGCCGGGCAAGGTCCCCACGGCTCAGTGGGCTGATCCGTCGGAGCTCATCGAATATGGCATTCTTGATCCGGATTCGCGCGAAGTGGGGGAACGAGGCTCCGCGGAGCTGGTCATAGGTCCTCCACGCCTGGACCAGGGCAAATAGGCCGATGTTGATCCAGTCGTCGATGTCAGTGCCTGCAGGAAGTGCGGGGCAGTACCGTTGGACCGTCCGGATGACGAGCGGGGTGTAGCGTTGGAGGAGATCGTCCTCGGTATCTGCGGCCTCGACAGAATCCCGATAGCAATTCACCGCCCGAACCCTGTGGGTCAAGGGGGCCTCGGAAGGGGCGATGGAAGGGGTGGTTGTCATGCTGTCCTAACCGGTGACACCCGGGCCGACAGGACGGCGGGCCCCGAGCCGGATGCAGCTCCAGCATCTGCTTCCTGTTTCTTCGCTTCTTCCTCCTCGCGTTTCTTCTGGGTGGCCCTGGCGGCGAGGACCATCTGCCGGATCCAATACCGTCCCAGCATCGCGGTCATGCCACCGGTCAGAGCGGCATGGTAGAGTGCGCGATCCCAAGGAGTCTCCCTTGCCCAGGCAATGGCCAGGAGCACGATGGAGACCGAGATGCCGAGGGTGGCGCTGACGAATGAGGCCATGGTTCACCGCGTTGCAGGGGTCTCCAGAGCGCGGGTCTGGAGGGATTCGAGGATGGTCTCCGGATCGAGGAATGGACGACGAAGGTCGAGGGTTCCCTCCCATTCGATGGTGGCGGCCGACAGCAGCCGGGACTTCATCGCCGGACTCAATGCCAGTTCGTCTTGGAGGGCGCGGGTTCTCCAGTGGCGGATTTCCCGTTCCAACCACTGCAGCGAGGCGATCGCCGGGCGCAGGTCCCAGGGCAGGGTGGCGGCAGTCAGGACACTCGCCTGTCCGGTGGGCGTGGACACTGCCCAGGGTTTCAGCAACGGGTGCGCCTCCAGGAGCGGTCCGAGAGTCGACATCTGTTCCTCGAGCCCTCCGGTCAGTCGGGTTGGGAATCCCTTCGGAACGGACTCCTCCCGCGCGGCGAGTCTCGAGAGGAACTGGCGTTGGCAGACCTGCAGCCGGGCCTTTGGCCAGCGTGCCGCGGCCGCCTCGAACAGCTCGGGCACCATCCTGCCCGTCAAGCCGCCGGCCTCCGGGGAGATGCCCCGGGCATCGAGGCTTTTCAGAATGTCATCCCAGTGGGGCTCTCCGGGTGGCCCAAAGACGAGGTCGGCCACCATCCGGTACCCGTGGGAGTCGATGCCCACGATGAGGGTGGCCGGCCAGCATTCCGCGCCCGCGGGCTGGAAGACTCGCTCACGCCAGGTGTGGATGAAGAGCCAGAAGGGTCTCGGGAGGCGCCGTCGCCTCCAGGCTCGGATCTGTGAGTCCAGGCTGATGCCGGCGCGTTCGACCTGAGCCTCGTCGAAGCGAAGTCCACAACGCCCGTCAAGCCACTCGGCGGCGGCCTCTGGAGCCTCCTTCCGAAGAAAGGCATGGGCGATGGCGACCTGTCGAGCCCGGTCAAGCCACGTCCCCTGGTCGAGCGGGGGCGGGCGGAAAGGCGTGAACAACAGGACCTCGTTGCCCGTATCACCAGCGGGTGCGCCACGATGCGGGATGCTGTGGGCGTTAGAGGTGCCGCCCAGCAGTTCGCGGAGGGCCTCGGCCAAACGCTGGTAGCCTTCGCGGGCCAGGAGGTGGACCACGTCGGAG
>JBDLQQ010000392.1:0-5208 GCA_039800465.1 Verrucomicrobiota bacterium
GCGGTCGGCAAGTGCGCCGCGATCGTCGACTGCCTCCAGCCCTACTACTTCCACACGCACCTCGTCGGCAGCGAGGGCAGCCTGCTCGACCAGAAGTTCCACTCGAACCGCCTCCACACGAACAAGCACAAGTGGAGTGAGCTCTCCATGAAGATGCTGGACTCCGGCGATGTGAGCGACCACCCGTACCAGACCCAGTTCACGGCGTTCTTCGACGCCCTCGCTGGCGGACGCGACATGCCGCTGACCAGCTTCAAGGATGCGCTCAAGACCCACGAGGTCCTGTTCGCCGCCGACAAGTCGGCCGCCACGGGCAAACCCGTGAAGCTCGGCTGAACCCTTCCCGGCGCATGGTGATTCCGGTCGTGGGAGGCCACGGCCGGAATCCCATCCCGGACTTCCCTCCCCGTTCCCCGTGCCCTCGGTCCTCGCCATCGCGGCCCACCCCGACGACATCGAGTTCTACTTCGCCGGGACGCTGCTGTGCCTCGCCCAGGCGGGGTGGGAGCTGCACTACCTGAACCTGTCCTCGGGAAACCTGGGCAGCATGACGATGTCGGCGGCGGAGACCCGTCGGGTCCGGGAGGCCGAGGCACGCGCCGCGGCGACGGTGCTGGGGGCCACCTGGCATCCGCCGTTCTGCGACGACCTCGAGATCCTCTACACCGTCCCGAACCTCCGGAGGACGGCTGCGGTGGTCCGGGAGGTCCGGCCCCGCATCGTGCTGACCCACTCGCCGGTGGACTACATGGAGGACCACACCACGACCTGTCGCCTCGCGGTGACGGCGACCTTCGCCAAGGGGATGCCGAACTTCTGGACGGAACCCGGCCGACCCCATGTGGAGCATGATGTGACCGTCTACCATGCGATGCCGCATGGTCTGGTGGGGCCGCTCCGGGAATCGATCACCCCGGACCTCTGGGTCGACACCACCGCGGTGCACGCCACGAAGCGGGCGGCCCTCGGATGCCACCGCAGCCAGAAGGACTGGCTGGATGCGACCCAGGGCATGGACAGCTACCTGGCCGCCATGGACGAGATGTCGCTCCAGGTGGGTCGGTTGTCGGGTCGGTTCGAGCACGCCGAGGGTTGGCGTCGCCACCTGCACATCGGCTTCAGCGCCGAGGACACCGACCCCCTCTCCTCCGTCCTCCATCGATAGATCTTCAACCACAAGGATCCCATGTCTCGCCCTCTCAGTGCCATCGCCCCCGACTGGTGGGATTACACCACCCTCGACGCCTCATTGATTGCCGATGCCGCGCGGTTGACGCCAGAGAGGCTGGCTCGGCTGTCACGGCCCGGCTTCAAGGTCGTCCTGTATGACACCCTCGAGGACTTCTATCTCGCCGAGGCGTTGGAATACATCACGGCTTGGCGGGAGAGCACTCCCGACAACCCGGTCGGGGTCTGCGGCCCCATCGGACCCACCGAGCAGCTGCCCCTGGTGGCGCGACTGGTGAATGCCCTGGGATTGTCCCTCGGGTCAGCCCACTTCTGGGGCATGGACGAGTGGTTCGACACCGCCACGGGACGCGAGGTGCCGGTCACCCATCCGTTGAGTTTCGAGCGCGCGGACCGGGAACTCTGCTTCAACCGCATCGAGCGGAGGCTCCGGATGCCCGAGTCGAACCTGCATTTCCCCAAGGGGGATACCCGGGCCTATCGCGACTCCTGGTCTGCCGGGGTCCGTTGCGCGGTGATGCAGGGAGGGCAGGGGGACATCAAGCATTGGGCCTTCAACGATCCGCTGCCGCGTCGTGGCCGCTGGAAGCACGAACCCCCACCGGCCTTGGAATACCGGAAGCTCGCCACCCGCGTGGTCGATCTGCATCCGCTCACCCTCGCCCAGAACGCCCGGACCAGCGGCGGGGGCAACATCACCATGGTGCCGACGAAGGCGATCACGGTCGGGCCTGTCGAGACCTGGAAGGCCGACAAGGTCTCGATCTGGCATGCCGGCACGCACGACAATCCGCTCGGACAGCGTCTCACCGCCCTCATGATCTCGCAGCGGATCCAGGACAGTGCCGTCCCGATGTCCCTGCTGGGGGATCACCCCAACGTCCAGTTCAACTATTACCGCGGCGGCCTGGGGACCTGTGCCGTGGAGATGCACTGACCCGGAAGGCGAGCAGCAGGAAGCCTCCGGCCACCGTCAGCAGCCACGTGGCGGGCTCCGGGACGACCCAGGAGCCGAACTGCGAATACGGGACCCACGAGTCGAGGATCACCGTGGTCCCGCCGCTCACGAGGAACTCCGTGACCCCGACCGGGCTCGACACACGCTGGGGATCGTTGCCGTGGTTCTGCGAGCCATCCTGGAGGGCGTTCCAGTTGAAGGTGTAGCCCATCGCCGTCCAGGGATAGGTGGTCCCGGCCTGGTTCCACGCGATGTAGTCGCCTAGCGATGGGACGGTCCTGGTGTCATCACCCGGGTCGACATAGGTGAACCCGATCGGTGAACCGGCTCCGGTCGTCCGATAGCTGCCGTCGGGATAGGTCGACAGCACCGGCATCGGCGTCGTCGGGTCGCCCGAATAGGCAGGCCGTGCCACGTGCTGGACGGGGACCCAGAAGTACGCGATGCCCTCGCTGGAGGCATCGGTGGGCCTCATGCCGAGCGACTGATGCATCCGCAGCGCCACCGAGTCCGGGGTCGGTGCCGCGCCAGAGGTGAAGTAATTCTGCTGCAGGTAGGACCGTAGATCATTCCCGGCGGTGACCCAGGGCGAGATCAGGTGGGTGGTGTCGTTGATCTGATAGGTGAGGGTCGCCGTTGTTCCTGCAGGTTTGTCCCAGAGGTTGTGGGGTCGCGTGAGGGTGGCGACGAGGACGCAGGAATATTCTACCGAGTTGATGGTGCGGGTCTGGTAGAGGTCGCTGCGGGTGGGATCCCAGGCCAGGGTGGTCAGGGAGGGGGCAAAGTCGAGCGGTGTCCGTGGGGTCGTGGCGACCTGGGGTGAGGCGGGATCGCCGCCGAGGGAGTCCCAGTGATAGGACTGGCGCGTCAGGTCCGCCGCCGCCCGGAAGGCCGCCCAGTTCTGGTCGGACGTCTGGGCCCACCCGGATGGGGCGGACACCCCGACCAGGAAGAGCAGGGCGGCGACTTGCATCAGGGATTTCATCGGACGGGAGACCAGGCTTGGCGATCGCATGGCCGTGACTCTCGCGAAGCGGACCGGTTCCTTCAACGCAGTCTCTCTCAACTCTCGACGCTCGACCCTCCACTTTTTGCCCCCTCCGCGGTTGAAGGAGGCCTCCACCGTTTCCATAGTCCACGGTCATGACCCTGCTGCGCTCGGCATCCGGACTGCCTTGGACCTGTGTCCTGCTGGGATTTCTGGGATTCGCGTCCTTCGGCGCGGCCGCCAAGGATGCGGCGCCCGACTACAACCGCGATGTCCGACCGATCCTGTCGGACCACTGCTACACCTGCCACGGGCCCGACGAGGGAAAGCGCAAGGCTGGACTGCGCCTGGATCGCGAGGACGATGCGTTCCGGGAGCTCAAGTCGGGCCAGCACGCGCTGGTGAAGGGGGATCCGAAGCGGAGCACGCTCGTGGAGCGGATCCTGACGAAGGATCCCGACGACATCATGCCGCCGCCCGAGCATGGGAAGCCACTGTCCCCGAAGCAGGTCGAGGTCCTCGAGCGTTGGGTGGCGTCGGGTGCCGCCTGGCGTGAGCACTGGTCGTTCATTCCCCCGGAGCCGACGCCGCTGCCGAAGGTCAAGGACACCCGCTGGCCGAAGAATGAGATCGACCGTTTCGTGCTGGCCGGGATGGAGGCCGCCGGCCTGAAGCCGAATCCCGAGGCCGACCGGGCCACGCTCGCGCGGCGGCTCAGCTTCGACCTGACCGGTCTGCCGCCCACGGTCGAGGAGGTTGATGCCTTCCTGGCCGACAAGAAGCCCGAGGCCTACGAGCGTCTCGTGGAACGCCTCCTCACCTCGCCCCACTACGGCGAACGCATGGCGGCCAACTGGCTCGACCTCGCCCGGTTCGCCGACACCAGCGGGTACCACTTCGACGGCGTCCGTTTCCTGTGGCTCTGGCGGGACTGGGTCATCCGTGCCTTCAACAACAACCAGCCGTTCGACACCTTCACCGTCGAACAGCTCGCCGGGGACCTCCTGCCCAACCCCACCACCGACCAGCGCATCGCGACCGGGTTCGTGCGCAACAACATGACGAACGACGAGGGCGGTGCCGATCCTGACGAGTACCTCAACAAGTACGTCGTCGACCGCGTCAACACCCTGGGGGCGGTCTGGCTGGGCATGACGGTCGGATGCAGCGAGTGCCACGACCACAAGTACGACCCGATGACGACCCGGGAGTTCTACCGGTTGTACGCCTTCTTCCACAACGTGCCGGAGAAGGGTCTGGACCGGATCCGCAGCGACAACCCACCACCGCGGCTGCCGGTGCCGACGACCCAGCAGGCCACGCGGTTTGTCGAGGCCGAGTTCACCCTGCGGGATGCCGAGAAGACGCTCCAGGACCGGATCAACGAGCTCGGAGAGACCCAGGAGAAGTGGGAACGTGTCGTGATGGCCCGTCCGCCAGCCCCGGCCACCAACGCCTTCCTGTTCCGGCTTGCGGCGGACGACTCCCTCTCGGTCACCGGATCAGCCGTGTCGGGCGAGGGGCGTTGGCAGGGGTCGGAGAAGCCGGAGTACGCCGACGGCCGGATCGGCAAGGCGCTGTCCTTCGATGGCAAGACGTCGGTCGAGGTTCCCGCGCCGACCCTGGTCGACCTGAAGACGCCCAGCTCCGTCAGTGCCTGGGTGAAGCTGGGGGACGGGGGCACGGTGATCAGCCAGCAGGAGAAGGGACCCGGCTACCGTGGGTTCGACCTCCTGGTGGCGGATGGGCGTCCGCAGTTCCACCTGATCCACCAGTGGCCCGACAACGCCCTGAAGGTCCGGACCAAGGAACAGTTCCCGAAGGACCAGTGGCTCCTCATCACCGTGTCGCATGACGGCTCCGGCAAGGCGTCCGGGGTGAAGATCCATGTGAATGGACGGCCTCGGGACGTCGAGGTCGAGAAGGACCAGTTGACCGCTTCGGCGGCCTCGGGGGAACCCGTCCGGATCGGCTCGCGTTCGGGGGAACTCTTCTTCAAGGGGCAGCTCGACGAGGTCCGTGTGGAATCCCGGGTGGTCGGCACCGAGGAACTCCAGCAGCGGGTGCTCGAGGG
>JBDLQQ010000393.1:0-3213 GCA_039800465.1 Verrucomicrobiota bacterium
GCCCTGCTTGATCGCCTCGGCGAACTGCATCGGGCGGAATCCCGGAGGCGTGGCGAGGATGACGACGTCGGCCGTCGAGATGGCGTTCTTGTAGCCCTCGAAGCCCACGAACTGGCGCTCCTTGGGGACATCGACCTGGGCGCCCTTGGCCTCCTTGAGACCATTGAGGGCGCCTTCGAGGCGGTCAGGGAAGGCATCCGCCATGGCGACCAGCTTGGTGCCAGGGACGCTCAGCGCCTGGGCGGCAGCGCCAGAGCCACGGCCGCCGCAGCCGACGAGTGCGATCTTGAGCGTGTCGCTACCCTGGGCGAAGGCGAAGCGGCTGGCCGACAGGGCGCCGGCGGTCGCCACGGTGGAGGAGGAGATGAAACGACGCCGGGTGACCGGCAGGATGTTCGAGTTGGGATTCATGGGAATGGACGAAAGCGGAGGGTCGACGTGCGGGCACTCGCCCGGATTCAAACCGTCCGGTCCGCGTTAGGGATGAGGTGAGGGTGGACCGACCCGACTCCGGACGGCAAGCGTGGAGCCAGAGTCCGCAGCTCCTTTGCGACCCTTTTCCCCAGGCCGCCGAAGCCGGGCGGGGTTCGGCGGGCAGGCGGATGCCGAAAACACCTCTCGAACCTCCGACGGCTGCGGTCCAAACTCCCCCATCACCCGACGATCGACGCGCCGGGGTCCTGCGACCCGGTCCAGTCACTCCTCTGCCTTGCTGCCTCCCATGAAAACCGTCCCACCCCTGCATCGAGACTGCCGGTGCGCGCTTCGGGGGGTCGTGGCCAGTCTACTCGTCGCGGGGGCTGTGGGCGCGGCGGAGAGCGGAACCGACGGATCCAGCCCCCCGGTCGTCGAGGTGTTCGCATTGGCGGACGGTTTCTCCCCGGGCCGGAACGAGGCCCATACGACGTGGACGTTTCAGGTCGGTAATCCGGAGAAGGGGGCTTCGGGGCTCCGGTTCCTCGCGGTGTCCGGTCGGGATGCCAACCAGTTGTGGGGATCCGATTTCACCGCGCCCCCCCGGATGTGGGCCGACGCCGACGGCTACTGGGGCATTGGCCGGAACGACTCGGGCGTCCCACAGGTCTCGACCCGCAATGACACCACCTGGCGCCCAGGCGAGGTGCTGCTCCATCCCAGGGGCGGCGAGGCCCCGGCAGACCTGGTGATCGGTTGGACCGCGCCCCGGGGCCTGGCCCTTGATCTCCGCTATGCCTTCAGCCTCGCGGCGCAGGGAAGTGATGGCGTGGGACTGAGGGTCCTGCGCTGGACACCGGCCGGACCCGAGCAACTGGTCACCCTGCCGAACATCGGTCTCGGCATCACCCATCAGCTCCGGGGCCTGGGGGTTCAGAAGGGCGACCGGCTGCTGTTCTGCATCGACACGGCCGGGGATCCCGGTGGCGACATCGTCCGGGCCGACATCCGCATCACCGCGCGGACGATGGCTTCAGCGGTGGCCTCCGGGGTGGAACCCACCGAGGCGGAGGTCACGCTCGGCAGCGACCTGACACTCGTCGCAACCGGCCCGGCCCGCCGGGGCGTCCAGTGGATGAAAGGTGGGATTCCCATCCCGGGAGCCACCGGGCGGGCGTTGCGGTTGGAGCGATGCAGTCCAGCCGACGCGGGGAACTACTCCGTCTCCATCGAGGGCGCCCCCTCGGGGACCGTCGCCCTGCGGCTCACGCCAAAGACCGCCCCGCCCGAACGCTTCCCCTCACCGGTGCCTCGACGTGTCTTCGCGGAGACGCTGGCGGCCCAGGAGGCCGAGCTGGAAACGGATCCGCTGATCCGCCGCTTCGCCGAGTCGCGCCAGCGCCTCGCCGGGGATCGCTTCCGTCCGACCTACCACTTCGTCAGTCCGGAGAGCCAGATGAACGACCCGAACGGCCTGTGCTTCTGGCAGGGACGTTGGCACCTGTTCTACCAGGCATATCCGCCCGACGAGTTCCCGGACCCGAAGGACATCCCCAAGCGCCGTCAGCACTGGGGCCATGCCGTGAGCAAGGACCTGGTCCGCTGGCGTGACCTCCCCTATGCGATCCATCCGGGGATCGAGAGGATGTGCTTCTCCGGGAGCACGCTCGTCGAGTCGAACCGCGTGATCGCCTACTACCCGGGGATCGGCGCGGGACAGATGGTCGCGATCGCGAAGGACCCGCTCCTGCTGAATTGGGACAAGCTCGGGGGCAAACCGGTGAAGGGGCCCAGCGGGGACTCGTGCCTCTGGAGGGAAGGGGACACCTACTACGGCCTCGTGGGGGATGGCCTCGTCGCCTCCCGGGACCTGGTCGACTGGTCCAGCCAGGGCAGCCTGATCGAGGCGAGTCCCTTCCCATTGGGCGACGCCTCGGCCTGCCCGAACTTCGTCCCGATCGGCTCCAAGCACCTGTTCCTGTCGTTCAGCCACACCTTCGGGGGCCAGTACCTCCTGGGGGATTACAACCCCGGCACCCACCGGTTCAGACCCGTCGCCCAAGGACGCTTCAACCACGGACGGGTCTCTCCCGGCGGCGTCCACGCCCCGTCGGCCGCCGCCGATGGACAAGGCGGGGTGATCAACCTCCTCAACATCAACGACGGGCGACATGACGACGCGTGGGACCAGATCCTCTCGCTGCCACAGCACCTCACCCTGGGGTCCGATGGCCAAGTGCGCATCGCGCCCGTCGCGGCCCTCGCATCCCTCCGCCAGAGGCCTCAGACCGTGCTCGGGAAGCGGTTGCCTGCGAACCGGGAGGTCGTCCTCAAGGGTATCCGGGGGAATGCGATGGAGCTGGCCGTCGAGATCGACCCGATGGAGTCGCGGACCGTCCAGCTCAACGTCCTGAGGTCGGCCCATGCCGAGGAGCAGACCACGATCACCTACTTCAACTTCGGTCGGAAGCTGAGCATCTGGTACGATACCCCGGCGGCGGTCAGCCTCGACGCCTCCCGGTCCAGCACCCTGCCGGACGTGTGGCTCCGGCTTCCGGAACAAACGGAGGTGGGACGTCGCGCCGACGACCCGGCGGGCGGTCCCCTGCGGCTCCGGGTCTTCATCGACCGCAGCGTGGTGGAGGTCTTCGTGAACGAGCACCACTACCTCGCGCTGCGCGTCTATCCCGGTCGGGGCGACAGCCTCGGTGTCTCCCTGCGGGCGCAGGGACAGGACGCCCTCCTGAAGCGACTCGATGCCTGGCAGATGGCGCCGATCTGGCCAACGCGATGAACCCA
>JBDLQQ010000394.1:0-2845 GCA_039800465.1 Verrucomicrobiota bacterium
ACGCGAAGGCCTCCCTTCGAGGTGCCATCGGCCCCATGACATTCGAGGCAGTGCCCGACGAGGACGGGTCGGATGCGGCTCTCGAAGAATTCCAGTCTTCTCGACTCGATCTCGTCTCCCGTGGTTGTCGGAACCAGGGCTGCCGATGCGATCACCCATAGGAATCGGACCCATCGGCCGGCCTGGGAGACGCCACTGGGTCGCTGCTGGGCTGGGAGGGCTGGGAGCATCGGGTTTTGCTGTCCCGGCTCAGCAGGGGTTCGACTCGGGGGACATGGCTGACGACGGTCCCAGAGGACTCCCTGACGTCAACCACGGCCTCAGGGTTTTTCTGATCCGGTCGATGCCGTTGGTCTAGCGCTCGTGGAGATGTCGGGTCAGTGCGGCGGCGAAAGCCCCCGCCTGGGCGATGAAGGCCCCCGCGGCGTCTGGAACGAGACGGTCGTCGGCGCAGTACAGCATCAACACGGGTCCCGACGCGGAGATCCGGAACTCCGGATTTTCCAACACGAGGCGGCGGGCCTGCGTGCTGAAGAGGGGGGTGACCCGTTCTGACTGGGGTGCCTGGAGCCAACACGACTTCGAGAATTCCGGGTCCGGCTCATATCGGATCCGCTCCCAGCCGTCGATCGGGTAGATCTGGGACCAGAATCGGGAACCCACGGCGCAGGAGAACTCCGGCCAGGACCAGGAATCACTCTCGAACCGGGCCACGGTGAAGACGAACCTGTTCCGGTAGTAGGAGTAGGCATACAGCGACAGGCGCATGCCCTGACGTTCCCGGTGATAGCCGGTGCGCAGGCCAACGCTGTTCGGGAATCCGGAGAAACGGACCGCGGGCTGGCCGCGGTGTTCTCTGGGAATCCAGGTTGGCAGGAGGTCGGGGCTGAGCGGGATCGGGTCGAATCCCTCGGTGGCGAGGCGTGCGCGGCATTCGCCATCGAGCCGTCGCCCGACCCGGAACAGGAGGCGGGTGATGATCGCGGCCGCGACCAGCATGCCGATGAGCATCACCGGGCCGGTCTGGGAGGCATACTGGGGCAGGCCGTAGAAGAGGATCAGCGGCGTCAGGGCCCAGGTCAGGACCACGGCGGCCAGGAATGCGCCTTCCTTCCGTTCCAGCTTCATCAATCGATTTCCTTGGGGACGCCCGGGATCCCCCGGGGCGCCGCCAGGTTCAGCCGCTACAGTGCGAAGAACTGTCGGATCCTGCGGAAGAGGTCCCCGGACTCCGCGGTTTGCTGCCGGGCATTGGCGAGGGCGACATCCCGTTCGGCCATCCGGTCCTGCAGGGCATTGCCCAGAGTGACCACCAGTTCTGGGCGCAAGGCCATGATGCTGCCGAAGGACTCCTTCGAGATCTCCAGGACCCGGGTCTCCTCGAGGGCGGTCACTGTCGCGGACCGTGGAGCCCCGGTCATCAGGGACATCTCACCGAAGTAGTCCCCACTGTTGAGTGTGGCGAACCGGGTGGAGGGGCCATCGTCCTTCCTGGCGGTGACCTCGACGTGGCCGTGCAGCAGCACGAACATGCTCTCGCCAGAGGCACCCTGTCGAACGATGGGCTCGCCGATGGCGTAGAGCCGCTCGGCGCCTTCCCGCGCGACCCGGTGGAGCTCGCTCTCGTCGAACACGCTGAGGAGGCCGATCGTCCGGAGCCGGGCAACCCGCCGTTCCACGGCTTCCTCGACCGGTTCCTCCCGGGGTACGGGCATCTGGGTGAGCCGCACCGAGTGTGTCGCGACCGGGATCTCGATGCCGTGACGCGCCAGCGCGTACCAGATCCGGTCCCGGGCCATGCCGTCGACACGGTCGCGCTTGTCGAAGTCCTTCGTGAAGAACCGGACCCAGTACTCCACACCACGGTCCTTGAAGTCGTTGGTCACGACGGACGGGTTTGGATGCTCGAGCACCCCGAAGCTGCCGCGGATGGCGTCGAGGATGATTGTCTGGATCCGTTGCGGCGGGACGCCGTAGGGCGCGATGACGAAGAGGGATCGGCGGGACCAGGGATCGGGCTTGGTGAAGTTCCGTATCGAGGCCTGTGCCAGTTGACCGTTCGGGATGATCACGTAGGCCTCGTCGAGGGTGATCACCTTGGTCGCCCTCCAGTTGACCTCGACGACCCGGCCGATGTGGGCGGGATTGGTGTCGTACTGGATCCAATCGCCGACCTCGAAGGGGTGTTCGGCATGGATGGCAAGCCCGGCAAAGACATTCCCAAGAGTGTCCTTGAGCGCGAAGCCGAGCGCGGCCGTGAGCATGGCCGACCCGGTGAACAGGTTCTGGGCGTTGATTCCTCCCTCGTGGAGCAGGGCGGCGAAGGCGATGGCGACCGTGATCCAGCGGAGGACGTCGACGACGATCCTGGGAAGCGGCTTTCGGATCCGCTCCCAGATGCAGGCCGTGGTGAGGAGGAGGATCGACTGAAGCAGGGAGGCGAGGAGCAGGAAACGGCTGAGGAGCTTTGCGGCGGTCACGACTCCATCGAAGCCCGGGAAGAGCAGCGACAGCAGCCAGGGGAAGGGAGCGCCGATCAGCAATAGGACCGGCCAGCGTGCCCGGATCCGCGATCCGGCGGGGAGGCTCAGCAGCAGGAGTCCGCAGGCTCCCACGGCCACGAGGGCCTCCATGAGCACACCCATGTCGACGTGGGGAAGGGAGATCGACTGCGCCATCAGCAGGGCTCCAGATGGGATTGGGGATTCAGACATGGGATCGACCAGATCGGGGGATCGAACCACGAAACCAACCGGCAGGGGAAGGCTTTGGGGTTCGAGGCGGCGAATGCTCTGAGGAATCGGCCTTTACCCTGGGACCCCGATCCGGCAGAAATCGCGGCCTC
>JBDLQQ010000395.1:0-4789 GCA_039800465.1 Verrucomicrobiota bacterium
TCGGCCGGTCCCGAGGCCCGCACGGTGACCTTCCCCCCGGGTCCGGGTCCGGAGACGGTGAGTACGGGGCCCTGGGGTCCAGGTCCATCCTCCACGAACCTCCAGAAGCCGACCCGTCCACCTGCCGTCGAGCCCGGGGAGACCACGAACGGCACCGGCTGCTCGAGGCCCCGGCCCGTGACCTGGCCGGCCGGGGTCCAGCCCTTCAGGTCAGGACTGAACTGGACGGTGCCCCGCACATCGGTGGGCGCCCGGATCTCGATGAGGAACGTGCCATCCGCCCTCGGACCCTGGATCCCAAGAGTCGATGTGGTGGTGGTCTTGGTGACGACGAAGCTCTGGACCGCCTCGGCGGGCAGCCATAGATCCGTACCCCCCTGGAGGGCCTTGACCTCGACGCGGCCGGGGCCTGTGGGGATGAGCAGGTTCCCGTTCAGGACTGCCGGGCCCGAGACGACTTGGAAGGTCACGGGGAGCCCCGTGCTGGCGGAGGCGACCAATGGCACGGGCGGATCGTCGATGAGCCGGTCGGGGATCGGCTGGAACGTCACGGTCTGGAAGCCCCTCCCGATCTCGAGGTTCCGCTCGCTGAGGACCGCGGCGAACGTCTCGTTCCCGTCCTGTTCCGCCCGCAGCACCACGGTGCCCGCACCGGTGGACCTGAGCACGGATCCCTCCAGGACACCCGGCCCAGAGACGACCTGGATGCGCACGGGGAGTCCACTGGAGGCCGTCGCACTCACGGGTCCGCTCTCCGGGTATCGCAGGGCGCTGACACCCCCCCATTCTATGGTCTGGGGAGCGAGGAACAGGAACCGCAGCGAGTCGCCCTCGAGGAACTCCTGATCGTCGGGGGAATCCGCCGCAACCCGCAGCTCCAGGTTTGCCGATACCGTGAAGGGGGCTGTGTAGGTGGGGCTGGTGGGTAGAGGTTCTGAGCCGTCGGTGGTGTAGTGGAGGATCCACCCGGGACGGGCCGACTTGAGGCTCACCGTGACCGGTTTGGACACCCGGACGATGCTGCTGGCGACGACGCCATCGACATAGATCTGTATCAGCGGCACGAACGAGACTTCGGCGTTTGCGCTCACGATCTTTCCGAAGGCATTCGAGACCTCCACCCGGTAGGTGCCGGCATCCGCCTCGAGCAGGAATGGGATCTCGAACAAGGTACCGGTCGCCCCGGGGATCGGTTCCCCATCCTTGAACCACTGGTATTGGAGTGGGGCGGTCCCGAAGGCTGCCACGGAAAGGATGATCGTATCCCCTTCGAGCCCCGCGGCGGATTGCGGCTGGGTCACCAGGCTCGGGGGGGTGTCGGACGCCCGTCCCAGTCGCCCGGACCCCTCCGCCGCCTTGAGTCCCACCGTGGACAGCAGCGTCAGCGCGACGAGCGTGAAGAACAGGCCACGGGCCAGTGTTGAATGAATCCTACGCATCCGGAACCTCCTTGGTTCACCCTAGAGCATCTGGTCGTGATTTCGAGGAAACTCTTGGGGCAACGGGTCCCCGCACAGTGCGATGCCTCGATTCCTGAGGCTTTGGTGGCGGTTGGCCCGGGGATGAGCCGGGTCTGCGTCCACTCGTGGCTTGCCACATCGACCTCGACCGGTAGCCTCAAACCTTCTTCCGATGCGCGTCGCACGGAGGCACCCCAATACACGCCATGGCTGTCAACGCTAACGAGCTCCGCAAGGGCACCGCGATTCTCTACAACAACGACGTCTGCATCGTGCTCGAGGTCACCCACCGGACCCCCGGCAACCTCCGGGCATTCGTCCAGGGCATCCTCCGGAGCGTCCGGACCGGCAAGTCCATGGACGTCCGCTTCAGCTCCGCGGAGAAGATCGAGACCGTCCCGCTGATGACCACCAAGATGGAGTTCAGCTACAAGTCCGGGGACGACTACGTGTTCGTCGACCCCGAGACCTATGAGGAGGTCACGCTGACCCCCGAGTTCGTCGGCGACACGAAGAACTACCTGATCGAGAACGGCGCCGTGACGATGACGTTCGTCGAGGAGAAGCCGGTGCAGATCGAGCTGCCGCCGAGCGTGGTGCTGACCGTCGCCGACGCCCCCGAGGGCATCAAGGGCGACTCCGCCAACAACGTCCAGAAGACCGTCACGCTCGAGACGGGCATCACGATCAACGCCCCGCTGTTCATCAAGACCGGCGAGAAGATCAAGATCGATACCCGCACCGGGAAGTACATGGAGCGCGCCTGATCGCCCCGCCAGTCGCACTCCCTGATCGGCAGATCCAGGGGCGACAAAGAAGAACCCCGGCTGGGATCCCAGCCGGGGTTCTGCGTTTCAGGACGGCCTGATCAGGCGTTGTAGGTGCTGGAGCTGACCCGTCCGCCAGAACCCGTCCAGTTGGTGTGGAAGAACTGACCGCGGGGCTGGTCGACCCGCTCGTAGGTGTGCGCCCCGAAGTAGTCGCGCTGGGCCTGCAGGAGGTTCGCCGGCAGCCGGGGATTCCGATAGCTGTCGAAGAACGCCAGCGCCGTCCCGAAGGCGGGGACCGGGATGCCCTTCTTGACGGCCAGGGAGACCACGTTGCGCCAGCCCTTCTGGCAGCGTTTGATCTCGCCCCGGAAGTAGTCGTCGAGAAGCAGGTTGGTGAGCTTCGGGTTGTTGTCGTAGGCCTCCTTGATCTTGCCGAGGAACCGGGAGCGGATGATGCAGCCTCCCCGCCACATCAGGGCGATCCCACCGTAATTAAGACTCCACCCGTATTCCTTGGCCGCGGCCCGCAGAAGCATGTAGCCCTGGGCGTAGCTCACGATCTTTGAGGCGTAGAGGGCGCTCATGATGTCTGCGACGAGCGCCCTCTTCTTCTCCGGATCCTTCGCCTGGGAGAGGGCAGGGCGGGGACCCTTGAGCCGCCGGGCGGCCTTGACGCGCTCGTCCTTCATGGCGCTGACACACCGGGCGAATACCGCCTCGGCAATCAGGGTCACGGGTTGGGCCAGGTTCGCGGAATCGATGACGGTCCACTTGCCGGTGCCCTTCTGGCCCGCGGCATCGAGGATCTTGTCCACCAGTGGCTGACCGTCCTCATCCTTCTTCGCGAGGATATGCCCCGTGATCTCGACCAGGAAGCTGTCCAGTTCACCCGTGTTCCAGGTGTTGAAGACCGTCGCCATCTCGTCGGCGCCCATGCCGAGCCCGTCGCGCATCAGGCTGTAGGCCTCGCCGATAAGCTGCATGTCGCCGTACTCGATGCCGTTGTGGACCATCTTGACGTAGTGACCCGCGCCGCCATCGCCGACCCAGTCGCAGCAGGGGACGCCATTCTCCACCTTGGCGGAGATGCCCTGGAAGATGTCCTTGATGTGGGGCCAGGCGGCGCGGCTGCCACCGGGCATCATGCTGGGGCCTTGCCGTGCGCCCTCCTCGCCACCTGAGACGCCGGAGCCGACGTAGAGGAGCCCCTTGGACTCGAGGAGCTTCACCCGGCGGTTGGTGTCCCCGTACAAGGAGTTGCCGCCGTCGATGACGATGTCGCCGGGCTCGAGGTGGGGCAGGAGCTGGTCGATGAACTCGTCGACCGGCGCCCCGGCCTTCACCATGAGCATGACCCGGCGGGGGCGCTTGAGCATTGCCACCATCTCCGGGATGGAGTGGGCCCCGAGGATCCGGGTGCCCTTGGCCTCGTTGGCGAGGAAGTCATCCACCTTGGACGTGGTCCGGTTGTAGGCCACCACGGTGAACCCGTGGTCGTTCATGTTGAGGATCAGATTCTGGCCCATCACAGCCAGACCGATGACGGCGATGTCGCCCGTGGGATTGCTCATGGAGGGAATGCGTCCCGGGGTTCCGGGAAGCGACAAGAGGGTACTGATCTGCCAAATCGAGGGGGAGCGGGAATTTGCGACTGGCATTCGGGATTCGAGGAGCCCCCTCGGGCTAACCTGGTCCCGTCTGGAGTGCCGACCTCCTGGTGAGCCTGAAGACTTGGGGGACCTATCAAGGGAAGGGCCCGATGGAACTGCGCGAGAATCGCGCCTCCATCGGGCCCGCTGTGCGAAGGTCCCCTCAGAAGTCCGCGTTGGGGCGGCTCAGTGAGGAGGATTGAAGGGCTGAACCCCTGTTTTGAACCTCACTCCACCCGGACTCGGAAGAACGCCTGGCGGTCTGTGATGGGCACCCCGGTCACAGCCTCAGGTTGCCCACTTCCGACCCTGGGTTCACCCAGGGTGCTCCAGATGGACTCGGGCCCCAGTGACGAGGTGGATTCGAGTCGATAGATCCGATTCGCCTCGGTCTCGAACCGGACCGTGGCGGTACCGGATTCGATCGAGACCTCCGTGAGGACCAGGTCCGACCGGGGCACGGCAACCATCGAATAGGGTCCAAGCCAATCCAGAGGGACCGCCGGAAGGTTGTCTGGCGGCAGCTCAGGCAGGACCTTGAGATACTCGATGATCGCCATCTTCTCGGCGTGGCTCAGGAGGCGGCCGATGACACCCGGCCGCTGAACGCTGTTGAACTCATGGCCGCCATTCCCGTTGCCGGTCTGGGTCGTGTCCAATTCGAATCCGAGGTTGTTGGATTTCGGCCCGAGACCGAGATAGGTCGGATCGTAATCGCCGAGAACGACCCAGAACTTTTTGGCCCTCTGGTCGACGGGGCTGAGCAACTCATACATGTTCCGTACGGAGCCGTTGTGCAGATAGGGGGCAGTTGCCCAGATTCCATCCAGGGGCACGGCCTTGTACTGCATTTTGAATCCCACGGCATTCGGTCGGTCGAAGCCGTCGTAGAAGCCACGTTTCTCGGGGC
>JBDLQQ010000396.1:0-2744 GCA_039800465.1 Verrucomicrobiota bacterium
GAGGCTCTAAAAGCACCTCAACCCCACCTCACCAATTCACGTCCAGCTGGAGCTGGAAGACCACGGCGGTCTCCCGCTGGGGGTTGTAGGCCGGGTCGATGACGAACTGGAGGTCGGGCTGGATCCGGATCAGCGGAGTCAGGTGGAAGCAGTAGCCAAGTTCGACCGCCGTCTCGTCATACGCCCCGGTAGCCGCCCCGTTCCGGAAGGGCTCACTCCAACAGACGGCCAGGCCCATGCCGTCATTGGGTTGTCCCGAGATCAGTCCCAGATGCTTCAACGGCGCCTGGAAGACCAGACCTGTCGCCACCTGGTTCGCCGCGCTGCTCGCCCCCGTCACACCCCCGAACCCAAAGCGGCCGAACCAACCCAACGGGGTCGTCGGACCGAGACGCTGCTGGAAGTTGAGTCCCACACCCGCCCGGACGGGTCCATCCTCCTGCGCCAGGAACGGCTGGACCCGATAGACGCCGTTCCCAAGGCCCAGGAGGTCCTTCGCGACAACTCCGACTTCCATCACCGAGGACCAGGATCGGTCCTCCCATCCCACCCACGGCAGGCGTCCCGCCGCGGTGTTCCCGATGGAGGTCCCGTTCATCACATACCACGACCCGTGGGGCTGCCACTGCAGGTTGACCGACGGCGCGTAGCCGGGCAGCGGGACGACCATGCTGTTCACGAACGCCGAGTTCAGGAACTGCCCCCGCGCGGTGTTGGCGTAGGTGTTGAGGTCGAGGTAGTTCGACTGGTTGATGACGCCAGCGACCGCCACCACCCGGCCCTGGGCCAACGACTGCTGCCAGGCCATCTCGGGGACCTCGACCCCGTTGCGACCCGTCCAGAGCGAGGCGGGATTGACCAGCGATCCCATCGCCTTCGGCACCGTCTGGGTCCGGGCGCTGCCAATCCCCTCCAACACCTTCACCTGGCTGGTGATCCATCCCGCCTCATCTCCATGGGCGGTCGTGTAAACGGTCCATTTGGAGAACCAGTCCAGGGTGTAGAACCCCATGCTGGAATCCCCCGCCGTGGGCCCATTCATGGCCACGAAGGTCAGGGTCTGGACCAGCGAGTAGTTGAGGCCGTAATCGGAGACCTTGTACTTGAGCGCCTGGATCCATTCGGCCTCCCGGGTGGTTGGGATCAAGGCCCCGGGACGGAGTGCGGTGTTGCCGATCGCGTCCGGTGCGGCGATGTAGGGTCCGAGCTTCGGATGGAACCTCGGGAACCAGGTGAACGCGTCCTCGCCCACCCGCTGTGCCTCGAGGCGCTCCTCGAGCGGCTTCGGACGGGTCGTGCCAGGAGCCTGTCGCGGGATCTGGTAGCGCAGGGAGCTGGCGTCAGCGGGCAGGAGTTCGCTCGGCACCTCCCCTCGGGGGGTGACGACCAGGTTCCCAAGGTTGTCATACCGCAGGACCGTCTGGGTCGGATCCATCTCGGCGGCCTGTCCGAGCACGGACGGAACCAGGGCCGCCCAGAGGATCGAGGCCCGACCGAGACCCCATTGCAACGAGGTCGATGGACGTTCCTTCGTCATCGTCCGCTCACGGTCTCCCTCCCGCGCGCTCCGCATCGGCGATCGCCCGCATCGCGAGCTGCCCGACCCGCATCATGACCCCGATCCCGACCACGGCGCCCAGGCTGGAAAGGATCCACTGGGGATCGTGCAACCGGTCGGGATGACGCCTCGAGCCTTCCTGCACCACCTGTGCAGCCACGGAGCCCAGGTACACCTCGACCCACACCAGCGGCAGCAGGCAGAGGCTGGTGGCGAGGAACGTCCGGACCGGGAGGCGGGTGGTGCCGAGCAGATAGCTGATCCACACCGGACTGAGCGGCGACAGGCGCACCAGCGCCACGAGACGCCATCCCTCCCGCACCACGGCCCGCTCCAGGGCCGCGAGTCGCGGACGCCGGGACAGCCATCCCTGGATCACATTGCCGAGGAGGAAGCGGGACAGCAGGAAATCCACAGCGGCTGCGGACAGCGTCCCGACCGAGGCCAGCGCGATGCCGTCCAGCAGACCGAAGAGCAGTCCCGCGAGCACCGTGAAGACCGAGTTGGGCAGGAACACCGACGTCCCCACGACCATCAGCCCGACGAACACGAGCTTCCCCTTCCAACCCGAGGCCGCGATCCAGGTCTCCCAGACCCGCAGCTCATGTCCCAGCCATCGCCCCAGCAGGATGACGATCACCAGGCCCGCCAGGACGGCCAGGACCGGCGGCACCGACCTCCGGAACCCTGATGCCGTGCCCGCCGCTCCGCAGGGTGGGGCCATGCTCAGGACTTCGTTCCCGGCTTGACGGGGTCACTGCCGTGGACGACGGGGCTCAACGAGGTGTTGAGCGACACCAGGCGCGCCACGAAGACCGCGACGTACAGGGTCCCGCAGAGCGATTCCATCATCGACAGCATGCGCGCCGGCATCGACAGCGGGAGGATCTCGCCGTAGCCGACGGTCGTCAGCGTGATCACGCTGAAGTAGAGGGCATCGAATCCATAGAGCCGATGGGCCCCCTCCCGCAGGCCCGCGAAGGAATTCGGCACCAGCAGGCCGACGAGCGAGTAGGCCGTGCTCCACCAGACCGCCAGCATCAGGTAGGTGACGATGCCCGCCGACAGCACCTCGGAGTTCACCCGGGGCGACTTCAGGATGAAGAGGATGAACCGGGCGATCGCATAGCTGATGAAGGTCAGCAGGGTCGCCCCGAACAGCAGGAACGGGAACCCCTCCGACCGG
>JBDLQQ010000397.1:0-3367 GCA_039800465.1 Verrucomicrobiota bacterium
CGATGCCCTTCTCCTTCGCGAAACGGATCAGGTCCTCGCGAGAACTTCGGAGCAAGGGACGGACGAGTGTGAGGTCTGGGGATGCCGGGGAAGGTCCCTTCCACGTCATCCCGGCAAGTCCTTCGCTTCCGGCACCGCGGAGGAGCCGGATCAGCAGCAGTTCCGCCTGGTCGTCCGCGTGATGCGCCGTCGCGAGGGTCTGGATCCCCTGCTGGACCGCCGTGGCCGCCAGGAAACGATGTCGCAGGCGACGGGCCACCATCTCCAGCGATTCCTGGGAGCGGCTCAGGGCGTCGTGGACCTGCAGGAGTCCGATGTGGCAGGGGAGGCCCAACTTCTTGCAGCACGCCTCGACGAACGCCGCGTCGGCTTCGGATTCCTCACCGCGCAGCTGGTGGTTCGCATGGGCCACGACGAGGTCGAGTCGTGGACGTCGCAGCCCGGCGAGGACGTGCAGCAGGACCATCGAGTCGAGGCCGCCGGAGACCGCCACCAGCAGTCGCCGATCCCTCGGGACGAGCTGGTGGTCTTCCAACCGCGCAGCGATCTGGCGAGGGAGATCCGACACGGGAGGAGGCTAGTCGGACCGATCCCAACAGGGGAGCCCAGAGACGGCCCAGAGACGGCTCTGCGTGCGGTGGGTGAGCAGTGCTCAGCGAAAAGGATGAGTGTTGCCCCTGAGTGGGTCTGTGTTGGCCCCGTGCGGGGCGTGTTTCCAAGGGATCCCCGGTTTCTTTGCTCCGCGTCTCCGCGTGCGCCGCCTTCCTCGACAACTTCCCCGCTTGGCTCCTGCCGCAGCACTCCGTAGCGTCACGGCCTCCAATGCGTCTTACTCCCTGGGGACTTGCGATCCTGCTGACTGCCTCGGCCGTCGGACAGGACGCGCCGACGTCCAAGGACGATTCCGAGGTGGTGATCACCTCGGCCGATGGGATGGGCGAGGTGGAGTTGGACCGGAAGACCAACATCGCCACGGCGCGCAATGGGGTCGTGGTCCGGTTCAAGACCGCGGTCCTCACCGCCCAACGGGTCCGCATCAGCGCGGACACGGGGACGATCGAGGCCGAGGGGGATGTCTCCATCCAGGAGACCCGTGCCGATGGTGGCGCCGTTCTCTGGAGGGGAGAGCAGGTCAAATACGACTACGTCAACCGCCGGGTCGAGTCGGAGCGCTTCCGGTTCGGCTCGCCGCCCTATTTCGTCGGCGGTGAGAGTCTCAGGGCCGGGACAACCAACCAGGTCCAGACCGCCACGAACGCGTTCGCGACGACCGATGATGTCTCGGAGCCCGGAATCCGGATCAAGGCACGGAGCCTGACGGTCACGGACAACAAGACCGTCACGGCCAGGGATGCGATGGCCTTCGTGGGGCCCGTGCCGGTGATGTACTATCCGAAGTTCACCGAGTCCCTCGGGGAGCGGCGGTTCTCCTGGAGCGCGAGCCCCGGATTTCGCAACAGCTGGGGCAGCTTCGTCCTCGGGTCGTACAACCAGAACTGGAGCGAGACCTTCCAGACGGCGGTCGCGCTGGACTACTACAGCCGCCGGGGTCCGGGCATCGGCCCGTCGGCCCAGTATGATCTCGGCCAGTGGGGGCAGGGGCAGGGGCAGGTCTACTACCTCAATGACCGGCTCGGCGGCACCAACCTGTTTGGCGGACCCATCCCCCAGAATCGGGGCAAGGTCGACTACACCCACTTCGCCAATCCCTACCAGGACTTCTACCTGAAGGGTGCCGTCCACTACTGGAGTGATCCGAACATCACCCACGACTTCTTCGACAACCAGTACCGGTCGGATACCCAGCCGCTGACGCTGTTCGAGGCCCAGCAGCTCTGGAAGAACTACACGCTGGGGGTCATCACGGTACCGCAGGTCAACTCGTTCCAGCAGCAGGTCGAGCGCCTGCCGGAACTCACGTTCAGCGGGAACCGTCAGCAGGTCGGCAAGACGCCGTTGTACTACGAGAGCCAGAGCCGGGCAGGGTACCTGGAGTTCCGGGGGGGCGACTATGCCGCGACCAACTATTCGGCGTTCCGGGGCGATACATTCCATCAGGTGACGCTCCCGTACACGGCGTTCGGCTGGTTGAACGTGATCCCGAGGGCAGGGGGACGGTTCACGGCATACTCCGAGACGACCGGCCAGCCCTTGGAGGCGCAGAACCGGTGGATCTTCAACACGGGCGCCGAGGTCACCGGCAAGGCCTCCGCACTCTGGCAGAACACCAAGAGCGGATTCTGGGATCTCGATGGCCTCCGCCATGTGATCCAGCCGTCGGTCAACTACGCCTACGTGCCGACCCCGAGCGTCCAGCCGTTCCTGCTGCCGCAGTTCGATCGTCGGACACCCTCGCTGGAACTCGATCCGGTGGAGTTTCCCGACAACAACTCGATCGACTCGCTGGACTACCGGAATGTGGTCCGGCTCTCGCTCTTCAACCTGCTCCAGACCAAGCGCTCTGGGAACGTGAAACCCTTCGTGGCATGGAATCTGTACACGGACTGGAACGTGGGCGATCTGCAGCTCAGCAACGGTCGGTTCAGTGACGGCTACTCGCGCCTGATGCTCCAGCCGCGTGACTGGTTCGCCTATGGCAACCTGGTCCGCTACGACATCGTGGGCAGCCAGGTGAAGGAGTTCGACAACCTGGTCCAGTGGACCCCGGTCGAATCGTTCAACTGGACCGTCGGCAACCGCTACCTGGTCGGCATCCCGGCGCTGGGGCTCCTCGACAGCAGTTTGCTGTACTCAGGGATGGGCTACCGCGTGAACGAGAACTGGAGCCTCCGGATGAGCCAGCAGTTCGAGGCCAAGACCGGCACCATGCAGGCCCAGTACTACACACTGTCTCGGGATTTCCGGAGCTGGGTCGGCGCTTTGACGGTCCGATTGCAGGACAACGGCGTGAATGGACTTAACTGGACGGTCGGCGTGGGCTTCCAGCTGAAGGCCGCCGCACGGAGTGGGGCGCTGGACAGTGACTTCGGTCCAAACCGCCTGATGGGTTATTGGAACTGAGCCGGGAGGGATTCCACAGGGCAGACGCACCCGCAGCTTCGAGGCGCATCGCAACTAAATATAACATTTATTGTAACCGTCAGACCTGGGCTCCCGAGAGATCTCGAAGGTGTTCCAGGGATTCGACCGCGAACGGACTCCGAACCGGGCTCATCGTCCGGGTGTCCAAGGCCTTCAGTCCTTCCAGTGCCTTGTCGTGCGCCGCCTCCCGGGATCCTTCGGCGAGCAACACGGCGGATTCGGCGCGGAGCCGGGTCGCCGGATCGAAATCCATCGGACCCGCCGAATCCAACCAGGCCCGGGCCAAGGTCGGATCCGATCCCACGGTCGCCACCAGCCAGGCATA
>JBDLQQ010000398.1:0-4266 GCA_039800465.1 Verrucomicrobiota bacterium
CCCGTGAACTGGGCGAGGGTCACCCCGCCGAGGGTGGCATCGACCGTCGAGGTCTGTGAGATCCACTGCCAGCCGAACCAGGCGACAGCGGGGACCCAGAGAAGGGAGGGCACGGGCATCCGACGTGCCTGGATCTGGGCTCGGAGCAGGGGAAGCGCCAGTGCGGTGAGGAGGAGAAGACCGGTCCAAGCCCAGGAAGGCGGCCAGGGATGGTTCCAGAGTTCGTCCCAGGACTGCGGCGGGGGGAGTTGTCGGGTCAGGATGACCGGGTTCCCGAACTTGAGCAGGCAGAGGCCGAGGAACGCCCCGAACACCAGCAGCCAGATCCGATGATACCCGGAGGTTGTCGTCTGCATCGGTGCCGGGGTCAGAGGGAGAGTCGGAGCAGTCCCACCTCGAGCACGAGGGCCTCCTGGGCATTGGTGCCGAGGAGGAGGCGCTGGGTCTGTTCCCAGAAGTCGAGGTTCTTCCGGCTGGCGTCAGGCGACAGCCGGCTGGCGACCTGTTGGGTCGTGGACTCCAGCTCTGGCAGGAACAGCGGGGCACCGGGCGTGAGGGACCGGGTCCAGAGATCCCGCAGCCAGGCGTGGAAGCCGGCGAGGAAATCCCCGCGCATCCGGCGGTACTCGGCCTCCACGGCGGCATCGAGTTCATCTTCCCACCGGTCCCGCTGCTCTGCGTCGGCGTCCGGGAACCGCTGCAATGGGGATACCGCGCGGAGGGATTCCTCAACCCGTTCGCGGACCGAGCCGAGGAGGCCGAGGAGGGACTCGAGCAGCAGGTAGCGTTGGAAGAGGGTGGGGCTTCCGGACGCGAGGCCCGCGGTCGCCCCGGCCAGCCATTCGCGGATCGGGTCGTCGATGCGGACGGTCCCGCTGGCGAAGTTCAGCCGGAGGCACCGCGAGAGAATCGTCTCCAGCAGCCGTTCCACGTCCGTGGTCAGCAGGATGAACACGGAGTCGGGCGGCGGTTCCTCGAGGGTCTTCAGGAAGGCGTTGGCGGCCTCGACCCGCAGGCGGTCGGCGTCGGTGAGGATCCCGATCTTGTACCGGGCGTCCGTGGGACGGACCTGGGCGGTGTGGATGAGGTCCCGCACCTGGGCGACCGAGACCACCCGGGACTTCTTGCCGGGTCGGACCCAGGTGACGTCGGGATGCCCGTATCGGAGCACCCGGCGGCACGGGTCGCACTGGCCGCAGGGGCTGGTGCCGATGCCGGCCGCGCCGACGGTCGGGGGATTCCGGCAGACGAGGGTCTGGGCGAAATGTCGCGCACTCGACTCGAGCACGTCCCCGGCATCCCCCACGAACAGGTAGGCATGACCGAGGCGCCCGCGCTCGAGGCTGCGTCGGAGCAGTTCCGAGGCGTCGGCGGCTGGGGTGGGTTCGGCCATGGGTTCCGTGCGTCGTGTGGTTCTTGTGGACGAGGGGAGCGTCGCCCGGTCAGGACGATATCGGCGGGATCGCCCGGAGTGCGGCATCGAAGACCTGTCGGACCGGGACACCGGCCTGGACCGCCTTGTCGCGGCACGCGTCGAACTCAGGCGCGGCCTGCACCCGGTCGCCATCGAGCCACCCGAGCTTCACGGGGATCTCCCCGAACTCGGTGCGGACCCGGATCATCTCCCGGCGGAGCTTCCGGCGCTCGAGCACGGATCGGCGCACGCCGAAGGCGGACGTGTGGCGCAGGATCCGCGCGGTGAACCGGTCGGCATCAGCCGCCTGGCACAGGACGGTCAGGAGGACCCCGGGCCGGTTCTTCTTCATGACGACCGGCACGTGGAACGCGTCGAGGGCCCCGGCCCTCAGCGTGCCCTCGATGAACTCGCCCAGGATCTCCCCGCTGATGTCGTCGAGGTTGGTCTCAAGCACGACGATCGAGTCGGTCTCCCAGTCGTGTTCCTCCGATGCGGTCTGTTCACCGAGGACGGCGCGGACGACATTGGGTCGGGTCTTGTTGTCGCGGGTGCCGAGACCGTAGCCCACGCGCGAGGCGACGAGGTTCCGCATCGGGCCGAACGACTCGGCGAATTCGGCGAGGAGCGCGGCGCCGGTGGGAGTCACGAGTTCGTTTGGTTCCTCGCACTGGGTGAGGGGAATCCCCCGAGCGCCGAGGATCTCGAGCGTCGCCGCGGTCGGGATCGGGAACCGCCCATGGGCGCAGCGCACCCATCCGGTGCCTTCGACGACGGGTCCCGCGAGCACCCGCGGACAGCCAAGTTGCTCGAGTCCGATGCAGGTACCGACGATGTCGACGATCGAGTCGACGGCACCCACCTCATGGAAGTGGACCTTTTCCGGGGGCAGGCCGTGGACCTTGCCCTCGGCCTCGGCAATCCGGCGAAACACGGCGATCGACCGCTCGCGCACCCAGGGGGAGAGCCCACTGGCCTCGATCATCCCGCGGATCTTCTCGAAATCCCGGGATTCAGCGTGGCTGTGGTGATGCCCCGCGGGTTCGTGGTCGTGCGGGGCATGCGTGTGATCCGCGTGCCCGTGGCCGCTGCACTCGCCGCAGTCGTGGTCGTGCCCGTGGTCGTGCCCGTGGTTATGCCCGTGGTCATGCCCGTGGTCATGCCCGTGGCTGGCGTCCCCGTCGAGATGGACGTCGAACTTCACCCCTTCGATGCCGCTCTTGTGGCGTCGGGCGGTGTGCAGGTGGTAGCCGGGGAGTCCGAGTTTCTGGAGTTCCTGACGGAGGGTCCGGAACTCGACACCGAGGTCGAGCAGTGCCCCGATGAACATGTCGCCGCTGAGGCCGCTGAAGATGTCGAGGTACAGGGTTTTCATGCGGGAGTACGGGCTTGGGGTCCTGTGCGGGATCCCGGAGATTCCTGGCACCGGGGCGCGGCGGGCCGGCTAGATGTGCTTGGAATCCGAGTGATCCTTCTCGGCGTACCCGGACTCCTGGCGCTTGAAGTTCACCTCGTTCTTCTTGAGGTAGGCCTGGAAGACGTCGTCGGCGCTCATGCCCAGCACCTGAGCGAGGGAGATGAGGAAGTGGAGGAGGTCCACGACCTCCACGCGGGCGTTCTGTTCGTCGAACTTCTGGTACTTCGCCCACCATTTCCACGGCACGCTGTCGGTCAGCTCCGCTAGTTCCTGGGTCATGGCCCGGGTGTAGTTGAGGACCCATCTGCTCTTCTCGGCCTCGTCCATCTGGTCGGTGAGGACACCGATCCGTTCGTTGAGGGCCTTCTGCATGCGGAAGAGTTCGCGGAGCTGGTCGGGTGAGGACGACATGGGACGAGTGTGCGAGCCCGACGTTGTCGGCAGCAATCCGGAACTCCGGGCTGGCTGGCTCGAGGGCTGGTGTCGGCTGATCCGTTGCATTGACCCTGAACGGGTTGCGCCTCTATCGTTCGGCTTTCTATGAGTCCCTCCCTGCCTGCCTTGTTGCGTCTGACCGGCCTGGTCGCCTCATTGTGCTGTCTGCCGCTGCTGCAGGCCGAGGCGCCGAAGACGTCCGTCGATGCCCCGTACCGGAAGCCGGTCGGGCCCGTGCCGTTCCCGACCCATGGATCGATCGAGCGCCTGTCCCCAGGACTTGACGTCCTCCTGGCCCCCGATGCGCGCATGGAGTTGCTGGCGGGTGGATTCAACTGGTCGGAGGGACCGACCTGGCTGCCGCGTGAGAACGCCCTCGTTTTCTCCGATGTTCCCGAGAACCGGATCTTCCGCTGGTCCGACAAGGATGGCCTCACCGTGTACCTCGAGCCGAGCGGGTACACCGGGCATGATCTCAACCACGCGGAGCAGGGGTCGAATGGCCTGACGACCGACCAGTTCGGGCGTCTGGTCATCTGTCAGCATGGGGATCGCCGGATTGTCCGTCTCGCGGGCAGGAAAGGGGAGATCGGCCGCTTCGACACGATCGTGGACCGCGTGGGGGGGCGTCATTTCAACTCGCCCAACGATCTCTGCTACAACTCCAACGGCGACCTCTACTTCACCGATCCCCCGTACGGCCTACGCGATGGCAACAAGAGCGCCCTGAAGGACCTGATGTTCAATGGCGTGTACCTCCTTCGCGCCAAGACGCTCTTCAATCAGTCCCCGGAACCGATCCTGGTCGCCTCGGAGCTCACGTTCCCGAACGGCGTCGCCCTCTCACCGGACGGCAAGACGCTCTACATCAATGTCTCGGATCCGGAGCGCCCGGTCATCATGGCCTATCCGGTCCTGCCGGACGGATTGCTCGGCAAGGGCCGGGTCCTCTTTGACACGGCGCCGCTGATGGCGAAGGGACGCAAGGGACTTCCGGACG
>JBDLQQ010000399.1:0-5453 GCA_039800465.1 Verrucomicrobiota bacterium
TCGTCATGTCGTTCTTCCCCTCGCCACTCGGAATGCCCTTGGCGGTGCACCAGCTGTCGCGGACATCGCAGTCGCCCCAGCTGGCGTAGGGGATGTAGTCGTTGTTGTCGCCCGCGAACAGGTGGGCACCGAGGATGACCTGACGGATGTTGTTCAGGTCGTTGGCGAGGAGGGCCCGATCCTTCGCCCGGCCGAGCGCGGGCAGGAGCATCCCGGCGAGGATCGCGATGATGGCGATCACCACCAGGAGCTCGATCAGTGTGAAGGCTCGCGTGCGCATGGGAATGCGGACAATGAGACGGGACCGAACCTCCAAGAGCAAATGGCAAAGCGCGAGGTGCTGAAATCCCGGAGATGGTGGTTGCGGCATTGCCCTCAGGCCGGACCGACCTGGAGTTTCTCGATCCGGATTGGGGTCGCCTTGTAGGCCGGGGTCCGCGTGGTGGCATCCGCTCCGGGTCCCATCAGTCGGTTCACCCCCGTCGCCGCGTCGTGGAACGTCGTGAACGGCTGCCCGGGGAGGACTGTGTGCTCCGAGTGGACGGTCATCTCGACCGAGCCGTGCGGGCTGACCACGCGGACCCGGTCCCCAGACTGCAGCTCCAGCCGCTCGAGATCCCCGGGGGCGATGTCCAGCGTGTCCTCCACGGCAGGCCCCGTGTTGGGCCTTTGGGTCATCGAGCCGGAATTGAACCGATCCCGCCGGCGTCCGGTGTTCAGGACCAGCGGGAAACGGCTCGTCTTCCCTGGATTCGGGGCTTCAAACGCCTGGCAGAACAGGCGCGGTGGTGGTCGCTTCGGTGCGGCGGCGGGCAGCACTGTGGTGCCGGGATGATCCTCCGAGGGGCAGGGCCATTGGAGGCCGCCCGTCTCGAGACGGCGATAAGTGATGCCCCGTCCCTCCGGCCAGACGACACGGATCTCCTCCCAGATGTCCTCGGCGGATTGGAATGCGAACTGATCCCCATGCCCCAGCTCCCGGGCCACGTCGCAGAGGATCTGCCAGTCAGGTCGGGCCAGTCCGGGAGGCGGGATGGCCTGACGGACCCGTTGGATCCGGCGCTCGGCGTTCATGAAGGTCCCATCCTTCTCCCAGGAACTGGCCGCCGGCAGGAAGACCGTCCCGGCGGTCCGGGCGATCTCGTTCAGGAAGAGGTCCTGGACGACGACCAGGTCCAGTCGACCGAGCGCGCGCGACACCGCCGTGGGATCGGGATGGGTGTGGGCGATGTCGTACCCGATCACCCACAGGGCCTTGAGGTGTCCGGATTCCGCCGCCTCAAGCATCTCGGGGAGGTTGAGGCCTGGCGTTGTCGGCAGGGGGATCCTCCAGAGTGGAGCGAACCGGAGGTCGTAGGCCGATGCCTCCACCCCACCGGTCAGACGGTGGGGATCGCAACCCATGTGGGCGGCGCCCTGGACATTGTTCTGGCCGCGGAGGGGATTCACCCCGCCACCTGCGGGGCCGAGGTTTCCGGTGAGGAGGGCCAGGTTGATGAGGCACCGGACCCCGGCTGTCCCTTGGTGCTGTTCCGTCACCCCGAGTCCGTGGAATCCCATGGCTGGACGGTTTCGGCCGTACAGCCGGGCGGCGGCCCGGATCTGACCGGCCTCGACCCCGCACCAACGCGACGCGGTCTCGGGACGGTATCCGGCGATGAAGGGTCCGAACTCCGCGAGGCCTTCCACTGAGGGATCCACCCAACCCTCCTCGATGAGCACGTGGGCCATCGCGTTGAGCAGGGCGACATCGGTGCCGGGACGCGGCCGCAGATGGATCGTGGCGGCGGCTGCGAGCTCGGTCTCGCGGGGATCGATCACCACGAGGGCGGCGCCGCGTCGGACCGCCTGCAGGATCCTCGCGCCCACGACGGGATGGTTCTCGGTGGGATTCGCGCCACAGATGAGGAAGGCCCTGGCGGTTTCGATGTGCTCGAACGAATGGGTGGCGGCTCCGGTGCCGAGCATGGAGCCCAGGGCTGCGGCGCTGGGGGCGTGGCAGACCCGGGCGCAGCAATCGACGTTGTGGGTGCCGAGGACGAGGCGCGCGAACTTCTGGGTCACATATGCCTCCTCGTTGGTGCCCCGGGCCGAGCCCAGGATGCCGATGCTGCCCCCACCCCAGCGGTTCCGGATCGCATCGAGGCGTCGGGCGACCCAACGCACCATGCCCGTCCACGAGGTGGGGATCCAGGGTGCGGCCTGACGATCCAAGGACTGTCGGACCAGCGGGGTCGTCACCCGGTCTGGATCCGATCCGAAGGAAAAGGCGTACCGTCCCTTGGCGCAGGCATGTCCCCGGTTGACGGGTGCCCCGAGTACGGGTCGGGTCCGAAGAAGGCGGGTTCCTCGGCTGGCGATCTCCAGTTCGCACCCCACCCCGCAGTAGGGACAGGTCGTCCGGGTCCACTGGTCCGGCACGGTGCCGTCCTCGGGATGACGATCCCTCAAGGCGCCTGAGGGACAGGTGTCGGCACAGGCGCCGCAGCTGACGCAGGAGCTGGTGGCCAGCGTGGGGCCATCCGGTCGGAGCAGGGTCTGGTCCCCGCGGTTCCAGACCTGCCAGACCCTCCGACCTTCCACCTCGTCGCAGATCCGGACGCAACGGTAACACAGGATGCACCGGGACAGGTCCACGTGGAGGTGCGGGTGGCTGAGATCCACGAATGGCGGTGCCGGTGCTGGCCCGGTAGGCGAACCGATCTCCCGGTTGGGGGGTCCCTCGGTGGTGGGACCCACCGGTACCTGGTGCCGGAGAAGCTCCCGGACGAACGGGGTGGGATGGACTGCTGCATCGGGATCGCCCGGATGCCGTTCGGCCAGAAGGCTGAGGAGTGTCCGGCGGATCGATTGGACGCCGGGCGAGTCGGTCTGGACGACCATTCCCTCGGAGAGGGGGGTCGTGCAGGCAGTGACGAGCCGATTGGAGCCCTCGATCTCCACCGAGCAGAGGCGACACGAGCCGGTGGGATGCAGCCGGTCGTCGTGACAGAGGGCCGGCAAATCGATGGACATCCGGCGACACGCCTCGAGTAGCGAAAGCCCCGATGGGAAATCCTGTTCGACCCCATTGATCCGGATCACCGGCATGCGGGCCTCCCGTCTGTTGGAGGATTCAGGAGACTGCGGCTGAACTGTCCGAGTCCCCGCCCCAACCCGCAGAGGCTGGTCCGTATCAGGGCTTCGGTGAGGGCCTGGATCTCCCCGTTTGATTGGTCCTCCCGGGACGTTCCGGCGGCATTCTGCGCGTGCAGATGTTCGAGTCGTGGTGCCCCGAGTCGGCATGGGGTGCATTTTCCGCAGGATTCCTCGGCGGCGAACCGGCTGACCTCCCGGGCGAGTTCGTGGGGGGATGTCCGGCCATCGAAGGCGATCACCCCGCCGTGGCCGACTCCGGCGCCGATCCGGGCCAGTTCCTCGAACCCGAGCGGGGTGTCGAAGTCCTTCGGGAAGACGACTCCGGCCAGGGGGCCCCCGACGAGGATCCCCTGGATCGGGGATCCATCGGCCAATCCGCCTCCGTGGTGTTCGACGATCTCCCGCAGCGAGGTCCCGAACTCCACCTCGTGGAGTCCTGGGTGGCGGAAGAGGGAGTTGAGGGACAGCACCTTGGTGCCCCGACTTGATCCGATGCCGAGCGCGTGGAAGGCGGCAGCCCCGTGGCGGACGATCCACGGCACGTTCGCGAGGGTTTCCACGTTGTTGACGAGTGTGGGGCGGCCGAGGAAGCCGTGTTGGGTCGGGTGCGGGGGGCGGGACTGGACCTCAGGACGTCGGTGTTCGAGGGAGTGGATGAGGGCTGTCTCCTCGCCGCAGACGTAGCTGCCACGGCCGTGGCTGAGCTGGATGTCGAAGTCCAGGGTGGACCCGAGGATGTGGGGGCCGAGGAGTCCGGAGGCCCTGGCCTCCTCGAGGGCCGAGGAGAGGTTCCGGGCCGCGGCGGGGTATTCAGCCCGGACGTAGAGGTGGCCGTGTCGCGCACCGGTTGCGAGGGAGGCAAGGGTCAGCCCCTCGATCACGGCAAAGGGGTCGTCCTCCATGAGGAACCGGTCCACGAACGCACCCGGGTCTCCCTCGTCCCCGTTCGCCACGATGTGGCCAACACCAGCGGACCGGACTGCATCGGCGAATGCATGCCATTTCCGGCCTGTCGGGAATCCCGCCCCGCCTCGACCTCGGAGTCCTGAGGCATCGATGGCATCGAGTACGGCTTCCGCGGATCCGCCGAGGGCCATCTGCAGAGCCCTGTAGCCACCGAGGGCCTGGTACTCGGCGAGGCAGCGGGCGCCCCCAATGGCGACGTGTCCGAGGACGGGGCCGTGATGCGAGTGGATCCAGATCCCTGGACGGGAGCCATCCCCCGCATGGGCGGGGGCGTCGAAGCAGTGTCCCAGACAGTGGATCCCGGGGGGGCGGTTCTCCGGCCAGAACCCAGGTTGGCGATGTCGTGCGACGAAGCAGGCGGTGCCCCGGCAGACGGCCCCCGTCGGGAGTCCGGCGCGCAGCGTGTAGAATGACTCCACCGCCGCACGGCTGCATTCGGGGTCAGGCATCGGGGGAGCGGGTCTGGACGATGGCGGGGGTTGCCCTGGATGCGGCCCGTGCGGTCTGGACCGGGTGCCTGGGTTCCAGGGCCAATTCCGTCTGCGAACGACGCTCGGTCTCCAGGATCGCCTGGATGGTCCTCAGGACCGTGTCGGGATTCAGGGAGATGCTGTCGATTCCCTGCTCGACAAGGAACCGGGCGAACTCCGGGTAGTCGCTTGGGGCCTGTCCACAGATGCCGATCTTGCGGTTGCGTCGGCGGCAGACGGCGATGACGTCGGCAATCATCCGTTTCACGGCAGGGTTCCGCTCGTCGAAGATCGGGGCGACGATCTCCGAATCCCGGTCCACGCCGAGGATGAGCTGGGTCAGGTCGTTCGATCCGATGCTGAACCCGTCGAAGAGATCGGCGAACTCGTCGGCGAGGAGGACGTTGCTGGGGATCTCGCACATCACGTAGACCTCGAGGCTGTTCTCGCCACGACGGAGTCCATGCCGGGCCATCTCCTCCTGGACCCCGCGGGCCTCCTCGAGCGTCCGGCAGAAGGGGATCATGACCTTGAGGTGGGTGAGTCCCATGTCCTCGCGGACCCGTCGGACGGCCCGGCATTCGAGGGCAAATCCCGCCCGGTACCGGGGGTGCGAGTAGCGGCTCGCGCCGCGGAACCCCAGCATCGGATTCTCCTCGATGGGTTCAAACTCCCGGCCGCCGATCAGGTTGGCGTACTCGTTCGTCTTGAAGTCGCTGAGGCGCAGGATGACCTCCCGGGGGTGGAATGCGGCCGCGAGCATCGCGATGCCCTCGGCGAGGCGGTCGACGAAGTATTCCGACTTGTCCCCGTAGCCCTCGGTCATCTGGGCGATCTGATCGCGGACCGGACCCGGCGGCAGGGTGTCGAAATGGACGA
>JBDLQQ010000400.1:0-15401 GCA_039800465.1 Verrucomicrobiota bacterium
GCGGGATTCTCCGTGGCGATCCGGATCTGCCTGCTGCCCAAGGATCTCCACGCCCATCCCGGACGAGGTCCGCGGTGCCCTTGAACTCACCCGCAAGCCCCCCGGCGGCATCGAGCGGGAGTGAATCGGGTTGACGCCGGGTACCGCTGTGTTGTCGGCCGAAACGAAACGAGGCCCTGGGATCGCCAGGGCCTCGTCCTGTTTCCGGGTTGGAGTCCGGACTACTTGGTCGGCGGGACCGGCGTCGGAGGATTGGTGGCCCGACGGGCGGCAGCCTCCTTCTGGAGCTTCTCGAGATCCTCCTTCTTGATGACCTCCACCTTGGCGCCCTTGTCGAGCTCAGCCTTGCTGGGGACCTTGATGATGTCGCTGGTCACCGCACCGCCTCCGGGGGCGGCGGCAGGGGCGGCGGGAGCCTTGATCTCCTGGAGTTCGACCTCGAACTTCAGTGCCGCGTTGGGCCCGATCTTCGGAGGTGACCCCTGGGGGCCGTAGGCGAGGTCGGATGGGATGTAGAGCTCCCACTTGGAGCCGACCGGCATGAGCTGCAGTGCCTCGCGCCAGCCCTTGATGACCCCGGTCAGACCGAAGGTGGCGGGGTTGCCGCGGGCGTAGGAACTGTCGAATTCGGTGCCATCCAGCAGAGTGCCGCGGTAGTGGGTCACAACCATGTCGTTGGTGCCGGGCTTCGGACCCTTGCCCTCGGTGATGACCTTGTACTGAAGTCCGCTCGGGAGGGTGATCACGCCGTCCTTGGCCTTGTTCTCGGCGAGGAACTTCTCTCCGTCGGCCTTGTTCTTGTCGCTCTCGATCCGTCGCTTCTCCTCGGCCTTCTGGCGCAGTTCGGTGCCGTAGGCGCGGACGACGGATTCGGCCTCGCCCGTGGTGACGATCGTCGGCTTCCCGGCGAAGGCCTCGGCGAAGGCCTTTCCGACAACCTCGGGGTCGATCTCATAGCCACCGCGCTTGAGGTTGCGCTGCATGTCGGTCGCGATCATGACGCCAATCGCGTAGCTGTTCTTCTCGAGGACGCTCTTGAAGCGGTCGGCGACCGGTGTGGAGTTCGTGGCTCCGGCGGCGGCCGGGGCCGCGGCGGGAGCGTTGTTCTGGGCAAGGGCCACCGGAACGATCAGGGCGACCGGGGCCAACCATCGAAGAAGCGCTTTCATGGGGCAGAAGATGTTTTTTCCCGTGTTGGGATTCGGATGCCTACCAGCAGGAGGGCGGGAAGTCCAGAGGCCCCTCATTCTCAACCACTGACCCAGCGGCCTATCCTCTGTGAGGGTCCCGCGGAGGAGGATCACCTCGCATTCCGGTTGTCATGGCTGTGGAAGGCGCCTGGTGGTTGGGTGGGTCTTGGTCATTGACTTGACGTGGGGTTCGGCGCATCCGGGAGTCCCTCCGATGCTTCGCCTTTCCCTAACTCCCTGCGCCGTCCTCAGGAAGACGGGTGCGGCGTTCACGCTGATCGAGCTCCTGGTGGTGATCGCCATCATCGCCATCCTGGCAGGAATGCTCCTCCCGGCACTCGCCCGGGCGAAATACTCCGGGATGCGCAGCGCCTGCCTGAGCAACATCCGACAGCAGTACCTCTCCCAGATCCTCTATTCGTCGGACCATCGCGGGAAGTTCCCGGTCCACGACGACGGCAGCCCCGACTACCACCGGACCGGTGGCCGGAAGGACAGCATCGTCAACCTGCTCAAGGGCAAATACCTCCCGAACTCCGCCATCCTGATCTGTCCCATCACGCGGAAATCCTTCGGCAGGCTCTGGCTCAACTACGAGAGCATGGCGAACTTCGCCGACAAGAGCACCCGGGACTACGGCGGCTGGGACACGACGGCGGCGAACGTCTACACGCCGTACATGTGGTTCGCCAACTTCACGGCCAACCCGGCCATGAAGTTCCTGAACTCGGCAGGGAAGATCGATGCGAACGATCCCACGACCGAACCCGCATGGCCCCTCAATGAGGAGGAGTGCGACAGCCGCCGGGCCTTCATCACCCATCGAGTGAGCGATTCCCCGGGGACCGCGCTCTGGGATGTCGGGCACCTGGGGAAGTTTGGTCGGGGCACCCAGAGCAAGCCGCTGTGGGCCTGGTCTGCCGCGCCGGATCAACCCGTGGGGCAGGCCGATGGATCGGTCATCACCCGTCCCAAGGGCCAGATCCGGGCGCGCGCCCGGGGTGGACCCTCCTCCGACACGGTCTACTACTACTGACCCGGGTGGTCGCCCGGGAATCCGCCGGGGTGGGTCTGCGGATGTCCGAGGGATGCAGGTATCCCTAGTTCACGCGATTGACTTGGAGGAGACCCCTCCTAGCCTCGACATCGCTTTTTAATACCAACGAACTGACCGATCATGCCTGCCCCCTCCAAGACCGACTCCAAGAGCCCGGAAACCAAGGCCTCCGCCTCCTCCGACAGCCGTCTGAGCACCCAGAAGCAGAAGGATCTCGAGAGTGCGATCTCGACGATCACCAAGTCCTTCGGCGACGGGGCCATCATGCGCCTGGGCGAGCAGGTCATCCGTCCGATCGAGGTGATACCCACCGGCGCCCTCGCCATCGACCTCGCCCTCGGGGTTGGCGGTGTGCCGCGGGGACGCATCGTCGAGATCTACGGGCCGGAGTCCTCGGGCAAGACGACCCTGATGCTCCACCTGATCGCCAATGCCCAGAAGATGGGGGGCACGGCGGCGTTCATCGACGCCGAGCATGCATTGGATCCCGCCTACGCCCGGAAGCTTGGGGTGAACCTCGACGAGCTGCTGGTCTCCCAGCCCGACTCCGGCGAGGAGGCCCTGAGCATCTGCGAGACCCTCGCCCGGTCGAACGCCCTCGACATCATCGTGGTGGACTCCGTGGCCGCCCTGGTGCCCAAGGCGGAACTGGAGGGCGAGATGGGCATGGCGACGATGGGCATGCAGGCCCGCCTGATGTCGCAGGCCCTCCGGAAGCTCACCGCCATCCTCAACAAGGCCAAGACGACCTGCCTCTTCACCAACCAGCTCCGCGAGAAGGTCGGCGTGATGTTCGGCAATCCCGAGACCACCCCCGGTGGCAAGGCCCTCAAGTTCTACGCCAGCGTCCGGATCGACATCCGCCGCAAGGACGCCCTGAAGGACAGTGCCGGCAGCGCCATCGGCAACCACGTGAAGGTGAAGGTGGTGAAGAACAAGGTCGCCCCCCCGTTCACCGAGGCCGAGTTCGACATCTACTTCAACCAGGGCATCGACAAGGAGGGGTCCATCCTCGATGTCGGCCTCGATGTCGGCGTGGTTGAGAAGAAGGGGGCCTGGCTCCAGTTCCAGGGCGAGCTGATCGGCCAGGGCAAGGACAGCGCCCGCAAGGCGCTGTCGGAGAAGCCCGAGCTCGCCCAGAAGATCAAGGAGGCCATCCTCGCCAAGAAGGCTGCCGAGGCCGCCCCGGCCCCCAAGGCGGCCTGACGCCGCCAAGCCTCTCGTCCGAAGACGGTCCTCGGTGGGTGCCGCAGTGCCCTGCGGCATTGGGTGCTGACGCACCCAATCGCCCAGGGTCCGGTGCGACGCAACCTCTTCAGAACCTCCCGGAGCCGGCGGTCATGCCGCCGTCGATGGCGAGGGCCGCGCCCGTGACGAAGCTGCTCTCGTCGGAGGCCAGGTACAGCGCGAGGGCCGCCACCTCTTCAGGACGTCCCATGCGGCCGTTTGCCTGCGTGGAGCACATCTCCTGATACGCCGCCTCCCGGTCCGGATACTCCGCCAGACGCGAGATGACGAATGGGGTCTCGATCCGTCCCGGACACAGGCAGTTGATCCGAACCCCGGACTTCGCATGGTCCAGGGCCGCGCTCCGGGTCAGTCCCACGACCGCGTGCTTGCTGGTCGCGTAGGCGAGCCGGTCCTTCAACCCCTCCAGCCCCGCGGCGGAGGCCATGTTGATCACCGAGCCCCGGCCCTGCTCGATCATCGCCGGCAGGAAGGCCCGGGTGACATTGAAGATGCCCCGGACATTGACCTGGAGAATCCGGTCGAAGTCCGAACCCGGGGTGGTGAGCAGGGTGCCCACGGCCCCGATGCCAGCGTTGTTCACGAGCACATCGAGGGGACCGTGTTTCGCGAGGATCTCGCGTCCGAGCGCCTGACAGGCCGTCTCGGAGGTGACATCAAGCGTCACGAACTCGGCTGTGCCGCCGCCGGCCACGATCTCGGAGACGGTATGGCGCGCGCCCGTCTCGTTCAGGTCGGCCACGATCACGTGGGCTCCGGCACGGGCGAAGGTCTTGGCGATGGCGGCCCCGATGCCCGAACCGGCACCGGTCACGAGCGCCTTCTTGGCGCGGAGTGAGAACATGTCCGGAGGTTCCCGGAAAACCGGGTCTTCGTCAGCTCCGAGTTCTAGGGCCGCTCCGATCCGTCCCCGGAAGCGGAGTGGGTCTCCGGATCCAGGGTGCGCCACCGGAAATCCAGGGATTGTCTGGCCGACAGCCGCAGGTCCTCGTCGCCGATCTGTTCGATCCATGCCGCAGAGGTCTCCGGCGACTGCAGGAAGGGGGAGCCTGTGAGGAGCGAGGCGATGGCGGCGTCGCGGACAGGTCCAGCGGGCAGGGCGGAGACCCACTGTGCCGCCGCTTCGGGGTTCTGGTCGCTCCATGCCCGGACCGACTGTGCGGTGGCGACAACGCGCTCGGAATCGCCCGGCAGCCTGAGGGCCCAGGCGGCCATGGCATCGGGATCGGACTCGGCAAGGAACTGAACCATCGACTCCACCAGTTCAGTCCGTTCAAACCCTTCCGGAAGACGGTTCAGGATCTCAGTCGCGCGTTCCGGATCGGAGGCGGCGACCCTCCGGACGACCGCGCTCAAGGCATCACCGCGGGACTCCACCGGCTGCGCCAAGGCCCAGTCGGCCGCGGCGTTGGGATCCGACTCGGCCCAGGCCCCGGCCACGGTCCCCGTGATCCGTCGCTGCTGCGCATCGAGGACACCGAACGAGGCGCTGTTCTCGGTCAGGTAGTCAGCCGCCGCCACCGGGTCCCGCATCGCCCAACGGGCCATCACCACGGTCTCGGCCATTGCCCGTTCGTGGGTTCCACCGAGTGCCGCGGCTTCGGCAAGGGCACGCTCAGGGGCGATCTCCGCCAGACGCCCGATCAGAAGCTGTTGACCCAGCATCTGCCGCGAGAGGTCCGGCTCCCGGTGGAGGGCTCGCAGCCGCTTCAGGATCTCATCGGACTCCCCCGTCTGGGCCGTCCGGAGCAGGGTCTCCCAATCGGAATCCCGTCCGGAGTCCCTCGAATTCGAACGGACCCCGACTGGGGCCGCTTTGGGTTGGCCCACGGCGACAGCTGAACCCGTGGGCGGGGATCCCTGATCGGAACGCTGTCCCCGGGGCAGGCTCCCCGAGCCGGACAAGTCGGGGAAGAGATGTCGCCCGATCCAAAACCCCGCCAGGGCGAGGGCGAGATGTGTGGCGATCCGGAACCCGTGTCGCTGTCGAGGGGTGGCCATCGTGGCGTGGGCTTCAGGGTGTCTGCTTCGTGATCCGATAGAATCGGGCCGGTGCTGTCGAGGCGGGATCCACAACGGCCAACGCCTGGCCGGGTGTTGTGGCCTTGGCCGGGCTGCCGAGCGACTGCCACAGGGACAGGTCCTGACTCCACTGGGCCTGGTACGTCCCGGCCACGGGCGCGTTCCAGGACAGGTCGATGCCGCCGGCCGCACGTGGGCTGAGACAGAGGGTCAAGGGGTCCTCCGAGGTGACCTGCAATTCATCGAAGATCATCCAGTTGTCTCCGGGGTTCGACAGGGTGGTGATCTCCCATTCGAACGACATCGTGGCGGTTCGGATCTGTTCCGCATCGAAGGAGGGAAGGGCACCTGTGGTCACCACCGGGAACCCATCGAGGTGTGCGGACCAGATCTGACGCTCTAGATCGAGTTCGATCAGGAATCCGTAGAGGTGATCCGGGCTGAGCGTGAGGGACGACAGGGACTGTGAAGCCGAGGTTGCCGACCAGATGCCGTAGCTGGCCGTCCGGAGGTCGAAGGCCACCGAGGCGACCAGGGATCCATCCCGGAGCCGGATGGCGATCCGGAACAGATCGTCATCCCCCGCTCCTGAGGCCGCCACTCCGGTGAGGCCCTGCACGGAGAACCGGGTCGGAAGTGCGCCGCTGGCAGGCAGGCCCAGGCTGTGGAAGACCCGGATCGGGCTGCTGGAGGGGAACCCATAACCGATGAAAGCCGAGCGTCCGAGCCCTGTGATGGCGTCGGCCACCACCCCTGAGATCCCGGTCCCGGTTCCCGTTGCCGTCCAGCCATCCTGACCCACCAACAGGTCGTCACCCACCCTGTAGGTTTCGAAGTCCGTGGAGAAGAGAGTCGCCGCGGACACGGTCATGGTGCTGATGAGCCCCCAGAAAAGGGCGATCAGACGCCTCTGCCGTGATGGCGGGCACGGATGATCTCCGGCGTTCGACATGGTTCGAGCGTCTTTGTGGGGTGGATTCTGGGAAGCGTGCGGGGCGCCCGCGCCTGGAGGCGGCGCCCCGCACTGGAACCGAGGGATCCTCAGCGATCCCTCGTGTCAGGGATCAGCGACGGCCCCGGTGCGGACGTGGGGGTTGCCCCTGTCCGCCTGGGGGATGCTTCGGGCCCTCGGGTTTGGCAGTGAACTCGGCCAGCGAGACGAAACCGTCCTTGTCGGTGTCCATCCGGGTCAGGGTGGCTTTGACCCGTTCCGCGGACGCACCGGTCATCCACGCCGCCAGTTCGGCCTCGCTCAGCTTTCCGTCCCCGCTCGTGTCGATCTTGGCGAACGTAGCGGTCTTCTCCGCCAGTTCCGCGGCCTCGCGGTCGGCCTTCGCCACGGCGAGTTCCTCGGGACTCAGGACGCCATCCTTGTTCGTGTCGTACTTGGCGAGGAATGCCTTCCGCTGCTCTTCAATGGCGGCCTTCAGGGCGGCCTTCTCCTCTTCCGACAGGACGCCATTGCCGTCCTTGTCGAACGCTGCGAACTCCGGCGGCAGACCGCGGCCGCTGCCGAACCTGTCCGGGCCGGCCAGGGCGGTGGCGCCACCCAGCGCCAATCCGATCACCAGCATGGATAATGTGTGTTTCATGGGATGTGACTGCATTGGGGTCGGGACGTGGATGGCGTCCCGACCGGGTTCTTGGTGTGTTCTCTCCCGACGTCAGGGTCCAAGTGGGCAAAGCCCCGCCGGGTGGATTCCGTCGACGCCCAGAACCGACTCCGGATGCCGTGGAGGGGCACCGGGTTCCTGGACTGGAGGTCGCGAATCACGCGCCCACAGATACGCAGGAGCCGATTAAGGGAAAATTAAGCCAGAACCCATCCGTGGATCGCCGGATTCCTTCCCGATCTGCTGGCCTTAATCCTCCGTTAATCCCTGTTCCGCCACCCTTCCTGTTTCGGGCATCCTTCTCCGGGTCCCACTGAATCAATCCCATGCGCCTCCTGGTGGTCGAAGACGATCCGCGTCTGCTCAAGAGCCTCACACGCGCCCTGCGTGAGGCGGGGTATGCCGTGGATTCGGCGGCCGATGGGACCGAGGGCCTCTTCAAGGCCGAGTCGGCCGACTACGATGTCATTCTGCTCGATGTCATGATGCCCGGGCTCGATGGCTGGTCGGTTCTCGACCGGCTTCGGAAAAAGAAATCCACCCCCGTCCTGCTGCTGACCGCCCGGGGGGCCACCAGCGACCGTGTCCGGGGACTCGATGCCGGTGCCGACGACTATCTGCCAAAACCATTTGATCTTCCCGAACTGCTCGCCCGGGTCCGGGCCCTGATCCGACGCTCGACGGGACAATCCACGTCCAGGTTGGAACTGGGGGATGTCGTTCTCGACATGCGATCCAAGACCGTCGAGCTCGCGGGTCGACCGATCCCGCTGACCCCCCGCGAGTACGCGATCCTCGAGTACCTCGCCCTCCATCGGGGTGAAGTCGTCACGCGGAGCACCCTGTACGAACACCTGTTCGACGAGTCCGAGGACACCCTGTCCAACCTGCTCGACGTCCATGTGTTCAGCATCCGGAAGAAACTGGGCGCCGAGGTCATCGTGACCCGCCGGGGACAGGGTTATCTGGTGGAACCATGACGCTGCGCCTCTTCCCACGATCGCTCCGGTGGCGGCTCCAGCTGTGGCTGGCGGCGCTCCTGATGCTGGTGTTGACGGGGTTCTGTGTGGCGGTGTCGAGGCTGCACCGGATCTCCGAGTTCCAGAGGATCGACGAAGGGCTGGAGGCCCGCTTGGCGCAGTTGAGGACCTCCATCCGGGACGGATCGGGCCCGGTGACCAAAGGAGGTCGACCCTGGGAGGGGCCAGAGGAACGTGAACCTCGGGGACGGGGTCGGGGCGGACCTCCGCCTCCAGACCGGGGCGGGCCTGTGGGCCCCGAGGGCAGGGAACGCGGCCACCTGCAGGAACCGCCCGGGGTCGATGCCTTCGACGAGGTCATCTCCCAGTTTGCACCGTCTCAGGCCAAGGGGTTCTACGCAGCGATCTGGTCTCCGGATGGTTTTCCGGCATTCAGGTCGCCCCTCGCCCCTCCGATGCTCCCGTTGCCCATCTGGTCCCCCGCACCGGGACGGTCCCAGATCCGCACCCGGGGGGAGTACCGGGAGGCCTATTACTTCACCATGCCCAGGGCCTGTCTTCTGGTGGGGCAATCCCTCCGTGCCGACCTCGACCTGATTGCGCGGTTCGACCGGCGGCTCTACACGGCCGGACTCCTGGTCTTCGGCCTGGGCCTGTTTGGGGGATGGTATCTGACCACCCGGGCGATCCGGCCGATCGAGAACATCAGTGCGGCGGCGCGTCGGATCTCGGATGGACACCTCTCGGACCGGATCGCGGAGGCCGACGAGGGGAGCGAGTTGGGGCGTCTGGCAGGGGTCCTGAACACGACCTTCGACCGTCTCGAAGCGGCATTCGCCCGCCAGCGGCAGTTCACTGCCGACGCCTCCCACGAGCTGCGGACACCCCTCACGGTGATGATCTCCGAGGCCCAGACGACGCTCTCACGGCCCCGGACCGCGGAGGAATACCGCGAGACCGTGGAGACCTGCCTGGAGGAGGCGCAGCGGATGCGTCGGCTGGCGTCGTCGCTGCTGGACCTGGCGAGACTGGACGACGCGGAAGGGGTGGGCCCAAAGGAGTCCGTCGACCTCGGCCCTCTGTGCGCCGACACCGTCGCCAAGCTGACGTCCACTCTGGGTGCCGAATCCCGGGTGGCCATCCAGTGTGACTGCCAGCCTGCTGTGATGCTGGGGCAACCTGACGCCCTGGTCCAGGTGGTGACCAACCTCGTTTCCAACGCCCTCCAGTACACGCCCCCGGACGGCGAGGTCCGGGTCACGACCCGGACGGAGGCCGGGTGGGTATCTCTGACGGTGATGGATACGGGTTGCGGGATCGCCGAGGAGGATCTCCCACACCTGTTCGAACGGTTTTACCGAGCGGACAAGGCTCGGGGTCGTTCCGAGGGGCACTTTGGTCTGGGGTTGGCCATCGTGAAGGCGATTGTCGATGCCCACCGGGGGGAGATCGAGGTCCAGAGCCTCCTGGGGCAGGGGACCACGGTCACGGTTCGGTTTCCTGGTAATCCCGAGTAGTGCAGGGGGCGGACCCCTCGTGGGCCTCATTGCGCGGATCAGCCGGACTGGTCGGCCTCCGGAGGTGCCATCCCCGGGGAACGGCCTCGCTGCTTTCCGCGGAGAAGGATCTCTCCACCCCCCTTGGTCGCTTCAGGTGGGAACCAGCCCGTTTCATCAAATACTCAGCCCGTTTCATTCCATCGGACTTCCTCTGAGGTGGCTGCTTCTGGAGTTTCGCGGCCGATGCGGTGGAGCGCCTCCGTTCCACCTTCGGCCTGAATGGGTTTCAGCACCGGGTTCCCGGTCTGCTGGGCCGAGTCTTCATTACAAACAACCGAATGTCCTCGAAAACGACCTGGTTTTTCCGAGTCGCCTGGTGGGTGACGTCACTCACCTGGGCACTGCGGCTTGTCGCGGCGGATGCGCCCGGTGGGGTTGTTGCGGACTCCGCCATCTCCTACCAGGGGCGTCTCGTCAATGGTGGCGCACCGGCCAGCGGGTCTTTCGACTTCGTCTTCACCCTGCGCGATGCCGCCTCCGGCGGGAACTCCGTTGGGGAACCCCTGCGTCGGACCCTGACGGTGAACGGAGGGGTCTTCTCCGCCTCGCTCGACTTCCCCGCGGCTTCCTTCACCGGAGCCGCCCGATGGGTTGAGGTGCGGGTGCGTCCCACGCCGGCAGGAGGCTCCGAGGTTCCGGATTCCGAATCCCCGTTCGCCGTCCTGGAACGGCAGAGGATCCAGTCCGTCCCCTATGCGTTCCGAGCCGTGGCGGCCGCCTCGGCGGCGACGGTCGAGAGCGTCCCGGTGACCAGCCTGCCGACCGAGGTGCCCCTGCTGAATGGGGAGGGGAAGCTGGGGGTTGCCCAGATTCCCGACGAGATTGCCCGGGTGGCGGCGGTGACGGCCTTGGAGGCCCAGCAGACGGCTGCCGTTGCGGCGTTGAGGACGGACCTGGACCAGTTGACGACCCTCCTGACCGCGGCCACGGCCCGGGTCACAGCCCTGGAACAGGAGAACACCACCCTCCGCCAGTCGGTTCAGACCCTGTCGGCGCCGGCCCGCTCCGGGTGGATGGCGGCCTCGTTCCTCGCGGCGGATCCGGACCTCGTCCAGGGTGGCTTCACGGTGGTGTCGAGCATCGCGGCGCCGGCTTGGACCGCGCCGGCGACGGTGGGGGCACCCTCCGCCCGATTTGCAGGGGCCTCGGTCTGGACAGGGCAGGAATGGATCCTCTGGGGTGGAAAGATCGGAGGCCAGACTCTGTCGGGTACGGGGGCCCGGTATCGACCCGACCTGGACTCGTGGACGGAAGTCACCCCGATCGACGCTCCCTCGGCCCGGACTGGGCACACGGCGGTCTGGACGGACACCGAGATGATCGTCTGGGGTGGATTCAGCGATCGGGCCCTCAACACGGGGGCGCGCTTCACACCGGCGCCCCAGGGGTGGATGCCGGTTTCCACCGAGGGGGCTCCCTCGGCACGGAGCGGCCATGGGGCGGTCTGGACGGGGCGTTCGATGCTGGTTTTTGGCGGAAAGAACGCGTCCGGATTGCTCGGGGATGGGGGGTTGTACGATCCCGTGACCGACACCTGGACGGCATTGCCGACCCAGGGGGCTCCGGCACCTCGGACGGGTGCAACGGTGATCTGGACGGGGAGCGAACTGTTGATCTGGGGCGGTGACGAGGACGAGGCGGCGGAGTTCGCGACCGGCGCCAGGCTCTCGTTTTCCACCGCAGGGCAGCCCGGCACCTGGCAAGCCATTCCGGTCCTGGAAGGGTTCTCTGTCCGGTCGGGCCATGCCGGTGTGTGGGATGGACGTCGGTTGATCGTCTGGGGTGGACGCACCCGTTCTGGCACCCCCCTGTCCGACGGTGCTGTCTGGGATTCCACCACGGGCCAGTGGACGACGATGGGTACCTCGGGAGCACCGACACCCCGGTTCGATGTCCAGGCGGTCTGGACGGGTGAGGAGCTGGCCCTCTTCGGCGGTGCCAACTACCAGGGCCCCCTGTCGACCGGAGCCGCATGGCGCCGCGATACCGGAACCTGGCGCGCCCTGCCGGGTTTGCCGACGTCCTCGGCTCGCACCGGTGCCTTCTCGGCCTGGACAGGCACGACATGGCTCCTCTTCGGCGGTTTCTCCGCGAACAGCGCCCCCATTTCCGATCCCCAACGCATCGAGGTCCGCCCGCCGTGGTACCTGTACCGCCGCTCCGGCATTCCTGCTGATCCCCAGCCGACCCCTTCCCCATGATCCGTTCCCTCCTCCTACGCCTCTGCCTGTTCGCTCTCGTCCAAGCGCTCTGGGTGCTGCCGACCTCTGGGCAGTGGGTCACTCAGAGCCGGACCCTCAAAGGGGGATGGAACGCGGTCTACCTGCATGTCGATCCCAGCCACGGCACCATCACCGAACAGATGGCGTCGGCGACCGCGGTGACAGAGGTCTGGATGTGGTCTCCGACGTCGACCCAGCAGTTCATCGACAGTCCCCAGACGCCAACGGGCACTGCCAGCCAATGGACCAAGTGGACCCGGACCCTCGGGGATGCGTCGCCGCTCCAGCGGTTCGCCCCCAACACGGCCTACTACTTCAAGGTGACCGGAACGACCGCGACGAGCGTCGATTGGTCGATCGTCGGCAAGCCGGTCGCTCCTCGGTATGACTGGACGAGTTCGGGCCTCAATTTCATCGGATTCTCCGTCCCGTCGACGTCGGTGACCTACGAGAATCTGTTCCTCCCAGTGCCCTCGCTTCTGGAGGCCTCGGAGATCTATCGGACCCTGGGGGTGAGCTTCAACACGAACAGCAATCCGGGCCGGGTCTCCAACTTCTCGAGGAACTCCATCAGCCGTGGTGAGGCGGTCTGGATGCGGGTTTCGAGCGGTTTCAACCGGTACTTCGGGCCATTTGAGGTCGACCTCACCGGATCCCGAACGGTCGCGTTCGGCAGCAGCGGAACCCAGGTCAGCTTCCGCCTCCGGAACCAGACGTCGCAGACCAACACGATCACGATGACCCTCGTCCCTTCGGATGCCCCCCCGACGGGACAGACCGCCATCGTGGATGTCCCTCCCCTGCTGGTTCGGGGAACGCTCGATCCGACGACACTGGTCCATTCCTCCCAAACCCTGGGCACGAACGATACGGTGACGTGGACCCTGCCACCCCTTGGGACACCCGGGTCGGATGTCCAGGTCGTGTTGGGGCTCGCCCGGAATCGCATGACGGGTGTCGCCGGGGATCTGAGTGCCGGCGTGCTCCAGTTGACCGACACCTCTGGGGTCCTGCGGGTGGACCTGGGCGTCTCCGCCATCAAGTCATCCACGGCCGGGCTCTGGGTGGGCGAGGCGCAGGTGACGCAGGTGGTTGAATATCGCACGACCTTCGAGCGGGATCCGGTGGGCAATCCCGTGGTTCGGTTGACCGGGACCGATGGTGCCTACTCGGTCCTGTACACCAACTCGGTGGCCAGCAGCGTTCCCCGCCCGTTCCCGCTCCGGCTCATTGTCCACGACGACGGAACCAACGCCTTCCTGCTGCAGAGGGTCTTCTTGGGTCTGAACTCCTTGACCAACCCGATCGTGGCCACCCAGCAGAGCCACCTGTGGCAGGACCGCCTCAGCTCGGCCCGTCGGATCTCGGCGGCCCACCTGCCCTGGTCGGCCAACAACACGCCGTGGGCGATGACGATCACGAACAGCGTGTACCAGGCGACCATCGCGACCGCATTCGACCAATCCGGCGTCAACCCCTTCATCCATCAGTACCATCCCGACCACGACAACCTGAACGCGTCGTTCACCTCGGCGTTGCCCAAGGGCAACGAGTCCTACGGCATCACCCGGACCGTCTGGTTGAGCCTGCAGACCGCGGGCAATGATTACCGGAGCCAGACCACCGGCTCCCTCGACCGCAATGGGGTCTACGACGAGACGATCACCCTGGAAGGGTCGGGATCCAACTCCAGGACCTACCGCGTGATCGGCACGTTCAACCTCAATCGCATCAGCGAAGTGCCTGTCCTGACCCGATGACTTTCAAAACACCGCAGTCCTCACTCTCGAATCCAACATCGTCTATGAGTCCGCAACCCAAGAAACAGACCTCCACCGGGATCTCCTCCATCCTGAGCCCCCGGGTCCGCCGGGGCATGCTGTTGGCCCTGATGCTCGGCGTGGCCGATGCCGCGGTCCTTGCGCAGAACGCCCTGCCGCCTGACCAGATGTCCTATCAGGGCTACCTGGTGGACGGCAACGGGACCCCACTCGGCCCGACGGTGCCGGTCAACTACTCGATCGTCTTCCGCATCTACTCCGCCTCATCGGGTGGCACCGCCCTCTGGGCTGAGAACCAGACGGTGACGGTCGACAAGGGCAACTTCTCAGTCGTGCTCGGCGAGGGTGCGGCCGAGGGCAGCGAGCTCCGGCCCAACCTGAACACCATCTTCAACTCCTCCACCGCTTCCGACCGGTACCTCGGCATCACCGTCAAGGGTCTGGGCGGCAACAACAATGAGATCACGCCGCGTCTCCGACTGTTGACCTCCCCCTATTCGTTCCTCGCCCGGACGGCCAACTCATTGGTGGGCAGCGATGGCGTGGCGCTGATCTCCAGCGAGAGCAGCCGCCTCAGGATCAGCCAACCGCTGCAGACGACCGGCGGCAACACGCGCGGGGCCAATGCCGTGGACCTTCAGGTTGAGAGGACCAGCTCGAGTCCATCTCAGGTGGCGAGCGGTGACAACAGCGTCGTTGTTGGGGGTCGTCGGAACACCGCCTCGCAGCAGGGGGCCATTGTCGTGGGCGGCAACAACAATGTCGCTTCCGGGCATTGGAGTTTCGTGGGCGGTGGCGAGTGGCATACGGCTTCGGGTGCCAATAGCGGCATCCTCGGGGGGTGGGGTTGTGAAGCCCTGGGGACCGGTTCCTTTTCCATGGGCCGCAAGGCAAAGTCCAAGCATGAGGGATCCTTCGTGTATGGCGACAACGTGGACACCGACAAGTCCAGCACGGGGAACCACCAATTCCTTGTCTATGCCAGCGGCGGCATGTCGATCAACACCTCACCGGAGTCGAATACGGCCCTGACGGTGAGCGGCAAGATCAAGTCGACCAGCGCAGACCTCGGCGCGGCCACCGTCACCACCTTGACCGCCAGCTCCACCATCACGGGCTACGGGACCATCCCGGTGAGAGGCATCATCATGTGGTCGGGCTCGACCGTGCCGACCGGTTGGGCGTTGTGCGATGGGACCACCTCGAATGGACAGCAGACCCCCGACCTCCGGGGACGCTTCATCGTCGGATCCGGCGCGGGCTCGGGCCTGACCAGCCGGTCGATTGGCAACACCGGGGGCACGGAGACCCACACACTGACCACCGGCAACCTCCCGGCGCACAACCATACATTCGATGTGACCTCGGGGTCCTCTGGAAGCCATGAACACACCTACAAGGACATCTACTGGATGGAGAACGGAGGGAGTACTTCTCCACTGGGTACCAACAAAAGGGGCAGCGGTGACACGGACGACGACAATGAGGTCTATGAAACCGACAGAAACACGGGTTCGACTGGCGCCCACACTCACAATGTCAACGGGACCACGTCGTCCGTCGGTAGCGGCACCGCTGTGAACCATCTTCCCCCGTTCTACGCGCTCGCCTTCATCATGCGGGTCCAGTGATGTCGATCGGATCCCACCTTTGGTCCTCCTGCTGACGCCATGAAATCCATCCTGCGATTGCGGCTGCTCTGGCTGGTGCCATGGCTCACGACGAGCCT
>JBDLQQ010000401.1:0-4980 GCA_039800465.1 Verrucomicrobiota bacterium
CCCGCCGCCAGCGGCTGAGGTGGGACCTACAGTAGCCTTTGGATCACTTCCCAACCGCCCCGATAGCCCATCCCGCTCGGAGCTGCGGCGGAGCCTGCACCTCAACTGCCGTTTCTAGGATTACTTCCCTATGGTCCATTGGCTGGCCCAATGTGCCCGTTGGGTTTCTGTCGCCAGACATCAGTTGCCTCGATCGGGTCCTCCGGGCGAGCCTCCGTGCATGTTCGAACTCATGTGTACCGATTCCCACAGCCGGGCCCGGAGAGGACGGCTGCGGACCGGTCACGGCGATGTGGAAACACCGGTGTTCATGCCGGTGGGCACCCAGGCCAGCGTCAAGGCCCTCGACAATCGGGAACTCGACGAGATGGGGACCCAGATCCTCCTCGGGAACACCTATCACCTGAGCATCCGTCCGGGCCTCGAGATCATCGGCCAGGGTGGGGGGCTCCACAGGTTCATGAACTGGAATCGACCGATCCTCACCGACTCCGGAGGATTCCAGGTCTTCAGTCTGGGCAAGATCCGGAAGATCCGGGAACACGGTGTGGAGTTCAGGAGTCATCTCGATGGCAGCCCGATCTTTCTTGGCCCGAAGGAGAGCATGGGCATCCAGAGGGCCCTGGGTTCGGATATTGCGATGGTATTCGACGAATGCCCTCCCCATTCAGCGTCGGGGGAGGAGGTTGCGCGGGCGGTGAAACGGACGATCCGTTGGGCCTCGGAGTGCCTCGAACAGCCAAGGGCTGGCGGGCAGAAGGTCTTTGGGATCGTCCAGGGGGCCTCGGATCCCCGTCTCCGCGAACGCTGCGCCCGGGAGCTCGTCGCCATGGGGTTCGACGGCTATGCGATCGGAGGGGTGAGTGTCGGCGAGCCGGAACCCGAGATGATGAAGGCGGTGGAGATGACCGAGCCGCATCTCCCGGAGGACAAGGCCAGGTATGCCATGGGGTTGGGGACCCCGGCGCAGCTGGTGGAACTCGTTGCGAGGGGGGTCGACATGTTCGACTGCGTGTTGCCGACCCGGGTCGCGCGGAACGGCACGGCGTTCACCCGCAAGGGCACCTTCGCCATCAAGGGCGGCGCGGTGAAGGCGGACTTCGGGCCGATCGAGGAGGGGTGTCCGTGCTTTGCCTGCCGGAACCATTCCAGAGCCTACATCCGGCATCTCCTGAACGTGAATGAGATCCTTGGCCTCCGGCTCGTCAGCATCCACAACAGCCACTTCTACCTCCAGGTGATGGAGGAGATCCGAACCCACCTCGTGAACGGCACCTTCGCCGAGTACCGGAAGGAATTCATCGCGAACTACGTGCCGACCCTCAAGGTGCGCGCCTCGTGGACCCGGACTCAATCGGCACAGCCCACACCCCCGAGCAACTCCTGAATGGCGGCTGCCGCACGGTCGGCGGTGCCGCGGTCTCCCAGCGTCGAGGCCAGGTCCAGAAGACGTCGCCGGGTTCGGGCGCTCGTCTCAGGGTCCTGAATGTATCCGATCGCCGCCTCCGCCAACCGATCCGGGGTCGCCTCGTCCTGCACGAACTCCGGGATCACGGGGCCGCCGGCCAGGATGTTGGGCATGGCGAGGTGTTTCACAGTGACGATCCGTCGTCCCACGGCGTAGGTGACGGGGGAGGTCCTGTAGAGGGCAACGGTAGGGACTCCGTGCCAGGCACATTCGAGTGTGACCGTGCCGGTGGACGCCATGGCCACGGAGGCGTTCCGGAGCCCTTCGGCGAGTCCACCCAGCTGGACTTCCGCATCGAGGCGCCCGCCTATATGACGCTGGGCGATGGGCTCCAATGAGGCCCTGGGCAGGATCAGTCGGATTCGGGCTCCCGTCTCCTGGCGGACCCGTTGAGCCGCTGGGACCATGACGGGGAGGTGTCGTTCGAGTTCTCCAGGGCGGCTCCCGGGAAGAAGCACCAGCAGGGGAGTGCCAGACCTTGGGGCGATGACCGAGGAAAAGTCCCTCGGATGCCGATCGGCCAGCGGGTGGCCGACATGCACCACCCGGAGTCGAGGTGCCCGTGTCGCAAACCAGTCCGCTTCGAATGGGAGGATGCTCAGTAGGAGATCCAGACAGGCTTCCATCCGTCTCGCCCGACCGGGCCGTGAGGCCCAGACCTGCGGGGAGATGTATTGGATCCGCCGCGGGCGCCAGTTCTGGAATGGACCCATGTGGCGGCGGGCATCCCGGGCGATGGCCTCTGCAAACCGGAGGTTGAAACCGGAATAGTCGACACCAATCACCGCATCGACGGTCTGTGCCCGGGCCTCGCGCCGGAGGGTCGAGAAGACCCTTCGGAAGACAGCCAACTTCCTGAGGATCTCCAGGCCGATGACGGAGTGTTCTGTGAGGTCGTGGAGCAGGACCACGCCAGCCTCCCTCATGGCGGGGCCTCCAGCTCCTAGGAATCGCGGTTCGAAGGGCCGGCTTTCGCGGCGGAGCGCCCTCACGAGCTCCGCCGCCGCGAGATCGCCAGAGGGGTCGCCTGCAATCACCATGAAGGTTCTTGGTGTGCCAGATGCCCCCGCAGATGCCCCCGCTCCTGGGGCCACGGTCACGCTAGATGGATGGATCTTTTTCAAAGATTGATTGACACTCAGCTCGATATTTGTCACCTCATGGGGCTCGTTCGTTAAGAGTTCTCATTCCAAAACCACTTCGCGGGAGAGCCTGATCGGCTCGTTTGAACCGCACACAAGCATGGCCAGCAAACGCTACAAGAAGGCATCCGCCCTCGTCGATGCCGCAAAGAATTACCCGCTCAACCAGGCGGTTGACGTCCTCAGCAAGTTCCCGAAGGCGAAATTCGTGGAGACCGTGGACTTGGCCTTCCGGTTGGGGGTCGATCCCAAGCAGTCCGACCAGATGGTTCGTGGGACCTGCCCTCTTCCACATGGTTCCGGCAAGACGGTCCGTGTTCTCGTATTCACCAAGGCCGGAGCCCAGGCCGAGGCTGCGAAGGCGGCGGGGGCCGACTTCATCGGCTTCGATGACATGATCAAGAAGTGTCAGGAGGGATGGGCTGACTTCGACGTGGCGATCTCGACCACGGAGGCCATGGCGGAGGTCCGCAAGCTGGGCAAGGTTCTTGGACCTCGTGGTCTGATGCCCAACCCGAAGACCGGCACGGTCTCGGACGACGTCGCCAAGGCCATCAAGGAGGTCAAGGCTGGACGCGTGGAGTTCAAGATCGACAAGGCTGGCAACATCCATGTGCCGGTCGGCAAGGCGAGCTTCAGCGCCCAGCAGATCGCCGAGAATGCTCAGTCGGTCATCGAGGCGGTTGTCAGGGCTCGTCCCGCGAGCGCCAAGGGCATCTTCGTCAAATCCTGCACGCTCTCGCTGACCATGAGCCCGCCAGTCCGGCTGGATCTCAAGGAGTTTGGCGCCAACTGAACCTAGAAGGGACCCCTCTCATGCGTACCGAGAAGCAATTCATCTCTGCCGAATACGTCGCCCGGATCCAGGCTTCGCCGTTTTTCCTGGTCGTCGATTATCGTGGCCTCGCCGTGGCCAAGTTCACGGAACTTCGGAAGCGTCTCAACAAGGTGGGCGCCGAGGTTCATGTCGTGAAGAACACCATCTTCCGGGTTGCTGCCAAGCAGGCCGGAGTGGCGGATCTTTCAGGTGCCCTTGCTGGACAGTTGGCGGTCGTGACTGGAAAGGACGACATCGCTGCAGCAGCGAAGGTCATCAAGACCTTCCAATCCGAATTCGAAAAGCCGAAGCTCCAGTTTGGATACCTCGGAAGCCAGCGCCTCGACGCCGCTTCGGTTCAGGCCATCGCGGACCTCCCCGCCATCGGAGTGCTGCGCGGGAAACTGCTGGGGCTGCTCCAGGCGCCTGCGCAGAAACTGGCGGCACTCATCAACACCCCGGGATCCCAGCTCGCCCGGGTCATCAAGGCGAAGGCCGACAAGTCGGCCTGATCCAGTTGATTTATCCCTCTCGGGATCCCGGCGTCGTCCCGTCGGGGTCTCGAACTCAACAAAGAGTGAATCGTCGGTCCGCGGACTGCGGACTAATCTGAAGGGGCTCCTTCTCCGACGAGACTGAACGGACGACAACAAGGACAGAAAGAACACACCATGGCAGACATCAACAACATCGTGGAAGAACTGAGCAAGCTCACCGTTCTCGAGGCGGCCGAACTGGTCAAGGCCCTCGAAACCAAGTGGGGCGTCACCGCCGCCGCTCCTGTGGCGGTCGCCGCGGCTCCGGCTGGTGGCGGCGCTGCCGCTGCTCCTGCAGCTGAGGCCAAGGACACCTTCGACGTCATCCTCGCCTCGGTCCCGGCCGACAAGAAGATCGCCGTCATCAAGGTGGTCCGCGAGGTCAAGGCGGGTCTGGGCTTGGCCGAGGCCAAGGCTCTGGTCGAGGGAGCTCCGAAGCCCGTCCTCGAAGGTGCCCCGAAGGCCGACGCCGAGGCCGCGAAGAAGAAGCTCGAAGAGGCCGGTGCCAAGATCGAGCTCAAGTAATCATGCCTTCAAGGAGGGAGGCGGTCTCCGCCTCCCTCCCTTCTCAGCCCGCCATTTCCCGTTCGTGGGTTGCGGGATTGTTCTTTAGCGATATCGTAGTAGAGGTTTGTTGGAATTCGAGGGTAACAAGACGAGACCGGTCGGTTGATTCAGATAAACCGTCCGGCCCCGTCTTGTTGTCGCTTGTTGCACTAGATCCGTCGGCCTTCCGATGGAACTGAAAGGAATTAAGGTCATCATGCCAAACAAAGTCTCGGAGCGCATCAACTTCGGAAAGATCAATGAGGTCATCACGCCTCCCAACCTCATCGAGATCCAACTCGACTCCTACAAGGAGTTTCTGCAGGCGGAGATTCCCCAGTCCAAGCGCAAGAACACCGGGCTTCAAGCCGTGTTCACCGAGGTCTTCCCGATCGAGAGCTACGATGGCAAGACGGTCCTCGATTTCCACAGCTATGACATCCAGGAGCCCAAGGTTGATTGGCTGGAGTG
>JBDLQQ010000402.1:0-2696 GCA_039800465.1 Verrucomicrobiota bacterium
GACGTCGAGCAGGATGCCATGGCGCATCATCTGGCGGAGCGGCACGCAGCCTGATCCGTAGACGATGGCGTTGGGTCCGGTGGAGACGGGCAGGAGGAATCCCATCGAGGATCCGATGCAGGCGGCGAGCGCGGGCTTCATCGGGGGGACTCCGGCGGCCTGTGCGACGGCGATGGCGACGGGGACGACCATGGTGGCGGAGGCGGTGTTGGAGGTCGCCTCGCTGACGAGGATGGCCACCGCGGTGAACAGGATCGTGAACCCGAGCTCGGTCCGGGCCGGGAAGATTCCGACCAGTCCGTCACCGATCCAGCGCGCGACCCCCGTGGTGAACATCTGCTCCCCGAGGGCCATGCCGCCGGCGAACAGGAAGATCGTGCCCCAGTCGATCCGCACCGCCTCGCGCCATCCGAGGATGAACTCGCCGCGTCGCCAGTCGACCGGCCAGGCGAACAACGCGCAGGCCGCGAGGATGGCGACGACACTCTCGGGCATGCGCATCGCCAGCCAGGTCGCGAGCGGCCCCTTGGGATCCCCCCAGAGCCCCACGATCCCCGGCAGGACCCAGAGCACGACGGCCATTCCGAAGACGATCAGGATGTTCCGCTGCGGTCGTGTCCACGGCCCCAGCCGTTCCTGCTCCGCCACGAGCCACGCGCCGCTGCCCTTCAGGAGTTCGGGGGCGACCGGACAGCGCCGCTGGAACTGGATCACCAGGAACGCCGTGAGGACCAGGGCAATCGGCACGCCGACCCGCATCCAGTCGAAGAAGCCGATCCGCACCCCGAGGGTCCGCTCGATCATGCCGATCCCGATCAGGTTGGGTGGCGTACCGATCGGGGTGGCCATCCCGCCCATCGAGGCGCCGAACGCGGTGAGCAGCATGAGCCCGGTCGCGAAGGGCAGGGTGGTGAAGTGGATCTCGCGCCCCTGGATGACCGAGGCGCGCCGCGCGATCTCGGAGGCGATCGCGATCCCGATCGGCAGCATCATCGCCGTCGTCGCCGCGTTCGACACCCACATCGAGCACGTCATCACGATCACCCCGAATGCCGCGTAGAGCCGGAACGAGCTCTGTCCCACACCGGGCAGGTTCAGGATCAGGAAGGCGAGTCGACGGTTGAGACCGTGCTGCATCATCGCCTCCACCAGCATGAAGCTGCCGATGAACAGGAAGATGATGGGATCGGCGAAGGGCCGGTACATCTCCTTCGCGGAGGCCACGCCGAAGATCACGCCGAGCGTCGGCCCCAGCAGTGCCGTCGCGGCCATCGGCAGGGCCTCCGTGAGCCAGAGGACGACGACGGTGCCGAGGATCGCCACCAGGGCGTGTCCCTGCGCGGTCAGACCTCCCAGAGGCGCCCAGGCGAGGAGGAATCCCACGGCAGGCGCCAGGACCAGTCCAACCCGCCGGCGCCAGCGCTCGAACGCCTCCTCTGCCGGCGAGAGGCGCGCCAGCGATTCTGGGTCGGACGGAGCAGACATCCCGCGAGTTCAGCCCAGATCACGACCCTCCTCCAAGCTCATTCCTGGACCCCGGGTCCAGGTGCTTTCGTGAACAACTCCAACAACCCACCCTCGCGTTGTCCGTACGTCCGCTGTCACCGTGATGACGGCAGGGATTTCAACGGGCCAAACCTCGCGCAATTCGCCCAGTTTCCGGCGTTTTTAACCTGAACGTCAGATTCCCCCAAAAACGCCTTGCCACCCCAACATATGGTGGCAGCCTAACTGGCGATCCACCACAGGAGGGGGGTGGAACCAACTCAACCCAAGCCCGTTTTCGCACCGAGAAGCCTGTATTTTCCTCAGGATCGTCCCGTTTTCTGACCCTTTTCCAGAAGAACTGCCCGACCCCTGCGGATCCCAACATTGACTCCCAGACGACCCATGATTGACGCCACCGAATCCATCGTCTCCGGCACCGCCCAAAAACGACTCCGCAGGGGTGCCAAGCCCCTGGTCTCCACCGCCCGCGCAAAGACCGCCGGACGGAAGTCCAAGTCCAAGACCAAGTCCGGGTCCCGATCCGGTTCCCAGAACATGCTGACCCTCACCCGTGTGTTCAGCGACGCCAAGGTCAAGCCGTTCGACCAGATCGAATGGGACCGCCGTACAGCCGAGATCACCGACGACTCCGGCAAGGCGGTCTTCAAGCAGGAGAACGTGGAGGTGCCGAAGTTCTGGTCGCAGCTCGCGACGAAGGTTGTCTGCTCGAAGTATTTCTACGGCGATCCGCAGAAGGCTGGTGAGCGCGAGTACTCGGTCCGCCAGCTGATCCACCGCGTCACCCGGACCATCGCCGACTGGGGTGTCGCCGATGGCTACTTCAGCGCCAAGGACGGCGAGGTGTTTTATGACGAGCTGACCTGGCTGTGTCTGAACCAGTTCGGTGCCTTCAACTCACCGGTCTGGTTCAACGTGGGCCTGTACCACCAGTATGGCGTGGGCAAGCACAGCGACCGCGGCAACTGGTTCTGGGATCGGAAGGCCAAGGAGGCCCGTCGTGCCTCGACCGCCTACGAGTATCCCCAGGGCAGCGCGTGCTTCATCCAGTCCGTCCAGGACAACATGGAGAACATCATGGAGCTCGCCTACTCCGAGGCCATGCTCTTCAAGTACGGCTCTGGCACCGGCACCGACCTCACCCCGATCCGCAGCTCCAAGGAGAAGCTGTCCGGGGGTGGACGTCCCAG
>JBDLQQ010000403.1:0-3150 GCA_039800465.1 Verrucomicrobiota bacterium
TGCCTTGCCAGCCACCCCAGATGCCGTTCATTTCTAGCGTGGGCCGCCCCCAGAGGCGTTCGCGGGTGGTGTAGCCTTCCTCGCCGAATACGTCCGGGATGCCAAGTTCGGCGATATAGGCGGCCTCGTCGAAGGGGATGCGGGCGAAGGCGGCGCGGTCCTCGACGGTAAGGTCGATGACGTCGTCGTAGAACCCGGGGACGGTGATCTTTCCGTTTGTTCCCTTCATAGAGGCAATGATCTGCGCGAGGCCCTGGATCGGGTTGGCAATACCGCCGCCCTGCTGGCCGGAGTGCTGGTCACCCTTCGCGCCTGAGACGGTAATCTCGGCGGCGACGAGGCCCTTGAGGCCAGTGATCAGGTTCGGCTGATCCTCGCTCCACTGGCTGCCGTCGGCAGAGAAGATCATGTCGGCCTTCAGCATCGCGCTATTGGCCTTGATGAACTGAGGCAGGTGGGGAGAGCCGATTTCCTCTTGACCCTCGAAGAACATCTTCACGTTGACGGGGAGGCGGCCCTTGGTCTTCAGCATCGCCTCGACCGACAGGATCGGGATCAGCATGCCCCCCTTGTCGTCCGACGCGCCCCGGCCCCAGACCTTGTTGTCCCGAACCTCGGGCTCGAAGGGCGGGGTCTGCCAGAGGTCGAAGGGCTCGGCCGGTTGGACGTCGAAATGACCGTAGATCAAGATGGTGGGCTTGCCGGGGGCGTGGAGCCAGTCGGCGTAGACGACCGGGTGGCCTTCGGTCGGCATCATGCGGACGTTGTCCATCCCGGCTGCCTGCAGGCGCTTCACCACCCAGTTTCCGGCGGCCACCACGTCGGGGATATGGGCTGGCGCGGCGGAGACCGAGGGGATGCGGACGAAATCGACGAGTTCATCCACGAATCGCGCCTGATGCGCGTCGAGGTAGTCGGACCAGTCCATGGGCTTTCCTTTCAGGCGGCAGGCATGCGGGTTTCGACGAGTTCGGCCCAGTAGGAGGCACCGAAGGGGATGGCCTCGTCGTTGAAGTTGTATTCGGGGTGGTGGACTTCGGCGGTGTCGCCGTTGCCGACCTGGATATAGGCGCCGGGGACGGCCTGTAGCATGTAGGCGAAATCCTCGCCGCCCATGATCGCGGGGCAGTTGGTGTCCACGGCCCCCGCGCCGCCGATCTTTTCGGCGACCTTGGCGGCGAAGTCGGTTTCCCGTTCGGCATTGACCATCGCGGGGTAGCCCGGCTTCCACTCAATCTCCACAGACCCGCCGAAGCCCGCCACCGTGCCTTCGACCAACGCACGGAAACGCTCCTCGGCCAGCTTGCGGATGCCGGCGTCGAACGTGCGGACGGTGCCGCGAAGTTCGACGCGTTCGGGGATGACGTTCCAGGCCTCGGATTCGGTCTTGATCGAGGTGACGGAGACGACGATGGACTCCAAGGGATCGCAGTTGCGCGAGACGATGGTCTGCAGCGCCATCACGGTCTGGCAGGCCATCACCGTCGTATCCACGGTCCGATGCGGATAGGCCGCATGGCCACCCTTGCCGCGCAGGTGGACGGTGAAGTTGTCGGTGGCTGCGTAGAAGGGGCCGGGCTTGATCGAAAAATGGCCCACGGGCAGGCCGGGCGAGTTGTGCATCCCGTAGACCTCATTGATTCCGAAGCGGGTGATGAGGCCGTCCTTGACCATCGCCTCGCCGCCCGCGCCGCCCTCCTCGGCGGGCTGGAAGATGACGGCGACCTTTCCGTCGAAGTTGCGGGTTTCGCAGAGGTATTTTGCGGCCCCAAGGAGCATGGCCGTGTGCCCGTCATGGCCGCAGGCATGCATCTTGCCGGGGGTTTTTGAGGCATAGGGAAGGTTGGTGGCCTCCAGGATCGGCAGCGCGTCCATGTCGGCCCGCAGGCCCACGACATGGCCACGGCTGTCGGTCTTTCCCTTGATCACGCCGACGACGCCGGTGCGGCCGATGCCGGTCACGACCTCGTCACAACCGAATTCGCGCAGGCGGTCGGCGACCGTCGCGGCGGTGCGGTGGACGTCGTACATGAGCTCGGGGTTTTCATGCAGGTCCCGCCGCCAGGCGGTGATTTCGGCCTGCATCTCGGCCAGGCGGTTCTTGATCGGCATGGGGTCCTCCCTAGTCCTGAAGTACAAAATGGCCGGGGGCCACTTCGGTATAGACCGATGGTGCGGGTTGATGCCCCAGCGGAAAGATCGGCGACTTGATCGGCTTGAAAGCCAGGTCGTCGGCAAAGTGGCGTTTGGCGGGGTCGGCGATGGGGACGGCCGATAGGAGCTGCTTGGTGTAGCTGTGCGAGGGGCTTTCGAAGATCGCCGCGCGAGGGCCGATTTCGACGATGCGGCCCAGATACATCACGCCCACCTGATGCGCGATGCGTTCGACGACGGCCATGTCGTGGGAGATGAAGAGGTAGGAGAGGCCGAGGTCCTCTTGCAGTTCCATCATCAGGTTCAGGACCTGCGCCTGAACCGAGACGTCGAGGGCGGAGACCGCCTCGTCCGCGACGATGAGCTTGGGGTTCACAGCCAAGGCACGAGCGATGGCGACGCGCTGGCGTTGGCCTCCCGAGAGTTCATGGGGAAAGCGGTTCATGAATGCGCGGGGGAGATGGACGCGGTCGAAGAGTTGTTCGACGCGGGCTTTCAGTTCCGCGCCCGAGGCGAGGTGGAAGTTGACGATGGGCTCGGCCACTTGGTCCTTGAGGCGGCGGTAGGGGTTAAGGCTGGCGAAGGGGTCCTGGAAGACCATCTGCATGTCGGCCCGCGCTTTGCGGAGGTCGCGGGGGTAGAGCGCACCGATGTCGCGACCGCCGATCCAGACCTCGCCGCTGGTGGGCTTGACGAGGCGCAGGATGGACCGGCCGCAAGAGGACTTGCCGCAGCCGGATTCGCCCACCAGCGCCAGAGTTTCGCCGACGTTGAGGGTGAAGCTGACGTCCTCCACCGCGTGGACCTGGGCGGTGGTGCGGCGCAGGATGCCGCCCTTGACGGGGAAGCGGGTGGTTAGGTGGCGGACGTCGAGGAGGACCTCCTTCTTCCGCGCCTGCGGGGTGACGCGCGCGGCGCGGGCGGCTTCATCCCCGATGAGGCGCATGCGTTCAGGGGCAGGCTTGCCCTTCATCTCACCCAGTTTCGGCACGGCGG
>JBDLQQ010000404.1:0-7022 GCA_039800465.1 Verrucomicrobiota bacterium
GGGCTTCAGAACCAAACGCCGGAACAGGGGGCGGACGATCCGGAGTTGTTCCTGGGTATCCGGGTCCAGCCGCCCCGTCTCGTCCAAACCCCGGGAATTCTGGAACGCCCGGAGTGCCTGCATCGTCTGATATCCCCCCACCCCATCCACCGAACCCGAGCTGATCCCCAGGCCCGTCAACACGATCTGGGCCTCAAGGATGTTCGTGGGCGGACGGTCCGGGATGGTGGAAAGGACGTCCTCGGGAACCACCAGCACCGGCACCGTCGCCGGAGCGTTGGACACGGAGAGCCCCGCGGGGCGGTTTGAGACGCCTCGGGATGCGTTCTCCAGCGGCGCGGTTGAAATCGGGCGGGAAGTGCCGTTGGTCGCGACAGGAGGGACGACGGGCAGCCTCGGAAGGGAGACTTGGGGCTCCGTCTGGGCCGGAACCGGATTCGTGGGGAACGTCGCGGTGGGGACGTTGGAGGCCACAGGTGATAGGCGGGATGTGACCTTCGCCCCGGCCAGCGGGTCCCGCCTCAGGGACCAGAAGAGCCCGAGCCCCATCAGGAGGCCCCCGACCAGGATGGCCAGCACGAGGGCAAAACGCCCCCTCCGCCCTCCCCCCCGCGATCGAACAGGTCCTCGCCCCATGCCCTCGGCCTCAGACGTCGATGATGGGCCCCGGTCCTCCGGGCCCGTCAGACCGATTCCCGCGTCCGCGATTCCGGGCGCTTCCCCGCCTGAACTCCACCTTGGGCCCCTTGCCCAGCAGCCCGTTGACCACGAGCGAGGTGATGCTGATCACCAAGCCGCCCCAGAAGGCATCCCAGAACCCACCCACTCGGAATCCCGCCACCAGATCCGACACGAACAGGAGCAGGAGGGCATTCAGCACGGGCACGAACAACCCGAGGGTCAGGATCAGAAACGGGAGCGATAGGAGCAGGAGGATCGGCCGGACGAAGGCGTTGAGGAACCCCAGGACCAGGGAGGCGAGGATGAGGGAGCCGGCATCGCGATATGAAATCCCGGGGACCACCCATGCGGCGACCAGCACGGCGAGTGTCGTGATGACCCACCGTTGCAGGAAACTGAGGAACGTCACCGGCATTGGACCGTCAGGCTACAGTCCGGAGGCAGCTCAGGTGAAGCGGTTTGGCGGCCGGATGCGCTCCTTTGTTCAGGAGGCATCGGGCAGACGCCGGAGGAACTCGCGGCAGGCCGCGGCCACATCCGGTGTCCGGAGAATGGCCGACACAACACAGATCCGAGTCGCCCCCGCCGCAAGCACGGCATCCAGGTTGCCCAGGGTAATGCCGCCGATCGCAAACCAGGGGATCCGGACATACGTTGCCGCCCAGCGTACGTAATCCAGCGTGACCGCAGGGCGACCAGGCTTTGTGGCGGTGGCAAACACGGGTCCGATGGCGATGTAGTCCGGGCCCGCCTCCACCGCGCGGACGGCCTGGTCCGGCGCGTGGGTGCTCAACCCAAACTCTATCCGGGACTCCGGCGTGGTAAGGTCCGAGATCTTCCGATGGCCGGCATCAAAGAAGTCCTCCTGCCCCAGGTGACAGACCTCCACACCGAGCTCCTTCGCGATCTCCGGGTGATCATTGATGACCAGTCGCACGCCCGCCGCCTGGGTCACCGGATGGAGGGCCTCAGCAAGAGAGCGGACACCGGGTTCCGGCATCCCCTTGGCCCGAAGCTGGACCAGGTCCGCGCCGCCCTCACAGAGCCGTTGGGCGAGGTCGACGGGATTTCTTCCATCCAGATACGCCGTATCGACGAACGTATACAACCGGCAGGCGGACAGCGGTTTCATTTCCCTTGTTGCTGGCCACGGTGGCCAGCGGATCCTCAGCGCTTGGTGGTGGTGCGCTCGCGGAGCCAGGCGTTGTCGGTCCGGTTGGTCGTGCCCGGCACGCCGGAATGGACCGAGTGGAAGTCGCCCTTGAACGGAGGCTTGATGAACTTCGAGTCCTGCCAGCGGTGGCCCTCGGAATGGCCGTCCGCCATCGCGAAATTGGAGACCAGACCGTGGTAGTTGCCCGGCACATGGTAGGTACCGGAGGTCCCCGTCATGTTCACGCCGAAGAAGGGACGACAGATGCTTTCGGGATGGATCTCTCCGAAAACGAAGGTGCCGCTCGGGTTGATGACCTCGCCGGTCCGCTTGGGGACCGTCCAGGTCCGGCCGTCTCCCTGGCCGTTGTAGGGATCCCCCGTCCAGGCGACGAACGCGTTCATGGCATAGTTGCGCGGGACGCGGGTCTTGCGGCCATTGACGACCACGACAAAGCGGTCCCCCGGACACCGGAAGCTGTTCTTCGATTTGAAGTAGGGGGCGATGAGCGAGAGTTTCTCGTTCACCAGGCCGTCGGCCGAACCCTCCACCAGATTGCTACCCTCGCGCCCCTCGGCCCAAAGCTTCGGCACATAGTTCGCCGGCGGGTTGACGAGGCTGACAGCGGCATCTCCCGCCCCATTGGGCGCGAAGTTGTCGTTGAAGTCGGTCGCGTACAACAGCGAGGCGGTGATGAGCTGCTTCGTGTTGTTCATGCAGGCGATGCTGTTCGCCTTGGTCTTCGCATTCGCCAAGGCCGGGAGGAGCATGCCAGCCAGGATTGCGATGATCGCGATCACCACCAGCAGTTCGATCAACGTAAACCCACGCCGACGAGGCGATTGCAGAGGACGATTCATGGAGTCCGGCGAAGCTGACTTCACGGGATCAGCCCTGCAAGTCCGCAAGCAGTCCCTCCATCTCCGCCAGGGGTCCCTCGTGATGCTGCGCCACCGCCAGATCCCGGGCCCGCTCGAACGCCGCGATCGCCTCGGATCGCCGCCCCTGCTCCAAGGCACACTTCCCGATCAGGATCTGGACCACCATCCAGTCGGGCTTCCTCCTCAACGCCACATTCAGATGCTCCTCGGCTTCGGGATATCGGCCCTGGTCGAACAGCGCCTTTCCCAGACTGAACCGTCCCAGCTCGTTCTCCGGGAATCGCTCCACCATCTGTCGATGACGTTCGAGGGGATCCATGCGATGAGGTTGATGCAGCAGACCCCTGGAGGGCAGCTGTCGTTCGGACCACTCAGGACAACACCCCTGGGAGCCGCCCAGTGCTGTCACCGAACCGGGTCTCCTGGACGCCCATCCGGTCCATCATCTCCAGGAACAGATTCGACATCGGCGTGTTCTTGTCCACACGGACGTGTCGACCCGACCGGATCGTGCCACCGCCGCGACCGCACAGGAGGACCGGCAAGTCGTGATGGGCATGGGCATTGCCGTCGGCGATCCCGGAGCCGTAGACGACCATGCTCTGGTCGAGCAGAGACCCCTCGCCCTCCCGGGTCTCCTTGAGCCGCCGGATGAAATAGGCGAGCTGCTCCATATGGAAGCGATTGATCTTCGCGATCTTCTGCTTCTTCTCCTCGTCGTTGGCGTGGTGCGACAGATCATGGTGGCCATCGCTGATACCGAGGTTGGGATAGGCCCGGTTGCTGCCGTCATGGGCCATGATGAAGGAGGCCACTCGGGTGCTGTCGTTCTGGAACGCCAGCACCATGAGATCGTACATCAGCCGGACATGCTGTTCGTAGTTCGATGGCGTGCCTTCCGGGAAGGAATTCGGGGGCAGGCTGGCGGTCACCTTCTCCGTCTGCTCGATGCGCCGCTCCAGATCCCGGACCGAAGTCAGGTACTCGTCGAGCTTCCGCTGGTCCGTCCTTCCCAGTTTCGCATTCAGGCGCCGGGCATCTTCCAGGACGAAGTCGAGCACGCTGCGCCGCTGGATCATCCGCCGTGTCCGCGCTTCGGCGCTGTCCCGGGGATCCCCCGCGGCAAAGAGCCGCTCGAACGCGCGCCGCGGCTTGGTTTCCGGCGGCACCGGAGCCGTCGGCGTGCGCCACGCGATATTGAACTGGTAGGCACAGGAGTAGCCGGAATCACACGAACCGGAGGACTGCCCCCGGTCGCAACCCAGCTCCAAGGAACGGAATGGAGTCTGGTCCCCAGCCTTGTGGGCGATGACCTGATCGACCGACACGCCCACCCGGATGTCCACACCAGCCGTCTTCCGGGCCTGCATGCCGGTCAGGAACGTCGCGGACGCCCGGGCATGGTCCCCCGCTCCGTCCCCGTTGGGACGGGCCTTGTCGTGGGCCAGACCACTCATCACGAGAACGTCCGACCGCACAGACTCGAGGGGCTCGAGGATGTACGGCAGACGGAAATCCGCGCCCAGAGCCTCCGGGGTCCAGTCCGCCATGTTGGCCCCATTGGGAACATAGATGAAGGCCGCACGACGCGGCAGTTCGCCGGACGCAGCACCGGCAGCAGTGCCGGGCGAGGCCCGCGACGGCAGCACCGGCAACGCCATCAATGTCCCCAGACCCCTCAGGAAGGTCCGCCGTGGAAGATGTGTTTTGAAGGCCATGGTGGGAGTGGTGAGATGACCGTACGTTTACGTCCTTTCTACGCAAGCCGCGATGCCGGAATTCACGCGGCCCGAGGTCGGCCCACCGGGCTCCCGGCGGGCTGGACGACTCAGAGGCCAAACGCCTTCTGCATCTGCTCGCGGACGGTCTTGAGCCGGGCGACGCCACCACCGCCGACCTCCGCGGTCGCCCAGCCGGCGAAGCCGATGTCGGCGAGCGCCTTCTGGACCTGCTTCCAAGGCAGGTCGTCGTCGGGACTGGTGATGTCGACGAATGCGTTCTTCGCCCGGCTGAAGCCCTTCACGTCCAGCTTCACGCAGCGGCGTCCGAACGATCGGATCCACTCGGCCGGCTGGCCGTACTTCCAGTGGTTCCCGATGTCGTAGTACATGCCGACCCACGGGCTGTTGAAGCTGTCGACGAACGCGATGAACTGCTCCGGCCCCTGATCGGGCGCCCCGTTGTGGTCGTAGAACATCTGGTTCCAGACGTTCTCGACGAGGATGTACTGGCCGTAGACGGCGGCCAGCGGGAGCAGCTTGCGCATCTCTGTTCGGGCGCGTTCCTCGACCTCCTTGGCGGTGCCGTCGCCGCCGCTGCCCACCACGATCAACACTCCGGAGCCCCCGGCGCCATGCGAGACGCGGATGCAATGCTCGATGTTGGCCCGGCTTGTGTTCCGTTCCGACTCCTTGGCGCTGGTGAGGCGCTGGGACCAGTGGGCGTGGTTGATGGCGTTGTGGACGAACACCCCGGACTGACGTACCGCGGCCCGGGCCAACTCCGGCGTCGTGCTCGCGGCCTCGTCCAGATCCACACCGTCGAATCCCGCCTCACCCGCCATGCTCAAGCGATCCGCGAGGGAGAGCTTCTTGTCGCCGGCCTTGTCTGCGATCATCGACAGCTTGCACGACAGCAGGAGCCGCTTGCCCTCGGGTGGCTTGACGAAGCTGTCCGCGGGGGCGCCGGTGGCGGTCCCCTGCGCCAGGGTGGTTCCGGCGGAGGCCAGGACCAGCGGGGCGGAGGCCGCGGAGGCGGAGAGGAAGTGGCGACGGGAAAGCGGTGAGGTGGAGTCCTTCATGGGAATGGGGATGTTGTCGGGAAAGCTTCTCCGCACGAGATCCAACTGGCAACGCCCGGCCTCAGGAATTCGTTGTTCGACACCACCCACGCCCCCAGGTGAGGCGTCCGAGCCATGGAAGGGTTCCCTCAGGCCAGAATCGCCCGGACCACCTCGCCCTTCACGTCAGTGAGGCGGATGTCCCGGCCGCCGAAACGATAGGTCAGGCGCTCATGATCGATGCCCAGCAGATGCAGGATGGTGGCATGCAGATCATGCATCTCGAGCTTGTTGACGACAGACTTGTAGCCCCAGTCGTCCGTCTCCCCATAGGCGATGCCGCCCTTCACGCCACCGCCGGCCATCCAGACGGAGAAACCGTACTCGTTGTGGTCGCGGCCGTCCCCGCCCTGTGCGAACGGTGTCCGGCCGAACTCACCCGCCCAGACGACGAGGGTGTCCTCGAGAAGCCCACGGAGCTTGAGGTCCTGCAGGAGTCCCGCGATGGGACGGTCGATCGCCCGGGCGTTGTCGCCATGGTTCCGAACGATTCCCCCATGGGCGTCCCAGCGCGCGTAGCCGTCGACCATCGGGATCGTGAGTTCGATGAACCGGACTCCCCGTTCGACCATCCGTCGGGCCAGGATGCACTCACGAGCGTAGGTCCGGGTGTGTTCGTAGGGGTCATCGAGACCGTAGAGCCGACGCGTGGCCTCGGACTCCCCCTTCAGGTCCATCAGGTCGGGGATCTCGACCTGCATGCGCGCCGCCAGTTCGTGGTTGGTGATCGCCGCCTCGAGGGCATCGGCCGACCCAGCCCCCTCGAGATGATGCTGGTTCAGGCGCTGCACCAACCGACGCTTCGTCTCCTGGAGACGATCCACCTTCTCTTGGGGCACCACGTTGGCCAAAGGGGTCCCCTTCGCATGGAGCAGGGATCCCTGGAATGCGGCGGGCAGGAACCCGCTGCCGAAGTTGTCGAGCCCCCCCGACGGGATCTGTCCCCCGTTGAGCACCACATAGCCGGGGAGGTTGTCGTTCAGGCTTCCAAGGCCGTACGTGACCCAGGCCCCCATGCTGGGTCGACCCTGGAGTCCGAGTCCGCTGTGGAGGAAGTAGTTCGCGCTCGTGTGCTCCGGGAAGTTGGAGGTCATCGACCGGAGGATGCACAGGTCGTCCGCCTGCGCCCCGATGTGCGGGAAGAGGTCGCTGACCCAGAGACCCGACTGCCCATACTGGCGGAACGCCCAGGGGGACTTCATCACGGATCCAATGCTCTCAAACTGGGTCTTCTCGATCTTGCCGATGGCCTTCCTGGGATCCTGGCCGTGGTACTTCTCCAGCATCGGCTTGTAGTCGAAGGTATCGACCTGCGAGACCGCCCCTTCCATGAAGAGGAAGATCACAGATCGCGCCCTCGGCCGGAAATGCGGGGGTCGCGGATCCATGGGCGACGCCTGGCCTAGACCCGGGATGGAGGCGCGGGCCGAGGCCCCACTCAGCAACGCACCCAGCGCCAGGGTGCCAA
>JBDLQQ010000405.1:0-11002 GCA_039800465.1 Verrucomicrobiota bacterium
GGACCCCATAGACCAGCTGATTGGTGGAGAGACCGGCGGCGGTCTCGACGACCCGGACGGGGAGATTGCGGTTCTGGAAGACTCGGGAGAATCAGGACTCCAGCCCAAGCCCATTGAGGAAGACCACATTCGCCCGCTCCACCTGCCGGATATCCCGGGGGCGGAACTGGAAGTCGTGAGGCCCTACGTTGGGCGGGAGGAGACTGGAAACGTTGGCCCGATCACCCGCGACATTCACGCCCAGCAGGTGAGCGGGGCGATGCTGGTGACAATTTGGAGTCCGTTCGTCGCCAACACCGCTCCGGAAGCCCACACCCACCCCAACAGCAGGAGAAGGAGCCTCACCACGACCGCGGACTGGAATGGACGACACATGGTTGCAAACAGCTTGCAAGAACTCCGTCGAAAACAAGAAGCCCGCCGTGGTTGCGGCGGGCGAGGTGGCCACCGAGGGGCCTACTTCATCAGCAGCATCTGCCGGGCGCGCTTGATGGCGCTCGACAGGCGACGCTGGTAGGCGGCGGGGAGGCCTGTGTACTTGCGGGGCAGGATGCGGCCGTTCTCGGTGACATACTGCTTGAGCAGGGCGACGTTCTTGAAGTCGACCGCGTCGATGGTGAAATCGACCTTCGGGCGCACCCGTGGGGTACGGACCGTGCTTCCACGGCGCTTGGACTTGGACTCGTCGAGCTTGGTTTTGCGGGGCATGGCTTACTTGATTTCGCGGTGCAAGGTGTGCCTCCGGAGGGCCGGATTGTACTTCTTCTTCTCAACCTTCTCCGTCTGGAGCTTCTTATTGCGGGTGGTCTGGTAGCGGCTGGGGGATTTCCCCTCCTTGCGCGCCTCCGTACATTCGATGGTGACTATTTCTCGGGGCATGAGAGTGGTTCCTTCTAGTCCTTATCCTTATCCTTCGCAGCCGGACGCTCCTCAGACTCGTCATCGCCATCATCCGCATCCACGGACGAACCGGTCTCCACGGAGCCGAGGGCTCCGAGGCGACGCTGCTTCAGCGCGCCTTCCTTCTCCAACTGCATCTGAGACTCGACTGTGAAACGAGCCCAGGGAATGGCATCAAGCCGGGCACGGGGTATCTGCTTGTTGGTCAGTTCACACACCCCGTAGGTGCCCTTCTCGATCCGCTTCAGCGCCTCCTCGATCTCGTAGAGGGCGTCCTGGTCGGACGACAGAAGGCTCAGGGCGAAATCGCGGTCGAAATTGTCGGTCCCGGAATCTCCCATGTGGAGGCTGTAGCTCTCCATCTCGCTCTGAGACTCCTTGGCCAGCCCGGACATCTGATCCCGAAGCCGGGCATGCAGATCGAGCAGGTTCTCGTAGTACTTCTGCCACTCGGCCTTCACCTTCGCTGCCGGACGCCACGAAGGGGCCGCACCCTTGAGCTTCGAGGCCAACGGACGTCCGAGGATCGACGCGGCACTCGTCCGGGTGGCGACCCTACCCGCAGGGACCGGAGCCTTCGCAGGGACGGTGACCGGACTCGCGGTCGCCTTCGCCGGAACGCTGGAGGCTTTCGCCTGCACCTTCGGGGCAGAGACCTTCGGCACCGGCTTGCTCGGCACCGGCTTCTTGGAAGGGGCTCCTTTCTTGGCGCTCACGATCTTTGAGGGTTCGGGACGTTCAGGACGAATCTCAGGTCATGCAACCCGGGTCATCGGATCCCTCCGGCGTGTCGATCCCGGAGGTACCGCCACAACGAAGGTCGAGGAAAGTAGCAAACGAAGTCGTCCATGCCACAAAAATCTGGTTGAAAATCGGGGCCCGATCGACCCAGACCTGCGTCACTCCCGCCAGCCGTGGTTCTCACGGACCTGGATCATCGCCGCGAGGATGTTGTTCCAGGTCTCCTGCTGCATGAGCATCTGGTTCGGGAACATGCAGCCGTCCCAACAGATGTGCCGCGTCCTGCGGGTGACCTTGCCCTTCGCATCGCGGAGCCAGTAGCCGGCGTCCCGGGCCACGTTGAGCTTGCCGTTGGGATCGGTCACCGGGCAGTGCTTGCCCGTCTTCTCGTGGTCGCCCGAGCCCTTCACGGTCGCATCGTTCTGGGCGACATGGAAGTCGATGGTCCAAGGTCGGAGCGCGTCGGTCATCTTCTTCATCGCCTTGTGGAAGACCTCCGGTTCCCACCGGTAGTTGGCCGGCATGATCCGGTGCTCCGGCGCGTTGTAGCCCAGCGTGTAGAGGAGCGTGTGCGCCATGTCGGCCTGGAAACCCACCACCTTCGGCATGCCGACAGCCTCGAGGGTCTGGATCATGTACTTCCACGAGTGCATGCCACCCCAGCAGATCTCACCCTCCGCCGCGAGGCGCTCACCGTGGTCCTTAGCCACCTTGCCACCCTCCTTGAAAGTCTTGGCGATCAGCTTGGTGTTGCCCTTCGGATCCTTGTCCCATTCGGTCACAGAGGCCGCGGAATCGATCCGCACCACGCCATCGGGACGGACCCCCAGCTCGCGGAGCTTCTGCGCGATGCGGCAGGCCTTGCGGACCGAAGTCACCCAGTTGGATCGCTTGGTCTCATCCCCCATCGCCGAGCCGTCGAACCATACCGGGGCGACCACGGAACCGACCGCGAAGCCCTTCTTCCGGATCTTGTCGGCCAGCCGCTTGATCCCGTCGTCCGAGATGTCGATGTCGACGTGCGGGTTGTAGAGGAAGAGGTCGACCCCGTCGAAACGCACTCCGTTGACCTCGGCCTTCGCGGTGAGGTCGAGCATCGTGTCGAGGTCGATGAACGGCTCCGCGCCGGGGCTGCCCTTACCGACGAGGCCGGGCCACATCGCGTTGTGGAGCTTGGGGAAGTTGTTGGAGGCGGGGACGGGGGAGGAAGGCTTCTTGCTCATGGCGTGGAAGGATTTCCGTTAGGTGCCGGAAAACGCCCCGTCCGCGCAAGCGACAAGTGGAGTCGACGAAAGAAAGTCGCGACCCAGGCCCCGGGCCCACCCCCTCCGCACCCCAACCGCGGACCAGTCACCACAGGGAATTGCGCTGGACCTCCAGGCCCTCGGACCTGCCGTCGAGCTGCGCCCGGACCGACTGGGCACGGTCCCGGACAAACCGCTTCAAGCGCCACGCCGGACGCCCCCCGCCCTCGCCGCCACCCTGCCCCTCGGTCGCCCCCTCCTCACCAGCGTCGCCCGACCGCTCCCCGAGCGAGACCGAATCGCGCAGCTTCCGGAGACGCATCGGCGACCACTCCGCCACCAGCGGATCCAATGCCGCCGCCACCGCATCCATCCGACGGTACAGCCGATCCGTCGTGAAGAGGTCCGACAGCAACCGTTCCAGCTCCGACCGGTATGCACGCTGGAAGGCCTCGACCGCGAACACGCGCTCGAGTAACCGGTTGGGACCCACCCAGGGATGCCGGATCCCCGCCTGCGCCCGCTCCTCGTCCGTCCCGAGGAACGGGAACTCGCCCCAGCTGTGGTCGAGGTCCCACGGGATGAATCCGAAGCGGTCGTCCCCGGGATGCAGGTACATCAGGAAGTTCTGTCCGTTCGACAGGATCCCGTCGTAGTTGGACAGCATCACCTCGCAGGCCAGGAACCGCGCCATCTCGTCGACATCGAAGTACTCGGCCAAACGCGACGCGAACTCCGCGTCCGGCGCCTGCGTCACGAACCGGGCCGTCTCCATCAGCCGCGCCTTCTGGGCGTCGGACACCGACGTCTTCGGGTCGTAGATCCCGTCGTAGTCCGACCAGTTCGTCCCGAGGTCGGCGAAGAGCCCATGCGTCACGGGCTTGAACAGGGCCACCCTAGGCACCCCGAACCGCTCGCGGGCCCAGTCGGAATCGGGATTCTCGACCAGCACATAGGGCCCGAGGAACCGGTTGGTCTCACGCCCCTCCACGTCGAGGAACACCCGGCCGAGTGCGGTCCGGGGCGCCGGCACCCCGGCATCGCGGAAGAACTCGTACCCCAGCAGATCGGCCATGCAGGTCGTGTCGGCCGCGAGATTCCCGAGATTGAACTGGCGCCGCCCTCCAAAGGATCGCCCCTTCTGGTGCTTCGACAGGTCGACCTTGAACGGGCGTCGATAGCTGCGGAGGGATTCAAGGAACGTCCCATTGCCCTTGAACCGGACCCCGGCATTGGTGAAGACGACGCCCCCGATCGACACCCGTCCCGTCGACCACGGCTGGTCGAACCCCAGCACGCCGGCCAGCCCGTTGCGCAGGGCATCGGGACTGCGGAGCTTCGGCTGACCGCTGGGATCCGACAGCCAGTCCGTCATGGGCGGACGACGCCGATGCTGGAGGGCCTCCCATTCGGCAGCGTTGAAGGACAACGAGATGTTCCACACCCGGTCCCAGCGGTACAGGTCCTCCGCAGTGCGGACCGCCCCGCCCAGCCCCACCTCTCCCTTCCAGACGGGGAGGGGTGCCGGCTCCCGGGCCAGGCGCTCGGGGGTCGGCGGATCCCAGTCGAGCGACTTCTCGAAGATCCACTTCTGGACCGCGGGATTCTGGACCGCCGCGAAGAGCGAGGCGGCCAGCACCAGCAGCAGGAGGATGAAGCTGCCGACGGCCACCCCGAGGAGGGCCAGCCATCGCTTCCAGCCCCGCGCCGGAAGCCGCAGTCGGGGAAATCGCATCAGCCACACCTACGCCGATGCCCACGACAGGGCAAGCGCCCCCACTCCACCCCGTCCCGACGTCGGCCGATTCCGGGATGGTGTCCCGACCTGATCCCGCATGTGCTCCTGTCCAGGCATTCCCGACGCCACCACACAACCATGCCTTCCCTGACGAACACCGTGATTGAAACACCGCTGGGTGCCATGCACGCCATGCTCCACGATCAGAGGCTGGTATCGCTCCGATTCGTCGACCAGCACCCTGAAGCCGCCCTCCCATCAGTCCCCGCCGAGGCGATGCCGGTGGCCCAGGCCCTCGACGCCTACTTCCAAGGCACAGGGACGTTATCCCATTCCCCACTACACCCCGAGGGCACCCCATTCCAACAGGCCGTCTGGACGCTCCTTCGGGGGATCCCCCGAGGCCAGACGTGTTCCTACTCGGAGATCGCCCACCGCCTGGGACGCCCCACCGCGGTCCGCGCCGTCGCCCAGGCCATCGCACGGAACCCGATCCACCTGTTCATACCCTGCCACCGCGTGGTCGGCGCCGACGGACAGCTCACCGGATTCGCCGGGGGGCTCTGGCGGAAGGCCTGGTTGCTCGCGTTCGAGGAGGCGGCCAACCCATCCGTCAGGCGTTGAGCGCGGGCCCACCCGCATCCGCGGGACGCGACGGAACGGGCGGTGGTCCCTTCCGATGCAGCTCATAGGCGTGGACGATCCTCTGGACGAGCGGATGTCGCACCACGTCGCGTTTCTGGAAGCGCACCACGCCGATGCCCTCGACCCCGACCAGCGCCTGCTCGGCCTCGATCAGTCCCGAGCGCTTGTTCTGGGGCAGGTCGATCTGGGTCGGGTCTCCGGTCACGACCGCCTTCGAGCCGAACCCCAGGCGTGTGAGGAACATCAGCATCTGTTCGGTCGTCGTGTTCTGCGCCTCGTCGAGGACGATGAAGGCGTGGTTCAGGGTACGTCCCCGCATGTAGGCGAGCGGCGCGATCTCGATCACCCCACGCTCCATGTGCTTCTGGATGTCATCCGCCGGCAGCATGTCGTGGAGGGCGTCGTAGAGGGGGCGCAGATACGGGTCGAGCTTCTGGTAGAGGTCGCCCGGCAGGAATCCCAACGCCTCGCCCGCCTCGACGGCTGGACGGGTCAGGATGATCCGGCTGACCTTGCCGTCCTTGAGCGACGACACCGCCATGGCCATGGCGAGGTAGGTCTTGCCGGTGCCGGCAGGACCGATCCCGAAGCTGAGGTCGTTGTCGCGGATGGCCTGGATGTAGGCCTGCTGCCCGAGGGTCTTCGGCGTGACCGGGGCCTTCTTCGGGGAGGTCTGGACGCGGTTGGAGAACAGCCGCTCCAGCGCCTCCGCGCCGTCCAGCTTCACCAACTGGAGCGCCTGGGCGAAGTCGCGGGGCTTCGAGCCTCCGGAGTCCTGCTGGTGCCGCTGCAGGGAGAGGAAAAGCCGCTTGGCCGACTCCACCGCCTCCGGTTCACCCTCGAGCCGGATCCAGCCGTCCCGCGACGTCGCCTTCACGCCAAGCTCGGTCTCGAGAAGCCGAAGGTTTCTCTCGTCCTGGCCGAAGAGGGATTGCGCGACGCGTGCCGAGTCGAAATGGAGGGTTTCCGTGCTCACTGGGAATCCGTGTCGACGGAGGATACGGGGAAGACCCGACCTGGCAATTTTGCAGAGGCCCCTGATTCCTCGGCGGCTGACGTTCTGGTCGGGACCCTCTCGACCCGGAGCGTGGAGCGGAGGTGCCAGCCCCGCCGGCGCCCCCTCAACGCGCCTGTGGACTCTGGCGCCCGAACTCCGGGTCGCCCGAAATGGGTGTTGGGAACTGCGATTGGGGAGTCCAATCTCTCGGCTCCACGCTTGTCCGCCCCACCCTCCGCGCTACGCTGGGCACATGGCTGGAACGACGGAACGATCAGAGTCCCTGGGACTGCGGGTTACCCTCGATCGTCTTCTCTACCAGCGGCTGGATCCGGCGCAGTCCAATGGGCGTCCGCATGCCTTCGTCTACTTCCTCTCGATCCACAACGAGGGACCGGGCCCCGTCACGATCCGGGGTCGCAAGTGGGTGGTGACCCACGGGGACGGCTCCACCCTGATCGTCGAGGGGGATGGCGTCGTGGGCCAGAAGCCGACCATCGCGCCGGGCGGGAAGTTCAGCTACAACAGCTACCACACGATCCAGACCCGGAATGCCAAGGCCGAGGGGGCCTTCATCGGCGAGGACGTCCACGGCCGCGCAGTGATCGCCCGCATCCCGGCATTCCAGCTTGAGGTCCCCGAAACAGAATAAGGCCGTCCCGAGGCGCAGAGTGCCCGCGGCGCCGAGATTCGGAGGGGTCAATGGCCGACCGCGGAGAACGGCTCGGCCACCCGTGGCGGCAATGCCGGGGCCCGATCAGGCCCGCTGACGGAAGGTGATCCGGGCCTTGCCCAGATCGTAGGGGGACATCTCGACCTGCACCTTGTCCCCGACGCCGATGCGGATGAAGTTCTTGCGCATCTTGCCGGAGATGTGCGCCAAGACCACGTGGCCGTTGGGCAACTGGACGCGGAACATCGTGCCGGGAAGCACCTGGGTCACGGTCCCGATCAACTCAATGGGTTCTTCTTTCGCCATGCAATTCGCAGGGACCCGACAACGGGACCACGCGGACTTCGGAGACTGACGAAAGCCGGATCCGTCGCGCAAGACACCATTTGATGGAATTTAGGGGCGTTGGGTCCCTTTCCCCAGAGGTTCCCCACGCGCTGTCGTTCCCCCGGGCAGACTCGGTGCGGTCCCGTCCAGCCGCCGCCCATCCCCAGATGTGGGGATCCCCGACCGGTGGATTCCGGTCCAGGCTCCCGGGATGCGACGCGCTTTCCTCGCCCAGATCCTGACCTTCCTCGTCACCGGCATCGCCTGTCTTGGCGACCCGGATGCCATCACCCTCGTCACCTACAACCTCCAGAACTACCTGCTGGAGCCCCTGCCCTCGCGGGCGGCCAAACCGGTCGAGCGGCGGGATCGGATTGTCCAGATGCTCACCCCCCTAGAGCCCGACGTCCTGGTCGTCGAGGAGATCGGCGGAGCCGGTGCGATGGAGGATCTGGGGGGCCGACTCGCCACCGCCGGGATCCCGCTGTCCCACCGCGAGATTGTCTGGGGCTCGGACCCCGCTATCGCCGTCGCCGTGTTGAGCCGGTTTCCTTTCCTGTCCCGACGATCGCACAGCAACGACACGATCCTCGCCGAGGGTCGTCTTCTCCGGCCGAGCCGCGGGTTCGTGGAGGTGGAGATCGAGGGTCCCTCCGGCCTCCGCTTCACGCTTCTCGCGGCCCACCTGAAATCCAAGCGCGAGACCGGCATCCCATCCGAGGCCTCTCTCCGCGAGGCCGAGGCGCGGGTGTTGCGGCGACATGTCGACGCCCTCCTCGATCGGGACCCTGGGGCTCGGATCGTGGTGGCCGGCGATCTCAACGACCATCAGGACAGTCGACCCCTCCGCCTGCTGAAGTCACGGGGTCCCCGGGCCCTCTTCGATCTCCGTCCCCACGAACGGCCCCTGGAACGGCTGGGCGACCGGACCGTTGCCACCGACGGCGCGACCTGGACCCATCACTACGCCAAGGAGGACAGCTACGGCCGGTTTGACTACATCCTGGTGAGCCCAGCACTGCGATCGTCTTGGCAGCCCGAAGGGAGCTTCGTGCCCGATCTCCGTGGCTGGGAGATCGCGTCGGACCATCGCCCGGTGGTCGCCAGGTTCGGCAGGCCCCGTCGTCCCATGGGCACGGAGAAGCGTCGCCGGACGCCGCCACGGGGCGCTACTGGTCCACGGAGACGGGGATCTTGAAGAAGAGCTGCCAACCGGAGTAGTCGGACCCCAGGGACACCCGCTTGCCATTGACCCACTCCACGTGGCCGTCCTCGAAGGTGAAGTTCCCGCCCTCGGGAGCCCCTCGGGCCACGCGATGGACCGCAGTGGGCACCTTCTTGCCGTTGTAGTCGGTGAACCACGTCAGCTTCGGGTCGTATACGTTGGTCGTCTTCGGCCCGAGGGCCTGGAGCCGGTCGATCAGGATGGGAGCCATGCGGTAGGGACCGTTCAGCTTGGTCTTGAAGAACCACTCCGAAGTCCCCTGGGCGCCCGTCGTGACGTCGGGATCCCCGCGCTTGCGTCCTGGCAGGTAGAAGTACCCGATGAGCTGCTCGCTGGCGTCGGTCGTGATCATCCCCTTCTCCGCGGCCCGGTGCCAGAGGTCGGTGGGACAGAAGAGGACGTCATTGTTGGGTCGGACATACCCGGCAGAGGTGCGCCGGTTCTTGATCAGGTAGCCGTTCCAGAAATTGCTCATCGACGAGGTCATCCAGCTGAACCCGGCGCCGCGGCTGTTATCGGGGAAGCTGTCGCCGAAGTCGCCGGCATAGAGCGTGACGGCGAGCCCCCACTGCTTGCCGTTGCTCATGCAGAGGGTCTTGTGGGCATTGGACTTCGCCTTGGCGAGAGCGGGCAGAAGCATGCCGGCGAGGATCGCGATGATGGCCACGACGACGAGCAGCTCGATCAGCGTGAACGCAGTCCTTCCGGAGGAGGTCTTCAGGGGATCCATGAATCGGACTCCACCGGAACCCCACAATGCGGGCCAGAAAAATCCCATTCAGCGCGGGAACACCGGCCCCTCCGGCAGGCGGAACCCGTCCGGCCAGACGAGGTAGACGGTCCGGTCGGAATACGTCCATGCCCGGGCGAAATCAGTCCGCGGGATGACTTTCTGGACCCGTTCCCGTCGGACCCCCGGATCATGGACCCGCACATCTCCGGTCGCGGTGAAGCCCCGGACCACCACCAGATGGCCGTCGTCCGGTTCCGGGGTCGGCTTTCCCTGGAGCTGGGCGTAGCTGACGGAGACCGCTGCAGGTGCCCCGGCGGCCACCCACTGCTCGAGGTCGGCCAGACCGCGGAACCGCGACACCGCGGCGTTCAAACCCGGGACAGCCCCCGCGTAGGCCATGTTGAAGGACCAGTTGCCCGTGCCTCCCCAGCCGGGATCGAGGACCCCGCGAGCCACCTCGGGGATATCCCGTCGCCACTCCGGCCGCGCCTCCCGATCCGCCCAGAACGCAAGCAGCATGGCGGTGGACGCTGGGCTGCACCACTTGGTGACACCCTCCGGATGATCCGCCTGGCTGAGGACCGGAACCTCGAGACTCCGATCCCAGGCCTTCCGCTCTCCGCCATCCGACGACACCTCCTTGGAACGACTCAGGGCAAAGGACAGGCGTTTGAGGGATTCCCGAGGACCGCGCAGGCGAACCCGGAACCGGAACCCCTGGACAGGCTGGGGCAGGATCAGGGTGTCGGTGTCCATCCGGGCCCCGGCCTCCCGTTGATTGCCGATGCTGGAGCGATCGGACGGGTCCACCGGCTGGGCAGTCCAGCGTCCGAAGGAGAAGAATCGTCCCTCGCTGGATGCTCCCGGACAGACCTCCACCTCGACGGTCAGAGGGGGGGCGGCGTTCCACGACGCCACCATCCGGTCCCAGGCAACCCCGGCTTCCAGTCCACCCGACTCGAACACCGTCTCCCCGGTCCTCGGATCCACGGAGGCCGTGACAGCATCCCAACGCGTGAAGGAGACCAGGCGCGCCTCCGCCCATGCCGTGGGAGCAGACGCCAGCAACAGGCACGCGATCCCCTGGAGAAACAGGCACCTCATGAGGAGGCGGTCGGGGGGATTCCCGGGGGAATCGTCGGGACGTTGATCCGCTCGTAGTGCTCCACCACGAATTCAGGATGCTCGAGGACGACACCCACCTTTCGGAACTCGGTCTCGAACGGGGGGAAGAAGGCGTCGCCCTCCACGACGCGGCGGACGCGGGTGAGGAACACCTCGCCGCACCAGGGCAGCAGCAGCTGGTAGATCTCGCTGCCGCCCGCCACGAAGACCTCCCGGGGATCGTCCTGGACCCGCTGCCGGAGCGAGTCGAGGTCGGGAACCGTCAGGACCCCATCGGCCGCGAAGCCCTGTCGGCTCAGCACGATCGTCTGGCGTCCCGGAAGGGGACGTCCGATCGACTCGTAGGTCTTCCGCCCCATCACCAGGATCTGGCCCATGGTGACCCGCTTGAACCACTTGAAGTCGTCCGGTAGGTGCCACGGGATCTGTCCCCCGGATCCAATCACCCGGTTCTCCGACATCGCCGCGATCGCTTTGAACGGCCTCACGGACCGAGCGTGGCCCAGTCGCAGGACCCTGCCCACCGCAAAGGCGCGATGGATCGAGAATCCTGAATCGGGTAGGAGGCGGGGATGTTGCCACCCCCGCCGTCCTCCCACACCACCGGACATACGGTTCCGTATCCGGCGGTTCATGAAGACCGAAGCTCGCGCT
>JBDLQQ010000406.1:0-5308 GCA_039800465.1 Verrucomicrobiota bacterium
CGCTCAACCGGGCGCAGTGGACGGCGAACGTGGAGAAGATGAAGGCCCGTTTCGGGGCGCCGCTCTCGACGAATGAGATCCCGGCCCTCGTGGCGTATCTGGAGGCCAACTACTCGCCGCCCGCGCGGTGAGATCCGGTGATGAAGGGGCTCCGTCATTCCCCGACCCGCCGGTGAGGGGTGGATCGCCGTGAGCTTCCTCTCCCCATGGGCCCTGTGGTTTGCGCTCTCGCTGCCCGTGGTGGTGGCGTTCTACCTGCTCAAGCGGAGACGTCTCTCCCGGGTCGTCCCCAGCACGGTCCTGTGGCAACGGTTCCTCGCCGAGAACCAGGCCACGGCCCCGTTCCAGCGGTTGCGGCGTCATGCGCTGCTCCTGCTCCAGCTCCTCCTCCTCGCGCTCGTGGTGATCGCCCTCGCGCGGCCGTTCAGGACCGGGAACCGTCTCCAGGGAGGGCTCCAGGTGGTCGTCCTCGACGCCAGTGCGTCGATGCAGGCGGTCGATGAATCCCCCAACCGCTTCGAGGTGGCGCGTCGACAGGCCCTCGCGATGGTCGATGCCCTGGGGCCCGCCTCGGAGGGTCAGGAGATGCTCGTCCTCGCGGCCGGTGCCCGCGCGGAGGTGCTCCAATCCCCGACCACCGACAAGTCCGCGCTCCGACGTGCGATCGAGTCGGCCCGGGCCACCGACACCACCACCCGCCTCGATGAGGCCCTCCGGGTCGCAGCCACCCTGGTGAAGGATCGTCCGGGGGCCGAGGTCCACCTGTTCAGCGATGGTGCGGGCGTGGATCTCGCCGCGATCGACACCCTCGACCTGCCGCTCGTCTTCCATCGGGTGGGACAGCGCAATCGCAACCTCGGCCTCGTCTCCGCCGAGATGAAGGCCAATCCGGAGAACCCGGCCCAGCGGGCGTTGTTCGTCCGGGTCGCGAACCCGACCCCCGAACCGGCCGAAGTGCCCGTCACGGTGCGGTTCGAGGGACAACCGGTCGTCGCCCGGACGGTCTGGGTCGGTCCCACCAACGGGGTCTCGGAGGTCTTCGTGGTCGACCAGGCCCGCGACGGCGTCTTCACCGTCACGCTGGATCGACCGGATGATCTGGCGGTCGACAACACCGTGGCCGTGGTCAGTCGACTCCCGCGTCCGGTCCGGATTCTCCTCGTCTCGCGCGGCAACCGGTTCCTCGAACGCGCCCTGCGCTCGGCTGGACCGCGGGTGGAGGTGACCGTCTCGGCGACGTATCCGACGCCGGGCGTGGACCCGGACGTCGTCGTGCTGGAGGACCTCGTCCCGGTGGATTGGCCCCGTGAGAACGTGCTGGCCATCCATGCGGTGCGGCCGGGGTGGTCCGCCGGGGCGGTCGGCACACTCGAGGCCCCGGCGATCGTCGACTGGAAGGCGACCCATCCCCTGTTGCGGTTTGTGGGGTTCGACGCGGTCCAGGTCGCGCAGGCCCTCGAGATGCCCACGCCCTCCTGGGCCGTCTCGCTGGTGGACGCCTCGCGGTCGTCGTTGCTGTGGGCGGGGGAGGCTGAGGGACAGCGGACGATCTGGATCGGCTTCGATCTCCTGCAGAGCACCTGGCCGCTTCGGGTGGGTTTCCCGATCTTCATCGCCAACGCCATCGAATGGCTGGATCCGGACCGCATCCGGTCGTCCGCCGAAGCGGTCCGGGCGGCGGATCCCGTGCGGTGGATCTGGAGCGGGTCGGGTCCCGTGCTGCCCGCTTCCGTGGTGGTCCCGGAGGGTGCAGTCCAGACGCTCACGGCAGCGGAGGGCTCTCGGGAGTTCGTCTTTGCCGACACCGCCCGGCAGGGGGTGTATCGGGTGGAGCAGGGGACGAACCAGTGGTCGTTCGCCGTCAACCTGCTCGATGCCCGGGAGACGGACCTGACCCCGCAGGAACGTCTGGATCGGGGACGTCGGGGTGCGGTGGCGGCCACGGAGGTCCAGCCCACGAGCCTCGAGTCCTGGCGGTGGTTCGCCCTCGCGGGATTCTTGATCCTGCTGGTCGAGTGGTGGTGGTTCCATCGGAGGACCGCATGAGTGGCGCGACGGATCGATCCTGGTTCCGGTTTCCATGGATCGCCTGCGGCATCCTTCTGGTGCTGGGTCTCACGGCGTGTCGTCCGTCCACACCGGAGTCCGACGCCGGGGAGGTGGTGGTCTACTGCGCGCAGGACCAGGTGGTGGCGGAACCCCTCCTCGCGGAGTTCACCCGCCGGACCGGGATCCGGGTGCAGGCGGTGTTCGACAGCGAGGCGGTCAAGACCGTCGGCCTGGCGAACCGACTGCTCGCGGAGCGGTCGCATCCCACGGCGGAGGTCTTCTGGGGCAACGAGGAGCTGCGCACCCGGCAATTGGCAGCGGCCGGGGTGTTCCGCGATCCGGACGGCTGGTGGTCGTTTGGACGCCGCACCCGATGCTGGGTGGTCCGGTCCAGCGCAACGGTTCCGACCGATCCCTCGGGTCAGCTGGTCACGCCCCCGGAGAGTCTCGTCGCGCTGACCAACGCGGCGTGGCGGGGACGGATCTCGATGGCCTTCCCGCTGTTCGGCACCACGGCCACCCATCTCCTGGCACTCCGACAGCACTGGGGTGAGGAGCGCTGGACTTCCTGGTGTGAGGCGCTCGCCGCGCACCGACCGTTCCTCGAGGAGGGGAACTCCCAGGTGGTCCGGCGTGTCGCCCGAGGGGAGGCGCTGATTGGGCTGACGGATTCCGACGATGTCCGGGCGGCACTTCGGGAGGGAATGCCGGTGAGGGCGTTGCCGCTGGGTGAGCTGGCCCTGTCCATGCCCAACACCGTCGCCCTCGTGGCCCGATCGGGCGGAACCCGTCCCCAGGCGGAATCCCTCGTGACGTTCCTGCGGAGTCCCGAGGTGGAGACGCTGCTGATCGCGGGAGGTGCCCTGGACCCGAAGGACGGTGCAACCGTTTCGGGATTGCGGCCGGACTGGAATCGGCTGGTCGTAGAACTCGATCCGGGCGTCCGGGCCCTCGAGGAGGTTTTTCACCGATGAGGCGGGTTGTGCCTGGGGGTGTGTCATGAACGGTCTCCTGCTCCTCCAGTCGCTGGGTCTCGGAGTGCTCGTCACCCTCGCTGCGTTCTGTCTGGGCTGGACGGTCGCCATCGCCGCGATGGGGTCCGGTGACCGGGAACGGAAGGTCTGGCGTGGGGTCGCCGTCGCCGCCTTGGCGCTGCCCCCCTTCTGGCTGGCCAACAGCTGGTTGGAGCTCCTGTCGAGCGTGAGGCTGTCCATCCCGAAGGAGGCCTGGGACGGGTGGGCGTTCCTCGCCACGGCAGGGATCCTCACCTCGATGTTGTGGCCGATCGTCACCCTGTCCGCGTGGGCGGCCTGGGGCCGGCTTCAGGCGGCCCATCTGGAGGCCGATCCGGGAGTCCGGGGCTTCCGGCTGTTCCGGGGCGTGCTCCTCCCGATGGGACGGTCGGAGTGGCGGATCGCCGCGACGGTGGTCTTCGTGCTCGCCGTGGCGAACTTCACGGTGCCCGTGCTGTTCCAGGTGCGCGTGTTCACGGAGGCGTTCTGGATCCGGTTCAACACCCAGTTCGACACCGCCGGAGCCATGGCGGTCGGCTGGCCCTTGTGGGTGTTGCCGTTCGTGTGCGTCCTGTTCTGGAGACGCGGCTCCTGGGCATGGCCCCGGGTCGAGCTCGCCACCCCGCCCGCCGTGTGGCGACACGCCCTCGGCGGCTGGGCCTGGGCCTCTCGGTTCGTTGCGGGACTGGGACTGGTCGTGACGATCGGGATTCCGATGGCGGGATGGGTGGCGTCGGGCCGGACCTGGACCGAACTGCCCGGGGCTGCGGCGGCAGGCGGGGGCGCGATGGTGAACAGCCTCTGGACTGCGGTGGTCCCGGCGACCAGTGGCGTGGTGCTGACCCTGGTATTGCACGGCCTGGGCCTGCGACCGTCGCGGTGGCTGTGGTGGCCGTTCCTGGTTCCCGGGATCGTACTCGCAGTGGTGCTGGTGCGTGGGATTCATCAGCCCTTCGTCCCCGACGTCCTCCGGGGCTGGGGCACGGTCTGGCTGGCGCTGGGGCTCCGGTATCTCGCGCTGTCGTGGTTCCTCGTGGAGGCCGCACTAACCGGGGCCGACCCGAGCTGGTCCGAGGCTGCGCGCTCCGTGGGCGCTGGACGCTGGCAGGCCTTCTGGAAGGTCGAACTCCCGCAGATCCTCCCGCATCTCGGTGTCGCCTGGTATGCCGTGTACGTGCTCTGCCTCTGGGATGTGGAGACGATCGTCCTGCTCCAGCCACCGGGCGGTGAGACCCTCGCACTCCGGATCTTCAACCTGCTGCACTACGGGCATGCGGCCCAGGTGAACGCCCTGTGCGGGATCATGGTGGGCCTGGCGGCAGCACCACTTCTGGTGTGGGGGATTCTCAGGCGGTGGCTGGTGTTTGGGATGCCCGGGTCCCAGCTTGCGGTGCTGGCGCTGGCGGTGATCGGGCTGGCGGGCTGCGGCGACCCTGCGCCGACCTCGAATTCGAGATCGTTGGAGTCGCGGCTGTTCTCCCGGGTCGAGTCCATCGGGTCCCGGGGCGTGGCGCCCGGACAGTTCAACAAGCCGCGCTCCCTGGTGTGCGATCGACAGGACCGGCTCTTCGTCGCCGACTTCACCGGAAGGATCCAACGCTTCAGTCCCGACGGCCGGTTCGAGCTCCAGTGGCAGATGCCCGAGACGGAACTCGGCAAGCCCAAGGGAATGGGATTGGACCGGGACGGCGACATCGTCGTGGTGGAGCCGCACTACATGCGGGTGAACCACTTCACTCCGGAGGGTTTGCTGGTCTCCCGCTGGGGAACCCGGGGGACCTCCGAAGGGGAATTCATCCTGCCCAGGGCCGTGGTGCAGGATGCGGCCGGGTGCTTCCTGCTGAGCGAGTACACGGTGGTCGATCGGATCCAGCGGTTCCGTCCCGAGGTGAAGGATCTCGGCCGGTTTCCCTCCCCGATCCCGTCGCCATTCCGCGCGTCGCCGAGTCCGGACGTTCGACGGCTCCTGGATCGGGTCTGGGGCACGCCGGGTTCCGGTCCGGGCCAGCTCAACCGGGCGGAAGGGTTGGCGGTGGATGCCCAGGACCACCTCTGGGTGGCCGACTCGTGCAACCATCGGGTGGAGGTCTTCGACCGGGAGGGGAACCGGATCCGCACGCTGGGTCGTGCCGGGACGGGTCCCGGCGATTTCAGCTATCCCTACGACGTGAAGATCGATGCGGCGGGTCGGGTGTTCGTCTGCGAGTTCGGCAACAGCCGGATCACTGTGCTGGATGCGTCGGGGC
>JBDLQQ010000407.1:0-3523 GCA_039800465.1 Verrucomicrobiota bacterium
AGTTCGTGGCCGATGCTTCGAGGGTCACCGCGGTCACGGTCTCCTGCGGCAGGAGCACGTCCGCAACCCCACTCCCATTGGCCACATACGGGCGCGACACTGAGAACGTCGCCGTGGAAACAATCGCGGTCACGGTGGCGCCCGGGACCCCGTTCGACGTGCCCGTATCAATGAGGTTTACCCCCAGGTGCCGCGTCCACTCCGGATCCTTGGCCTCGGCGTCCGGGGATGGATCCGGTCGCTTGCCGGCCTCCAGGGAATCGAGCGACACCGCCAGAACCAACAACGAGGCGTCCTCCATGGCGCTCTGGATCTGGAGGAAGGCGACGGTCTTGGAAGGTTCGGGATTCGGCAGGGTCACCCGATAGCAGCGCAGTGCCGCCTTGTTCTTCTCGGCGTCGGGGGAGGTCCAGCTCACCGCGCATTTCGAGAGGGGGGAGGAGACGGTGTGGGGCACCTCGAAGGGACGCCGCAGGAAGTCCCGGACATGGGCGCCGTACAGGATGGGACTGCGCCGATAGGTGCCGTCCGCGTAGCGCCAAATCACATCCGCCACCCGTCGATTCGCCTCGCTCGACCAGGCGGTCGCCGCCAGCAGGTGGACCGATCCGTATCGATTGGTCCGGATGGAGAGGTTGACGAAGTCCCGGAACCCCCGGTTTGCGGCCATGGAGTTCTTGCTGGCGAACTGCAGGAGACCATCGACCTCGAAGTGGACACCGCCCAGGACGTTCGAGCCCCGGGGCGCCTTGGCCCAGTTGCCTCCCGCGAACAGGTCCCGGTTCTCGGGAGCCACCAGCGAATTCGTATACCGCAACGGCACCACGGGCGGGAGTTTGGTCGCGGTGGCGGGGACGGCGGCGCCGTTCGTGGGGGCGGGGGATTGCGCGTCGGTGAGCGTCAGTGCCCCCGACACGGCAATCACTGCGGCGAGGGGCAGTCCCAGCCGACGTCCCGGCCGGAACTCGGCGATGTGCCGGAGTCGGCGTCTCAGATCCCCATGGCGTTCGAACAATCCGATGGCGCCCGGTGTGAAGGACGCGGCGTCGCGGGGCTGGAAGGCGATCAGCTGGAGGAGGGTTTGGCCGTACGCCTCGCAATCGTCCTGACCGGCGATCTCGAGGGCGATCTCGTCGCAGGCCAGTTCTCGCTCCACCCGGAGACGCGAGAAGGCGAACCACACCGCCGGATTGAACCAGTGGACGGCCTGGAGGACCGACATCACCCAGTTCAGTGCGATGTCATGACGGCGTACGTGGGCGCATTCGTGGAGCAGGACGTGACGCAATTGATCGGGACGCAGGCGCTGCTCCAGATCGGGTGGGACCAGAAGGAGAGGACGGACGGCTCCGTAGAGGGCCGGTGAGTCGAGGCCGGGAATGGATCGGATGCCGATGGGCGTTCGGACTCCCGTGACGTGGCGGGCCTGATCCAAGGCCGCGATCAACGCCGCCGAGGACTCGGGCTTCGCTGCGGCGACGGTCCGATGCATCCGCAGGGCGAACCATCCGGTTCGACCGAGAAGTAGGAGGGCACCGAGTCCCCACAGGCCCAGGGCGAGGTGTGGGAGCGAGGGCAGGGGAAGGAGAGTCCGCTGGGGGAGCATTGCTGGAGCCGCAGACGCAGGAATGGGTGCGGCAGGGGGCACGACTCGAGGACCAGCGGGGAGGCGATCGGTGCGAACCGTCGCAGCCGGAGTCGGGACCCCCGATGCCCTGGCCTGCGCAGGAACCTCAGGAGTGGGAGGTGCCATCTCCGTGGACCTCAACGCGGTTGGGTGGAAGAGGTTGAACACGGAGAAGGGGGTCTCGAGCGAGACGGGGAGGCACAATCGGAGGACGACCAGTCCCCAGATCCAACAGCGCGCCCGGGGGGTGAGCTTCCCGCGCAGGAGTTGTGTCACCAACAGGGTGAAGACGGTCAGTACCACGGCCTGGGCCGAAAGGGTCCCGAGGTTCAAAAGGAAGGGCATGATCGTGGGAGGTTGTGGGATCAGGCGGAAAGGTGGGGGCGGGCGGGAGGTTCGATGCGCCTTCCGTTCAGCGGGAGTTGCGACGCCGGGCCAGGATCTTCTGCAGCTCCTCGAGATCCTCGGCCGACAGCTCCTCCCGTTCGGCAAAGTGGGCGAGCATCGGTTTGATCGATCCTCCGAAGACGCGATCGAGGAAGGAATCGGAGGCGGCGGCGACGCACTGGTCCTCGGTGACGAGGGGGCGATAGCGGAAGATCCGGCCGTCGGCGGTGTAGGTCAGGGCGCCCTTTTCCACTAGGCGTCCGAGGAGGGTCCGGACGGTTTTGGGGTGCCACGAGGGATCCGTCTGCGCGAGGCGGTCGGTGATCTCACCTGTCGTGGCGGGATGCGCAGCCCAGATGACGCGCAGGATCTCCCATTCGGTGTCGGAGATTCGGGGAACAGGGTTCTTCATGGAAATGGGGGAGGATGTGTTTAGGACTACATCTGTAGTCTGAAGCAAGGACTACACTTGTAGTCTTTGCGGGCAAGACAATTTGTTCCGAGACAACCGAATGAGGGGTTGTGGGGTTCCGATGGCTTCTGGGGATCTCGTGGTGGATCAGTGGCGTCACGCGCCAGGGCGCGGAGAAATCGGCCCGGATCCGAAATCAATCACTACTGATAAAGGGTCAGGTCATCTGTGCACCCTGGTCGCTCCGTCTTCGCTGCGGAGTGCGGAACGTCCAGGGCATAAAGGGTCAGGTCATCTATCGGGGGTTAACTCCAGGCCCGCTCCACGAATTCATAGATTTCCACCGAACTCCCCGATTCAGACACGGTTCCCAGCCTGGGCCTGAGTTCCAGAGGCTCTCCAACGTTACTGAATCTGGGTGCTAACCCGCCCTCCAAGGTCACTCAGTAAAGGCCGGGCTGCCCCATCTTTGGCCAGATCACCAATGACGTAGCAATCCGCAGCACGGGTTTCTCCAGCTGCAGAATGTCCGACTCTCCGTTTGTCGCCGGTCACCCGGCCACTCGAACCCGCAGGTCGCGCAGGCAACTCAATGCCATTCCCGACAATCCCCGGACTGGTCGTGCACCGGTGGTCCTCCGGGGACCAAACCGGTCGCGATGCCGCTCGAACACCGAGTTCACATACTCCCGGCTCCCCAACACGGCTCCGTCGACCCAATACCGGATCCGCAGCTTCAGATATTCCGAACGCGGCAGCGTCCCACCCTCCGCCAACACCTTCAGCATGGTCTCCCGATCAAACCCCCGTCGTAGCGGACGTCCCTGCTCGTCGGTTCCCTCCCGTTCCTCTCCCTGCCGGAAGAGCAGTTTCCGGTACTCCTCCAGCACCCCATCCACCCCCACGCCCAAGGCCGCGGCGAGACCCTTCTGCGCCGAGGTATCGGAAGCCACAGCCTCGGCATACCCACACCAGCGGTGGTCCTTGGGTTCTTCCACCAGGCCGGTCCGTTCTGGGTTGAGATCGTTGTAATGCGGGTAAGTGGACAAGTCTGTTCTGTTGTCATCTAGATTATTGTTTTTTTACGTCTTTTGCTT
>JBDLQQ010000408.1:0-6026 GCA_039800465.1 Verrucomicrobiota bacterium
CTCTTCGTGGCGTGCGCGCAGCCGGAGCGCGGCCGCGAGGCGATCACCAGCAGGCCACTGCTGCTGGCCGCCGTGGGTCGGGTGACGGCATCGGGGCGGCATTTGACGCTACGGCTGACGAGCACGCATGCGGGGGCCGCCGAGGCGCAGAGTTTGCTGACAGGGTTGAGCCTGTTCCTGAGCAGCCTGGGGAATGCTGCGGAGCAGTTGGGGCATTCCCAGCGCTGGAGGAGGATTCGGGACAGGATTTTGGCCCCACGCACGCGTCCACAGCGGCTTATCCCCGCCGCTAGCGGCTGATATTGCATCCGCAGCGGCCTTTGGATCACTTCACAACCGTCCCGATCGCTCATCCCGCTCGGAGCCCCGGCGGAGCCTGCACCTCAACTGCCGTTTCTAGGATCAGTCGATGCCCAGCAATTCCACCTCGAAGACCAGCGTGGCATTCGGCGGGATGGCCCCCGGATAGCCCGAACGTCCGTAGGCCAGCTCGGGGGGAATCGTCATGCGAACCTTGTCACCCACCTTCATCGAGGCCACCCCGATGTCCCATCCGGAGATCACCTCTCCTTGGCCAAGGGTGAAGGTGAAGGGCTCGTTGCGGTCGACAGAGCTGTCGAAGACACGTCCATCGGTGAACCGGCCCGTATAGTGGACGGTGACGCGGTTCCCCTTCCGGGGGGATGCCCCGTTCCCGGCGTTCAAGGACTCGATCTTCAGATTGTGTTCAGCCATCCGTTAAGGCTCCCCACGACACCCTGTTGGGGTCAACTCCCGACGCTGTCGTCCGTCGTCCTTCTTTCGAGTTCCTTCCCACATCGACCGACGCCATCCTTCCGGGATGATCCAGGTCGGCATCATCGGCACCGGCTTCATGGCCGCCCAGCACATCAAGGCGTACCGGCAGGTCCCCGGTGTCCGCATCGCCGCGCTGTGCAATCCGAGCGGACGCAATCTCGACGGGGATTTCTCGAGGGTCGCCGGCAACGTGGGAGACGCGGATCCGCTCCGACTCGACATGTCGGAGGTGAAGGCGTTCCGGGACCCTGCGCTGTTGTTCCAGGATCCGGACATCACGCTGGTCGACATCTGCACGCCCACGCGGACGCACCTCGACCTGTCGATCGCGGCATTGGCCGCCGGCAAGCATGTCCTGGTCGAGAAACCGCTCGCACGGACCCACGCCGAGGCGCTCCGCATCGCGGAGGTTGCCGAGACCGCCGCCGCACGCGGTGTGTTCCTGATGCCCGCGCTGTGCATCCGGTTCTGGCCGGAATACGCCTGGGTGAGGGATCGGATCCGCAGCGGGGAATTCGGGAAGGTCCTCGATGCCCGGTTCAGGCGGGTCGCCTCCGCGCCGGCCTGGGGCCATGCGCACTTCCTCAACGGCGGTGATTCGGGCGGTGCCCTCCTGGACCTGCACATCCACGACCTCGACTTCATCCAGCACTGCTTCGGAAGACCCCGGGGAGTCGTCGCGTCCGGATACTCCAAGGTCAGCGGGGCGATCGACCACGTTGTGGCCCTGCTCCAGTACCAGCACGGCCCCGTGGTCAGTGCGGAGGGAAGTTGGGGCATGGCAGAGGGTTTCCCCTTCACCATGGCCTTCACCGTCAATTTCGAGCACGCCACCGTGGACTTCGACCTTGCACGCGGCGACCAGAGACTGCGGGTGAGCCGGAACGGTCAGACGGAAACGTTGACGCTGGACGGTCCGGACGGCTACGTCGGCGAGATCCGTCACCTCGTCGAGGCCATCCAGTCGAAACGCCCTCCGACGGTGGTCACACCACACGACGCCGCTGCGGTCCTCGAGCTGTGCGAGGCCGAGGAGCGTTCGATCCGCGAGGGCCAGGTCACGGTCCTCGACTGACCCTGCCGGCCTCATACCCATCTCATGCAAGCCAACTCCCGTTTCACGGGCCTCGTGGAATTCCGCCCGGGATTCCAGAAGCGCCCTGGTCTCACACATGTCCTCTTCGACTTCGACGGCACCCTGTCGCTCATCCGTCAGGGGTGGCCCGACGTGATGGTTCCGCTGTTCACCGAGATCCTGCCTCCCCTGCCCGGGGAAACCGATGAACAGCGCCGCCAGCTCGCCTTCGAGGACATCATGCGGCTGAACGGCAAGCAGACCATCTACCAGATGATCCAGCTCGCAGACCGCGTCCGGGAACGGGGCGGCACGCCCGGTGAGCCCCTCGACTACAAACACGAATACCTGAGGCGGCTTGACGAACGTATCCGACACCGCGTCGAGGGAATCCGGTCCGGAACCATCCCCCGCGACGATCTCACGGTCTTCGGGACGCGAGCCCTGCTCGAGGCCCTCTCCGCCCGTGGACTCACCCTCTACCTGGCCAGCGGGACGGATGAGCAGTTCGTCAAGGCCGAGGCCGAGGCCCTTGGTCTCACGCACTACTTCAAGGGCCACATCTACGGCGCCCAGGACGACTACAAGAAGTTCAGCAAGAAGATGGTCATCGACCGGATCCTCGCCGAGAACCGGATCCCCGGGGATTCGCTGCTGGCCTTCGGCGATGGCTACGTGGAGATCGAGAACACCAAGCAGGTCGGCGGCTTCGCCGTGGCGGTCGCGAGCGACGAGGCGAACAACGGATCCGGCCGATTCGACACCTGGAAGCACCAGCGTCTCATGGGAGTCGGCGCCGACCTCTGCATCCCGGATTACCGGGAACTCGATGCCCTCATGGACACGCTGTTTGCCTGACCTCGACGCCCTCTCGCATCCGCCATGCCTTTTCCCCCGCTCGACCTCACCCGCCTGCAGGTCCAACCCCTGGCAGACCGGAAAAGCCTGTCGACGGTCGATTCGATCCTGGTGGCACCCGATGCTCCGCTGCGACCGATCGAGCCCTCGTTGACGCCTGTTGTCCGGGAGGCGGCCGACCGCATCCGCCGGGCGCGCGAGAAGGGCGGTGCCGTGATCCTCATGTACGGGGCCCATCTCCTGCGGAACGGTGCGGCAACGCTGGTTGCAGGCCTCATGGAGGGCGGGTGGGTCACCCATCTCGCCACCAACGGCGCCGGCACCATCCATGATTGGGAGTTCGCCTGGCTGGGGCGCTCGACCGAGAGCGTGGAGGAGAACGTTGCGACGGGCACCTTCGGGACCTGGGACGAGACCGGCCGGAACATCCATCTGGCACTGCTCGCCGGCGCCCTGGATCGGCTCGGCTACGGACGGGCCCTTGGACGCTACATCGCAGAGGATGGCTGCGAATTCCCATCCCGGGAGACATTGGTCCAGCTGATCCGGGAATTCCCCTCGGATCCGCTCGCTGGAGCCGCGGCCGACCTGCTGACGGTGCTGGATCGCTTCGACATCGCCTCGGGGCGCCATGCCGTCACCCATCCCTGGAAACACGCCAGCATCCTCGCCCAGGCCTGGCGTCTTGGGGTGGGCGTCACAGTCCATCCCGGCATCGGCTACGACATCATCTCCTGCCATCCCATGTTCCACGGGGCGGCGATCGGGCGGGCCGCTGCCGAGGATTTCCGGGCCTTTGCCGGCGCTGTGGAAGGGCTGGACGAGGGCGTCGTGCTCTCCGTGGGTTCCGCCATCATGGCCCCGCAGGTCTTCGAGAAGAGCCTGAGCTGCGTCCACAACCTCCGCTTCCAAGACGGTCGTGCCGCCGTGTCCGGCCACTCGATCTACGTGGTCGACCTCCAGGATGGTGGCGGTTGGGACTGGACCCAGGGTGAGCCGCCGAAGACCAACCCGGCCTACTACCTCCGCTTCTGCAAGAGCTTCTCCCGGATGGGCGGGACGATGCGGTATCTGCAGTGCGACAATCTCTCCTTCGTCCAACATCTCCATCGTCAGCTCGTTTCCGCCTGAACCCTTGTGCCATGACTCCGGAACGATTCGACGCCATCACCTCGCGGTATCCCGGGCTCCGTCTGGCGGTGATCGGGGACTTCTGTCTGGACCGCTACTTCGACATCGACCCCGAGCGGTGCGAGACCTCGATCGAGACCGGACTACCGGTCCACAACGTCACGCGCGTGCGCTGTCAGCCCGGTGCCGCCGGGACGATTCTCAACAACCTCGTGGCCTTGGGCATCGGGACGCTTTTCCCCGTTGGATTCTGCGGAGATGACGGCGAGGGATGGTCGCTCCGGCGTGCCCTCACCCAGCTCCCGGGAGTCCGACTCGACGCATTCGTGACGGCACCGGATCGGCACACCTTCACCTACAGCAAGCCACTGGTGCACCATCCCGGTCGGCCACCCGAGGAACTCAGTCGGCTGGACCAGAAGAACTGGACACCCACCCCGGGTCCCCTGGCCCAGCGGCTCGCCGCCTCCGTGCTGAGCCTCACTGGGGAAGTCGATGGCTCGATCGTCATGGATCAGGTGGATTGTGAGGGAACTGGCACGGTGACCCAGGAGGTCATCCGGGCTCTGGCCGAGCGGTCCCGGTCCAGTCCGGGGACCCTGATCCTCGCCGACAGCCGACGCGGTCTGGGCGGCTGGCCTCCCCTGGTGTTCAAGATGAACGCCGCGGAGCTCGCCGTGCTGACAGGTCGACCTGTGGGCTCCCTCGAGGACCTCCGGACCGCCTGTGTCGCTCTCGCCCGCTCCAGCGGACGTCCCGCGTTCGTCACACTGTCCGAACGCGGCATCCTCGGGGCGACGGCCGAGGGTGAATCCGCTCACGTGCCGAACTTCCCCATCCGGGGACCGATCGACATCGTGGGGGCCGGCGATGCCGTGAGCGCCAATCTGACCGCTGCCCTCGCGGCCGGCGCCTCGGTGGTCGAGGCCATGGAAATCGCCATGGCCGCGGCTCATCTCGTCATCCACCAGCTCGGTACCACGGGAACCGCGAGCGTCCCCGAGATCCGCCAGATCCTCCTGTGAAAGCCATCTGGCTCTGCAGCATCACCAACCTCTTCCTGCTGGCGGTACTGCTCCTGGCACCAGGGTGTGTGATGCAGGGACCCCAGCCGAAGCCAATCCTCCAACGGTACGAGTTCGAGCAAGCCCAGATGGGCCTGCCATTCCGACTGATCCTCTATGCAGAATCCCCTTCCAAGGCCACTCGTGTGGCTGAGGCGGTCTGGTGCCGGATCACGGATCTCAATGCCATCCTCAGCGACTACGAACCGGATTCCGAACTCAACCGGTTGTCGAAGACCAGCGGTTCGGGAACATGGGTACCCTTGGGACCCGACCTCGCCCGGGTCCTGACAACGGCCAACAGCCTCTCCCGAGACAGCAACGGAGCATTCGATGTGACGGTGGGGCCCGAGGTCACGCTCTGGAAGCGGGCACGGCGGCAACGGGAACTCCCCTCCCCGAGCGCCATCGATGCCGCCCGCAGGTCCAGCGGTTGGACACTGGTGGAGTTGCGGGAGCACAGCGGCAGGAAGGAAGCCATGCTGGTGGGATCGGGCATGCGACTCGACCTCGGGGCCATTGCCAAAGGATACGCGCTCGAGGAGGCGGCCCTCGTCCTTCGACAGCTGGGGATCCAGAGTTTCCTGCTGGCCGGCAGTGGTGACATGGTCCTCGGGGACCCTCCGCCCGGACTGCCTGGATGGCGGGTAGAGGCCGGAGTCTTCGACACACCCGAGGCACCCACCCGCCAGTTCCTAAGCCTCGCCAACACTGCCCTCGCCACTTCGGGGGACAGCTTTCAGCGGGCGGAGATCGGGGGTGTCCGGTACTCCCACATCGTGGATCCACGGACAGGGATTGGCATGACAGACCATGGCCTCGTCACCGTGATCGCCACATCGGCGATGCTCGCCGATGCGCTGTCGACGGCGGTGAGTGTGCTCGGTCCCAAGGATGGAACCACCCTCGCAGCACGGCACGGCGCCGAGGTCTGGATGCTCCGGAAACCCGGCTCGGCGGTTGAAGAGACTCGTTCTGCGGGTTTTCCAGCGGGACAGTCTCCTTCCACGTCCCAGTCGCGCTGATGGCCGAGACAGACCAGGCCTCCGATGTGGCGGTCTATTCTGGAAACCTCGCCTCTCGCGCCAGGTCCACCGCAC
>JBDLQQ010000409.1:0-10854 GCA_039800465.1 Verrucomicrobiota bacterium
CATCGGCCTCCGAGGCGACGACATAGACCAGGGAAACCGCCCCCACGGCCTGGGCGGCGATATCCACCGGCCCCACGATACGGTCTGAAACCTCCGGGAGCCGTGCCCGCATCCAAAGCCCCAGCACGAGGGGCAGCGGTGCAGTCACCAGCAGCGTCGCCAGCATCGGAACCACCTCGAACCGCAGGTCGCCGACGGGAGGCAGGAACAGCGCCCCGGCCCAGCAAACCAGGGGCGTGAGGACCGAGCACAGGATCGGGAAGACAGCGGTGAGTCCCGCCGCCATGGCCAGGTCCCCGCGGGCCATCCGGGTGAAGACCGGGACCACCGGCGCAAAGGGCGATGCCGCAAGGAGAAGCATCGCCATCGACACCTCGGGTGGGACGCGGAAGACCCGGGCGGCAAGGACCGTCAGGATCGGGATCACCCCAAACTGAAGCCCCGCCAACCTCAGGAACCGTCGCCCCAGCGGCACCGCGCCGTGGATCTCCCGGAGCGACAGCCGGAGGCCCGTCGTGAACAACAGGGAGAACAACGCGGCAGCGGTCAGGATCCGGATCAGGAGCACGGTCAGTAGACTGGAGAGCGGTTGAGAGTGGCTTCCGTCCTGGGAGGGTGCGGAGGGGGATCGGCCGAGAGAAGCCCGTTCTGATCCCGATGCCCTGTAACCCGCGCCACGCTCCCCGGCTCTCCTCACCCGGACACCCGGCCCGTCGCTTCCTGCGACCATCCCTTGTGGGATGGCGGACAGGCCGGGTGTCCCAATTCACTCGAAGCACACCAGCAACACCTATGAAGAACGGATTGTGGACCCGGATGACCCTGACCCTCGGACTCTGCCTGCTGGCCAGTACGGCCTCCATCGCCGAGGACGCCAAGGTGGATCCCTCGGGCAAATGGACCTGGACCATGCCGGGCCGCAATGGCGGACCCGACCGGAAGAGCACGCTCGACCTGAAGGTCGACGGCGCCAAGGTGACCGGGAAGATCTCGAGCCCGGGTCGGGACGGTCAGACGACGGAGACCGAGATCGCCGACGGGAAACTGAAGGACGGCGAACTCTCGTTCTCGGTCACCCGGGAGTGGAACGGCAACAAGATGACCGCCAAGTACAACGGCAAGGTCGCTGCCGAGAAGATCACCGGGAAGATCTCGATCGATCGCAATGGCGAGGCCATGACCCGGGATTGGGAGGCCAAGAAGGAGCCTGCCGCCGCGGCCAAGTGACGTGACCGGCCGGAAGAGATCCTGAGACCGGGGGGTCCCTCTGGAGACCCCACGGAAACCGACGTTGGGGCTGCAGTCTCTGCAGCCCCAGTTTTTTCATCCCTGCGGACACCCAGGCGCTCCGTGACCCAAGGCGGCTCGTTGAGATACCCCATGTACCCGGCCGGCGACACGTGCGAGCTTCCTCCCGACCGGAGTCCACTCCGGGACTTCCTCCAGAACCTATCGCCTGAACTCCATGGCACATCGTGAATCTCCCACGGGTCAGTCGGTCCGGGTCAATGTCTCCAAGTCGATCCGTGACGCGCTTGAGAAGCGGCGACGTGAGACGGGTGAGACCCTGGACCACATCGTGCAGACCTGCCTCGCCAAGGCCCTGGGTGTCGAGCACCACACCGTGTACCAGGTCTCGACATCCACGGCCCTCGTCGAGGGCGTCTACCAGGGGTGTGTCACGGTGGGAACCCTCAAGAGCCACGGCGATTTCGGCCTTGGGACCTTCGACGGACTGGACGGCGAAGGGCTCATGCTGGAGGGACACGTCTATCAGGCGCGGGGAGATGGTTCGGTTGTCGAGGCGGCGGATTCCGCGTCGACCCCCTTCTGGGTGAGCGCCGAGTTCGAGGCCGACCGGACCGCCTCCTCGGAGGAGGTCACCAGCTGGGACGATCTCTGCGCCCAGATCGACAGGCTCCGCATCTCCCAGAACCTCTTTGCAGCCATCCGAGTCGACGGGGTGTTTGACGAGGTCCATTACAGGGTCGCCTGCAGGTCGACACCGGGCACGGATCTGCTCACAGCCACGAGCCACCAGGCGGAGTTCACATTGAAGGATCTCGAAGGGACCCTGCTGGGCTTCTGGTCACCCGCCTATGCGCGGACCTTCAACATCCCGGGCTATCACCTCCACCTGTTGTCGAGCGATCGGCAGCACGGCGGTCACATCCTGGGGATCAGGGCGAGGAATCTGAGGCTCCAGGTCATGGACGCCAACAACCTCGTCATGGCGCTGCCGGAATCCCCGCAGTTCCTGAAAGCCGATCTGACGGCAGACCCGACTGCAGTGCTCAGTAAGGTGGAGGGATCCAGACACTCGCACTAGTTGGGCCGGCTAGAGGTCGTGAACCAGCGCTGGGGGAGTCAGCTCTGCTCACCTTTGCCCCGGCCCCTGGGCTCCAGGCTCCATGCCCGGTGCTCGACGGACCCGGTCCGGGTCTGCTACCCAACACCCCTGTGCGCTCCGCCGTCCTGTCCAACGTCCAGCGTCTCGTGGTGAAACTCGGGACCGGTGTCCTCACCGACGCCCGGAAGCGGCCGGACCCCTTGCAGTTCACCCAGCTGGTCGCCCAGATCGCCCAGCTGCGGGCCACCGGCAAGGAGGTCGTCCTCGTGACGTCCGGAGCCGTCGGCGCCGGCATGGGGGCGCTCGGGTTCCAGAAGCGTCCCACACAGCTCGCCGAGCTCCAGGCGTGCGCCGCCATCGGACAGTCCCGGCTCATGGCGATGTACGAGTCGCTGTTCCGCCACTACGAGCTCGGCATCGCCCAGGTTCTGCTCACGCACGACGACCTCGCCGACCACACACGTCACCTCAATGCCCGGAACACACTCCGCACCCTTCTCAAGGGCGGGGTCGTCCCGATCATCAACGAGAACGATGCCGTTTCCGTCACCGAGCTGAAGTTCGGTGACAACGACCGCCTCTCCGCCCTCGTCGCCGCCCTGCTCCCGGCCGACCTGCTGGTGATCCTCACGACCGCCGACGGGCTCATCCAGGACTACGGAACCCCGCAGGCCCGGCTGCTTTCGACGGTGGAGCGGATCGATGACGGCATCGAGGGCATGGCGGGCGGGACCACCAGCGCCACGGCCGTCGGGGGCATGGCGACCAAGATCCAGGCCGCCAAGATCGTGGGGCGCTCCGGCATCCCGCTGGTGATCGCCTCCGGACGCCGGTTCGACGGGCTGTCCCGGATCCTGTCCGGGGAACCCGAGGGGACCCTGTTCCTCCCCAACCCCAAGACCCTCAGCAGCCGCAAGCGTTGGATCGCCTTCTTCGACGCTCCACGCGGACGGCTGCAGGTGGATGACGGCGCCCGGACCGCACTCGTGCAGCAGGGCCGCAGTCTTCTCGCGGCCGGCATCACCCGGATCGAGGGTGCCTTCGAGGCGGAGCAGGTCGTGTCGATCCTCGACCCCTCCGGACGGGAATTCGCCCGGGGGCTCGTGGCCCTGTCCCACCACGATCTCGCCCCGAAGATGAAGGCGCCCCGGACCGAGGTGGTCCATCGGGACAACCTGGTCGTCCTGTAGCTCCCCTGCCCCGATGCCCCGCCCTCCGTCCCGTCGACTCCCCCCGATCCGCCAGGTCCTCGAGATCATGGCCGCGCTCCGTTCGCCGGAGGGCTGCCCCTGGGATCAGGAGCAGGATCACCAGACCCTCCGCTGGCACGCGGTCGAGGAGGTGTATGAGCTGCTCGACGCCATCGAGGCCCACGACGACGTGGAGATGGCGGAGGAGCTCGGGGACCTGCTGCTGCAGGTGGTGTTCCACGCGCAGCTTGCGCGTGAACGGAAGGCCTTCGACTTCGACGCCATCTGCCAGCGCCTGGCCGACAAGCTCGTCCGACGCCACCCGCACGTGTTCGGGGACGTCCAGGTGAAGGATGTGGACCAGGTCTGGGCCAACTGGGAGTCCATCAAGCGCGCCGAGAAATCGGGTACACGGCACGAGCGTCAGTCCGCCCTGGACGGCGTGCCGAAGCATCTGCCGGCCCTGATGCGGGCCCAGAAGCTCTTCAAGAAGGCGGCCAAGGCCGGGCTGTCGAAACCCCAGACGGTTTCCACGAAAGCCAGCAAGGCGGCGGTGGCGGAACAACTCTGTGTCCTGGCGGAGCTCTGCCAGCAACGGGGCTGGTCCGCCGAGGAGATGCTCCAGGGGGCCCTGCGCCAGCGGGAGCGGACCTGGCGGCGCGACGAGGCCCGTCTCGCCCGGGCGAAGAAGGGCTGAAGCCCGCCGTCAACCGGACGCCAATCAATCGCAAGCGTCCGTTAGCGGGGCATGGGCGCCCTCTGGCAGGGTAGGACCATGATTCGGACACCTCCTGTAGCCCTCCGCAGCCCTCGGATTCCCCGGGGCTTCACGCTGATCGAGCTGCTGGTGGTGATCGCGATCATCGCGATCCTCGCGGGCATGCTCCTCCCGGCCCTCGCCAAGGCCAAGGCCAAGGCGAATTCGATCAGCAGCCTGAACAACCTCCGCCAGCTCGGCCTCGGTCTGGCCCTGTACCGGGGGGATTTCGACAGCGCCTTCCCCGGACACTCCTATCCCCAGCTCCCGGGACAGGCGAAGCTGCGCTGGGCCGACATGATCTTCCCCTACATGACGGTGGAGGCGGCCTACCTCAGTCCCTCGCTCAAGCCGGACGAGAAGAAGCTGATGAACAAGCCCTTCGCCCACACGGCCCCGGGCGGCGTGGAGACCCCGGGCAAGACCCGCTACTACGGCGGCTATGGGTTCAACTACCAGTATCTGGGCAACACCCGGGTGCCGGAGGGCATCGCCCCCTTCCACGCCAAGGACACGTCGATCGCCGCCCCCTCCCAGACCATCGCCCTGGCGGATTCCAAGGGAGCGCGAAAGGGATCTCCCGACCTGCCCTACGGCGCCGACGGCTCCGGGGTCTACGTGATCGACCCTCCGCTCGGCTCGGTGGACCTCGGTTCCCGGGGCAGCCGGAAGAGCAGCGCCACCGCCGGCTCCGGAAACGCCTACTACGAGGGGGGCAACGACGGCTCCGACGCCCATCGCGCCACGCCCTCGGAACGCAACAGCGGCCGGGCAAACTGGGTCGGGGTCGATGGCCATGCGGAAACAGCAACCCTCCGCCAACTCGACGGCCAGGGCACTTCCCCCAATAGCCTTCCGAACAACGCCTGGTGGAACGGCCGGTTCGATCCCAACGTGCGGTGAACCGGACGGCAGGGGACTCACGCGGGGACGCTGAGACGCGGAGGAAAGAGGAGATCCCAGGGAAGTGGGGGCACCGATTTACCGGAGGGCCGCAACACCGCAGCGACCCGTGAAGGCCTGCCCGGACCGGGTGGAGAGCAAGGGAGGCGGTGTCCTGCCGCTTGTCGTTGGACCAGACCGGCAGGTGGATGCCGAACTCCTGGATGGATCACCGTGTCCTATTGCAGATGGATGAGCTCAGGGGTCTCCGTCGAGGCCTCGATGGCCTGGATGGTTTGGCGGACACACTGGGCCTTCCTCAGCTTCAGTTCCCTGGGAAAGTCCTTCTCCTCGTTCTCAAAGTAGTCGGCGATCTTCGCCAGTTGCGGAACCACCGGCTTTGCGTGGGTCCCATAGCTGAGGAGGATCTTCATGAGTTCGGGTGTGCGTTCCTCGCTGGCCCAGGGATTCTGGTCCCGGGTGTAGTCCACACAGGCGCGAATCCCTTCCGCGATCCGATGCTTGGCCATGAGGCGGAGCCCCTCGACACGGATCGAATCCGCGAACATCTCACCGCTGGGAGCCGGTTCGACGATCGCCTGATGGATGGCGGGCAACAACGGCTCGATGTCCTCAAACGGAAGGTTCGCATAGACCGAGCCAAAGCTGCCCCGGGCGCGACCGTCCTGGTTCCTGAGCCCAGCGCGCACCGCCTTGTAGAGGGCCTCGCGATCCACGCCCTCCAGCGACCGGCCCAGCATCCCGCCGCCATCGAAGAGGGCGAACGAGAGATACCGCTGCTGCATGCCGCGCGGATCGCCCTGCGGATCCATCTGGGCCAGAAGCTCGAGCAGCTGGGGCACCGTCCTCATGGCGGGTGCGCCGATGGCCGCGAGCGCCTCCGCGGCCTTGATGCGCAGCCAGAGGTCCGGGTCCGACAGTGCGGCTCGCAGCGGCTCGACGGCGGGTGCCCCGCGCCCGCGCAGCGCGATCAAGGCCTGGCAGGCTCCGTAGCGCGGAGGCAGCGCCTTCGACTCTAGCAGGGTGACCAATGGTGGAATGGCGACCTCCTTGCGCCGACCGAGCGCCATGGCGGCCCGCTCCCGGACCACCGGGGACCAGCTGCCGAGACGCGTCATCAGCTCGTCGGTGGTGAGCCTGTCGTAGGTGCCATGGCGGTCCTTGTTGTCCCAGCCACGGCCATCGTTGAGGAGTCCCCGCGCCGCCGCGGCGTCCAACTGCGGGGTGACGCCCGGGCGCCTGCCGGTCAGGTGGAGTTTCCTCAGCGGCATCGCGTAGGCCAGCAGGTAGGCACCGGTGCCATCCCAGCCCTCATAGCTGTCGGGGTCCGGCTCGGGTGGACCCTGATGGGAAAACGTGCCGTCCCAGCGGCGTGCGAGATCGAAATACCAGGCGCCGAATTCCTGCATCCAGGCTCCCGTGGCCTGGGGGCCCGACTGGGCGACGCCCGGCATCGCCCAGAGGATGTTGAAGAAATTGCCCGTATGCCCGGTGTCGCGCTCCGCTCCGTGGGAGGCGACGCTCATGCGGGAGAAGAACCCGGCGCCATCCGGCTCGCCCAGGAGGCTGAACAGGACGGCGGCCATCCCGCATTTGCCGTTGTCTTCGTGGTTCTCGATCCAGGGATGATGGTCCCCATAGGGAACCGCCCCCTTGCCGATGTAGAACCGCAACAGGCGTGTGCTGAGTTCGATGGCACGAGCCACCTCCCGGTCGTTCACGCCGGCCTCACGCGCCAGCACCAGGCCAATGGTCAGCGGGACTCCCGGGGAGTTCATCATCCCATAGCCGCCCAGGCGGCCATCCGGTCTCGCAAACCCATGGCCCCACGAGCCGACCGCGCTCTGGCCCGCGGCGGCCTCCAGCGCGAGACGCCTCAGGCCAGGCAGGACCGACCGGTCGCCGGTCTCGATCACATACTCGGAAAGCAGGATCATGACGTAGCCATAGTGCCAGGTCTGCATCGAGCCCTCGGAGAACTCGGCCGCCCACTGGGCCTCCTTCCGGACCAGCGGAAGCCACGCAGGATCGCCGCTGGCCAGCAGGGCCAGAGAATTGAGGGACCGCACGATGGGATCGTCCTGATGCTGGGAACTGGCCACCTTCCGGGCCAGAGCCCTGCATCCCTGTTCCAGGATGCGGCGGGACTTGTCGCACCCATAGGGCGCGGTGGCGCTGTAGCTGCCCAGCACGGGGAGACGGACGGCGACCTCCTCCACCTTGCCGTCCCGCCAGCGGGTCAGGGTCATTCGTCCGTCGCCGGCCGCCGATTCGGCACGGGTCACTGCCCGGCCGAACTCGGTGCGCGGGTCCTGGGAGAACCGTCTGCCGTCGACTCCCAGGAGGACGTCACCCACCAGGAACAGGCCCTCGGCGGGAGATCCCTTCGCGACCTCGGTGACGGCAATCTGCCGGGCATCCGTGGTCACCAACTGGTCGCAGAACATCCATCCGCGCAGGCCGGTGGGGCCCAGGTTCCAGTCATGCCGGGACCCCTTGGGAAGGGCATCGCCCTGGGTCAGATCCGGGACCGCCAAGGGCTGGCTCCTGGCAGCGGCACGGGCGGACGCCGGGGCGGCGAGGAGCGCCAGAAGGAGGAGCGTTCGGAGACAGATCGTCATGGCTGAGACAGGGTGGGTTGTAGGGGGCTGACATCGCCGGAACGGGGATTCCTCGCGCCCTTGGCCTGGGGGCAGGCTCCGGCCTGAGGAGGGAGGGGCGCATCAAAGCTCATTTCTGGGGATCCGCCTGGACGGAAGGCGATGGCGAGTGGGGTGGCGTTGCGACCTTGGCGGCGGGTGGACGTTGCGGGCGAAGTCGGAGGAGGACGCTGGTACCCACCTCGGGCAGGAGGTCGGGGTTGACCTGCCAGGGGAGCGCGGAGTTGTCCTGACTGTGGATCGCCGGCAGGCACAGCACCTCGTCGCCGAAGGTCGAGAGCGAGATCACGTTTCCGCTTTCGTCGCCCAGATACCGACGTGGCCCGGGGCCGTCGCCCTGCACAATGGAGCCGGCGAAGAGAAAGGTGTGCGAGGGGAGTTTTGGCGCAGGATCCGAGGACGAGGAATCGGACCTCTGGCGGGAACGGAGGATGAACTCGCTGATCGGGTGCTCCACCGCCTTCCCACCCTCCCCCTTCAGCACCAGGAACACGTCGACAGGACCACCCCGGGGTGGAACGTCGATCCAACGGTCGCCCTGAGCCCCGTCCTGCTGGCGGGTCGCCGGACTTCCGGGGCTGGCGCCCAGCAGCAGCAACGCCGCATGCAGGTGCATCGCCTTGGCCCCGACCACGACGATGGACTCATGCTCCTTGGTGCCTTTGGTGCACGCCACGAGTTCCAGCAGCCCACGCCGAAGGCACACCGACGCCTCCACATCCACGCAACGCTCCTCGAGGTTGATCGTGATGCCCGGGAACTTGAGCTTCTCCACCGCATCCGCAGCCGCGGACCGGGCCTGGACCCCGGTGGGTGCGGCCGGGCGGCTGGGAGGCCCGTCGGCCCCGAGCACGAGGAAGGGCATCGCCAGAACCGCCAGGAGTCCGAGGAATCCCGACGGACGGAGGCCGGGGTCCGGTCTACCCCCGTACGCCGCACCGGCTCCGTGGGCTTGGCTCCACGCGGCTGAATCAGGGTCGCCCCCGTTGGCACCGGCCCGGATGCTGGCGGGGAAGACCGGCATCACGGCATCCTCCACTCGAGCATTTCCAGCGTCATCATGGCGTAGCAGGTGGCGAGAATGGGATCCGCTTCCCACCACCGGGGTTCGGCATTCACCCACGATCCGTCAGCGTGCTGAAGCTGGAGCAGGCGCCCTGCGACCTGGTCCCGCCAGGGGACTTCCGCACCATCGGACAGACGCAGACGCTCCTCCCCCGAGGCCGTCAGCGCCTTGGTCAGCAGGTGGAGGTAGTAGAAGTAACCCTGCTGCCCCATCCCGGGATTCTCCTCGAGGGTGTAGTTGGCCCGGAGCCAGTCCTTGACCGCCACCACCCGCGGATCGTCCCTGCCCAGCTTGGCGTAGAGGTAGCTCAACAGACCGCCATAGGTCATGCTGCCATAGCTCCGCAGGGCCACTCTTCCCGTCACCGGGTTGGTGACTCCTCCCGCCATGCTGTGGCCCGGGTAGTAGAAAAAACCGCCCCGGTCCCTGGTGTCGTTCGACACCGGCTCAAAGACGTTCGTCCCCGGCAGGTTTTGACAATGCTCAAGGAAGCGCACGACCGCCTTCCAGTCCAGGTCTGGCATCGGCAAGGCTGCCGGGGATGAATCCTTCGGGAACAAGACCTCGGAGGCCCTCATCGCCTCGATGGCCACCAGGGTGTTGTTCATGTCGGAGTGCTGGTACTTGCTTCCATAGCCGACGCCTCCGTCGAAAGGCGTGTCATTCGTCCCCTTGACGCCCAGGTCCACCTGGGTGGTGGCGAGGAACTCGCGCGCCTTCACGATGACCGGCAGAAAATTCGTATCCGCCGCCGAGGTCAGCGCCAGGAGCGACAGGGCGGTGTTGTAGTTCGCCAGCCCGGATTTCTGGATGGAGCCATCTGGTCTCGCACAGGAGAGCAGGTAGTCAAACCCCCGATTCATCTCGGAGGTGCGGCTCCGCTGGAACCTCCGGGTCGGCTCCAGATTCAGGGTCGTCAGGACGAGGGCGGTGATCGCCGGCTGATCGGGCGTGGACCACCAGCCGTTTGAATTCTGTGCCTTCTGGAGGAAGACAACGCCACGCTCGATGGCGGTGCGCACCTCCTGCCGCCTCGGTGCGCGGGTCTGCGGGGTCGGCGCGACGGACTGGGCCCCGAGGCCGAGGCAAAGCCCCCAGAACACGCCTCCAGCCAGAATCCATGCGCTGAGCCGCTTGCGGTGCATGCGTCAGGATGGATCATGCGGATGCCTTGGAACAATTCGGTTTTTGCCGAGTCCAGCAGATGAGGTGTTTCAGGCAGCTCGGATGGGGCGCCACCCGCTGCGCGAGGCCGAACGGACCGGGGCGACGCCGACGCAGTGCCGCAAGGTTGGGAGACGATGGCCATGCGGCAACAGCGACACTCGGCCAACCCGACGGCCCGGGCACTTCCGCCCTGAGCCTCCCCAACAGCGCCTGGTGGAACGGCCGGTTCGATCCCACCGTGCGGTGAACCAGAGGGCGGGAGACTCACGCGGGGACGCGTAGACGCGGGGACGCGGGGACGCGGAGGAAAGAGGAGATTCCTAGGAAGTGGGGGCACCGATTTGCCGGAGGGCCGCAACACCGCAGCGACCCGTGAAGGCCTGCCCGGACCGGGTGGAAAGCAAGGGAGGCGGTGTCCTGCGGCTTGTCGTTGGACCGGAATGGCAGGTAGATGCTGAGCTCCTGGATGGATCACCGTGTCCTATCGCTTCTGCGGGAGACCCATCTCCGTCTTCCGTTGCCTCGATCCTCCTCCGCGTCTCGGCGTCTCCGCGTGCCACTCCCCTCCCGACGACGCGACAGGTTGGCCTCGCCCTCGCGGGAAGTCAGGGACCCAGCGGAGTGGTTGCTACCACGAGGGGCGTTCCCGCGCCCAGGTCGCAGGGCACTGCTCCCCCACCGAACGCAGGCCTGAGCGAGGATTGTTTGAACCCTCAGCAATCAGCTCTCAACTGATTCATCTGGGTCCCTCCCCCGCGATG
>JBDLQQ010000410.1:0-4353 GCA_039800465.1 Verrucomicrobiota bacterium
CAACAACGACGGGGTGGTCAAGACGGGCCGCACACCCGCCCAGGTCTTTCCCGAGGCTGTGGCCCGGATCCGTTTGTCCACCCGCTTCGGTCGGACTGCGGCACGGGAGTGGTCGACCCACCGCAGTTGGGAACCCTCCGATCGGATCGAGATCGAGGTGCCGCCCGGCGAATGCCGGTACGTCGAGTTCGACGTGCCCTGAACGCCGGCTGCAGAGGCATTCGCCAGGCCACCTGCGCGGTGTGGAGGCGCTTGCCGAAGCTGGGTTCCGGTCGTTGTCACGGACGCCCCCGTCACTCCCGGCGAGATTTCCCATCGGCACCCTTCCCCAGCCAACGACAAGCATTCTCGAGGATCCTCAACACCTCGGGATTGAAGTACACCGGATACGTCTCGTGCCCGGGCCGGAAGTAGAACACCCGGCCCTTGCCCAGATTCCACACCATCCCCGACCGGAACCACTCCCCGGTCTCCCAGCGCTCTTCGAGAACCACCTCGTCCGGCGCAGGCACGTGGAACGGTTCGTCATACATCTCCGTCTGAGGAATCGGAAAGACCACCGGCACGCCCTGGCAGATGGGATGATCCGTCTTGAGGATCCGGACCTGGCTCGGTTTTCCATCCCCGCGATAGGCCGGAAAACAGCAGTTCGGCAGCGTGAGCTCGATCTGGACCGGGCCCTCGATGGGTTTGCGATACGACGCCGAAGGGGAAAGGCGCTCCGTCCTGCGGGGTGCCATGAGCGGTCGAGGCAGTAGATTCGTCTCCACCAGAACTGCGCCCGCCCGCTCCGCCTTCGGCAGGGCCATCAGTGCGTCGTGACGCGACCGCTCATTCATCGCCTCGACAAACGGACGCGACCAATGGGCCGAGTGGAGTGCGATCAGTGCGAGACGTCCCTCCAGGATTCTCCGGACGATGTCCTGGGCGACCGGGGGTTCGATCTCCATCTGGCGCACATGACCCCACCACACCAACACATCGGTCTGGTCCAGGGCGGCCAGGCCTTGTTGCGGCTCGTCCAGGGCGGCAGACACCACCTGGAGCCCCGGGACCTGTCGCAGGTGTTCCGCAATCTGGTTTCCCAACCAATTGGAATAGGCCTGCTTCTGCTGGGGCTGACGTTCATCCCAGACCAGCACCCGGACCGGCTCCGCGCGACCCGTCGTGACGCACGAGAGAAAGACCAGGACTGACAGCAGGAGACGGAGCCCACGGCGGACACCCGTGATGAGAGAGTTCATGGAGAAAAGACAACCAGAGGACAGGACCTGTGGCACTCGGGATTCCAGGTGATTCCGATCGGTTTTCGTCCGGCCTGTAATAAAGACGGCATTCAGCCGTTCTCTGCGCCGAGGGCTCTGCGTACTTGCCCACCCACTGTGTCCAAACCGCCATGTTCAGACCGTCACCGGGACCCGAGACGCAAAGACCCCGAATAACAGAATGAATTCCGAAGAATCCTCGGGGGAAAGTCCGGGTAAACCGCGGAAGAGAGGCACCAGCGTGATCAGCATTCCCGTTTTGATGGTCTCCTTCTTCTTGCTGCCGTCCGGTCTGTAGTTCGCTTTCCACGCGGCGCAGGACCTTTTCTGGGATTTATTGAGGGAACAAACCGTGGCCTGGGTCTGGCAATCCATGACGCCGTAGACCCATTCGGCTCCCCGTTTCTCGCAAAACTCCAGCCGGGGGACACGCCGATCCAATCCCGGGGAACAGGTCTGGTCCTGTCGTGTCCGCCGGGACACCTCCCCATGGACCCGGGATCGACTCCAGCTGATCAACCCCTGAAGCACACCCCTCGTGCCCTCACGGGATCCGGACCCGATAGAAGGTCGGGATGTCGCCCATGGGATCGCCGCTGCTGAAGAGAGTCGGGGTGCCGGTGAACTGGCCTGTCTGGACAACCTCCCAGGTCACCAGATTCCGGCTTCGTTCCACCACCATCGGCAACCCCGCCGGCCCGCTGTATCGGAACTCGAACCGCGCTGGATTCCCGGTAGATCCGACTCCCGTGGGCAGGATCGTCACCGGCTGGTATTGGCTGTCGTCGATCCGCACCACCTCGTGGCGACGTCCCAGCGGGTTGAAATGGTGCAGCAGCAGGACCCCAGGCATCAGCACCTTGGACGCCAGCGCTGCCGATCGGTCCAGACGCACCTGAAGCTCCTTCCCATCGGTGAAGAGCGGGGTGCGCGTTGGCGAATGACGGACCATATCCACGATCGGTCGCGCCGCATCGAACGAGATCCAGTCGGTGCCATCGATCAGAATGCCTTCCGGCGCCCGGTTGTTGAACAAAGGGCGATAGGTCCGGACTCGATAGCGGAAGGCCGTCTGTCCCGTCCCCAGGCCGATCGACGACGCCGGGATGGGTAGGATGAGGACGCTGTTGTTCAACGCTGCCGTGTCGAGCCGGTCCGGAGTCTCAACATTCAGGGGCAGGCCCGGCATTGGATCACCCGCAGCCGGAGTCACGGTCGTCTCCAGCACATCCGGACTGCCACTGTTCCCGTTCTCGACCACAAAATCCGGCTCCTCGTCCCCATTCGTGTCGATCGCAACCTCCATCCGGACCAACTCAGGGGTCGGCATGGTCCACGGGCCCGCAGTCACCAGGCCGAAGGACACCGTCGCCTTCGACAGATCCCCCAACACCGGACCATCCGTCGCAGCACCCACCGCCAGAAGGTCTCCCGCTTTCGCCACGAAATCCGAGTCGTAGATCGGCAGACTCGTCACCCCCAACTCGAACACCGACACCACCGGGTTCGTGTGCGCCGAGAACCCCTGGAACCCGAGCGACATATCGACCAGATCCTGGGAGTAGGTCGAAGACGGAGGTCGGAGTGTGCGCTTCGTGCTCTGCCAGTCCGAGCCCGCCCTCACCTGGGCGTAGTACGGGACCTGGATCATCCCCTGGGCGTTCGAGAACCGGATCAGCCCACTGGCCTCGTTGGGGAACATCCGGGCCTTGCCGCCCAACCGGGACTCCGTCGCTGGATCCAGCGAGACATCCAGCCGACTGGGATCGACCGTCAGGTCGACCTCGACCGTGGCACTGCCTCGGGCCGGCACCCGAACGGTCGGCGCCTTCGGGACGAGGCTGAACCCCGACCGCTGGACCGTGGCCGCGACCGACACGTCGAGATCGGTATCCTGCAGCCCATGGTTGACCACACGGATCTTCCGCGTCTCACCGTAGGTATTGGTGACCAGCAGCGCGCCGAACGAAACCGACACCCGACCCGAATCATCATCGGCGTACGCCACCAGGGAGGAACCGACTGCGGCGTCCGGACGCACGCGTCCGGCACCGACCCGCGACTCTGCGTAGGCGTTGCCATGGCCATCCCGCATCGTGGTCGCCGTGTTCATCAGGGCCGCCTTGATCTCCACGGTCGACCAGTCGGGGTGTGCCTGTCGCATCAGCGCCGCCGCCCCGGCGATCATCGGGGCTGCCATGGAGGTGCCGGTCATTCCGACACCCTGCACCCCGCCGCCGGCCTTGGCGGAGAGGATATCATGGCCCGGGGCTGCGATGTCGGGCTTCAACTGGCTATCCGGAGAACCTGGCCCTCTGGAACTCGACCCGGAGATCTGGTCTGTCAGTTCGGTCAATTCGAACACAATGGACGCCTCCATGCGGAGGATCACCGTCTCTCCGGACAAATAGGCCTCCTTCATGGCCAGCCCATCGGCCTGGGAGACCATCACAACCGGGATCGGGAGTTCCCCGGAACCTCCAGGAGTGAACGGTTCTCCAGAGACATTGTTCATGATCACCACACCTACAGCACCCGCCTCAAACGCCCGCTGGGCCTTGTCAAAGAATGGACAGACTCCCCGTTGGACCAAAGCAAAAGCACCCCGGAGCCGCTCGGGGTTGGACAACGGTCCGCAGGCGTCGATCGGTTCCGCCGCAACTAGGGGCGCCTCGAGTGTTCCAACCTTCGATATTGGCCTGGAGAAGGAGGCTTCGACAGCCACATTCACCCCTGCAATGGAGGCAGGGGCCACGACCCGGATCCCGTTGGCCGTCCGTCCCGAGGGGATGGAGTTTGCGACCGTCACCACCCGATCCGCCTGACCTGGCGAACCCAGAATGTAGAAGGAATCACCATCGTTACCTGCCGAGATGGCGACAACACATCCGAGGAGGGAGAGCCGGTCGAGGGACTGCTGATCGGGTACCCGCGGCCCCGTCATGCCATACTCCTCGCCAACCGAGAGGTTCACAACATCCAGACGGTCTCCCGGGTCGAAGTCGCCATTGGGGTCTGCGGCCCACTCGGCCGCCTCCGCGATGCATTCGGTGGAATTGTTACCTTGCGCGAAAACCTTCAGCGCATA
>JBDLQQ010000411.1:0-3965 GCA_039800465.1 Verrucomicrobiota bacterium
CCCCGGCGATCCGCGAGCACGGACGCTCCAGGAGATCCTCTGGGCGCGGGCCGGGGACCTGGTGGCGGCCTCCGGAGGCCGGGATTTCATCCCAATGCCGTGGGGAGAGCTGCTCGGAGCCTGCTCGGCATTGAACCAATCCCTGATGGAGCTTGGGGCCATGGTCTGCCTTCCGAAGGGGCCCCGGTGCGATGGCTGTCCCATCCAGGGACGATGCCGGGCACGGGCGATGGGGACCCAGGAGCAGTACCCGGAGGCCGCTCCCCGTCCCACCGCCATCCAGAAGGTCATGGCAGCTGTCGCCATCGAGCGTCAGGGCCGACTGTTCGTCCGCCAGCGCCCAAAGGGGGGGGTGAACGGCGGATTCTGGGAATTCCCGAACCTCGAGGTTCCCCATGGGGTCGGAAGCATCCACCGATACGTCGCCACGTGGTTGAATGTCCCGGAGAACCGCCTCGTTCCCCTGCCCCTGATCCGACACGCCATCACCCGCTACCGGATCCGACTCGAGAGCTTCCATGCGCCCGGGATCAACCTGCCCGGCACGCTGGGACCTGAGGGACGCTGGGTGGAACGCCGGGAGCTCGAGACCCTCGCCCTCACCGCAGCCCATCGGCGGATCGTGCTGTCCCTGCCCAGGGCCGATGCGATCGGTTGCTGAGCGCCCCGATCCTGGATCCAGGACATGGCGACTCCCGCGTGCTGCAGGGAGTGATGCCGTGAGACGGGCCGGTGCTCGCCAATTTCAAGGACCCGCAGTAGCGTCCGGACATGCTCGATGACCACGCCACACGGCGCGCCGAGGATCCCTGGCGCGTGTTCAAGATCATGTCGGAGTTCGTGGAGTCGTTCGACACCCTCTCAAGACTCGGCCCAGCGGTGACCATCTTCGGCAGTGCCCGGACCAAGGCCGACGACCCTTACTACAAGGCGGCCGTAGCGATTGCCGAGGGGCTGGGCCGGAACAAGATCGCCACGATCACCGGAGGCGGTCCCGGCATCATGGAGGCGGCCAACCGCGGCGCAGCCAAGGTCAAGGGCGTGCCCAGCATCGGCCTCAACATCGAACTCCCGATGGAGCAGAAGGGAAACCGCTACGCCAACCTCGGGATCAACTACCACTACTTCTTCACGCGGAAGGTCAGCCTCGTGAAGTACAGTCTGGGGTTCGTCTTCATGCCGGGTGGATACGGTACCCTCGACGAGCTGTTCGAGATCGTGACCCTCGTCCAGACCCAGCGCATCCCGGCGTTCCCCATCCTGCTGTACGGGAGCAATTACTGGGAGGGTTTGCTCGACTGGGTGAAGGAGACCCTGGAGACCAGCCGGATGATCTCACCCGGGGATCTCGATCTGCTCGAGGTGAAGGACGATCCGGCCGCCGTAGTCCAGGCGATCCTCGACTTCAAGCGAGTCGTGGGCGTGCCGGATCAGGTGCCCGCGGCATTCCGATGAGCGCCCTGCCGAAGGCACGGCGGCGATCGGACTCCGCGGACCGGTCCGATGGGTTGCGGAACAGCCGCTGCCAGGTCACCCGGTTGGACGGTGGCCTCACGGTGATCAGCGCGGGAATGCCCCACCGGGCGAGTGTCTCGATCGGCATCTGGGTGGCGGTCGGAGGACGACACGAGCCCGCGCAACTGGGGGGCATCTCCCATTTCATCGAGCACATGCTGTTCAAGGGGACCGAGTCCCGGACCGCCGCGCAGATCTCGGAGGCCGTCGAGGGCATCGGAGGCTACCTGAACGCATTTACCGACGAGGAGCACACCTGCTTCTACGCTCGGGCCCGCGGTCGTGACCTGCCCGTCCTGGTCGACGTCCTGCTCGACATGTTCCTCGACTCCCGGCTCGCACCGACGGAGATCGCCCGCGAGCGGACGGTCGTCGAGGAGGAGATCTCCATGTACCGGGACCAGCCGGCCGAGCATGTCCATGACGTCCTGAACGCACTCCAGTTCCCGGGACACGCACTGGGCCGTCCGGTGATCGGATCCCGCAGGACGGTCGGATCCTTCCGCCAGCGTCACCTCAAGGCGTTCCTCGACAGCCACTACACCGCAGGGTCGACGACCATCGTGGCGACCGGGGATGTGGACCATGGCCAGCTGGTCCGACTACTCCGCCCCCACCGACTTCGGTTCCGCACCGGCACCGCTCCGGGATTCGTCCCGGCACCTCCCGCCGGCAAGGGACCGAGGCTCCGCCACAACGTGCGGGACACGGAGCAATCCCATCTCAGCCTGGGAATGCGGGCCTGCTCTCGACACGAGGAACCGCGGTTCGCACTGAGGCTTCTCAGCGTGATCCTCGGGGAGAACATGAGTTCCCGGCTCTTCCAGGTGATCCGGGAACGCCACGGACTCACCTACAGCATCCAGACCGCCGCCAGTTTCTGGGACGATTGCGGGGATCTGGTCGTATCAGCCGGCATGGCTCCGCGCGAGCTGGAGCGGACCCTGCGGCTGGTGCGACAGGAGTTCGACCGGATCCGTCGTCGCGCCCCCAGTCCCGCTGAACTGGAACGTGCCCGGGACTACCTCGTGGGGCAGCACGAGCTCCACGTCGAGAGCACGGAGCACCACATGATGCATCTCGGTGAACACTGGCTCGGCCACGGAACCCTGCCCTGCTTCGAAACGACACGCTCCCGCCTGCTGGCCGTTCAACCCTCCGACATCCGAGGGGCTGCCGAGCGATATCTCGACCCGTCGCTCATGAGTCTCGCCCTCGTGGGCCCACGGATGGATGCCCGGGTCCTGAGACGGATCCTTGCGGAATGAAAACCCCGCCGCTTGGCCCCACTCAGGGGGTTTTCGAAAGGGATTTGAACCAGTCGACCTGCTCGGCGACAGCCCTGATGAACGTGCCGCGGTGGGAGCCTCCGGGGACCGTGGAGTAGATCCCAGAACCGGGTTTCCAGATATTCTGGATCTCGGTGGGGATTATCGTGACCGACGGGGGGAAGATCTCGTCCTGGACTCCACCCCACGACCGGATTGGGGATCGGGCAATGAAATCGTACGCCGAGATCTTCCGGAAGAACTCAGCCAATTCCGACCCGGAGAAATAGGAGGGGTCCCGGTACTCGGGCCGGAACAACTCGAGGATGTTGGTCCTGTTGGACAATGGTCCTGGGGGCAGCATTGCAAACAGTTGAAGGACACCGCTGACATCGGCATTCCACTCGTAGATCTGTCGAGCAACATCATAGAACTCAGGATCGATCACCGAACGCGCAAAGCCGGGTCGACTGTAGTAGTTCTCAAAGGAGAATACCGTCAGGACGTACATGAAGTTCAGGTTCTGGTCAGGGGTTTCGGTGCTGGACCCAGACCTGGGGTTGAACAGGGCACGCTGCGCGGCCGCGAGGATGGCCGCGGGGTTCGCAGCGGTTGCAGTTCCATCCACCTTCCTCCCGATGGATTCGAGCTTCTCCAGGAACTGCATCGTCACAAGCGCTCCCTGAGACCACCCCGAGAGGTAGAGACCACCCCGCTCGATGCCCCGCGCTTCCAGGAAACCCTCGGCCGCAAGCAGCAGGTCCAGACAAACCTGCTGGTGGGGGCTCTTCGGGGTGTAGGCATGGGGTTCCATCGAATCGCCGAGTCCAAAGTAGTCCGCGGCGATCACAACCGATCCCTGCCCCCCCGAGGCGGCGACGATCGGCCGGGTCTCATAGGTCCAAAAGTAGTCCGTCGACAGGGGAACCTGTGGATCGAAGCATCTCGAAGGGGCAATCTGCTTCGAGAAGACCGTGCCATGCTGGTACGAGACAAGGTCCATCCGCGCAGCCCCCGTGTCCGGGATCGCAAGGAGACCCGAGGCGAGGGTGGGCCGCCCTCCCAGACTGGGTATCGAGGAATTGTAGTAGACCTTGTACACCTCGACGCCGTTGGCGGCCGGCTTGAACGTCGGGAGCGTGTAGTTCGTGAAATAGGGCTTGGCCGGGTTCTGGTAGTAGG
>JBDLQQ010000412.1:0-13576 GCA_039800465.1 Verrucomicrobiota bacterium
GATCCAGACCCGGACGTTCCTGTTTGTGGACGATGTGGTCGCCTCTCCGGTGATGAACAAGACCATCACCCAGAACCCGGCCTACACCAACCGGCTGCGGGCGGGGTTGCGTTCACTGCCCACCATTGCGTTGTCCCTCCCGGGACAGCCTGAATACGAGGAGGCACCGGGGTCGTTCGAGCTGATCTGGCCGGATGGCCGCGATCCGGTGCAGGTGAACTGCGGGATTTCCCGGTTCGGCAACGCGTGGACGAAGTTCGCCAAGCGGAGTTTCCGGGTGAAGTGCCGGACCCGCTATGGGGACGATGCGATCCGGGTCCCCCTGTATGATGGATTCGATCACGGCCGTCCCCCGGTGCGGTCCTTCGACGAGCTGGATCTCAGGTCGGGGTCGCAGGACATGTCGGAGCGTGGGTTCTACATGGCTGGCCGGTTCGTGGAGGACAGCATGCTCGACATGGGCAGCCTCAATCCGCATGGACGCTATGTTCACGTCTATGTGAATGGGGTCTACTGGGGGCAGTACGACTGCCGCGAACTGCTGGTCGAATCCTTCATGGCCGACTACCTGGGCGGGCGGAGCTCGGATTACGGCGTGGTCCGGGGCAACGACAACGTGACCGACGACTTCGTGCTGGGCGCCCCCGAGCCGCCGAACATCGATCCCTGGGAGCAGGCACGGGCGGTGCGTGGGACGTACGACAAGGTCCGGAGCCGGGTCGACGTGCCACACCTGATCGACTTCATGCTGTTGTGGTTCTACGGCGATTGTGAGTCCGAGTTCCGCAGTTGTGGGCCGCTCGCGCCCGGGACCGGCTTCAAGTTCTGGATCGCGGATGCCGACGGGTTCCTACGGACGAGCGCCCTGGGTCTCAACCGCACGGATCGCCAGGGTCCCGGTGGGATCTTCGGTTCGCTGGTCCGGGAGGGGAATCCGGACTTCAAGGTGCTTCTGGCGGATCGGATCCGACGGCATTGTTTCAATCAGGGTGCCCTCACCCCGGCGGCACTCGAGGGCCGGCTGAACGCCCGGATGAAGGAGATCGCGGACAGTCTCGTCGCCGAGTGCGCCCGGTGGAACTACCGGACCCCGGCGAATTGGGAGAGTGCGGCGAACGCCATCCGGACCCAGTTGTTCCCCAAGCGGACGGATCAGCTGGTGGCGCAGCTGAAGGCGCGTGGGTTCTACCCGAGCTTCGACCCTCCGGCCTTCGACGTCCGGGGTGGGGCCGTCGCAGCCGGGTTCCGTCCCCAGCTCTCATCGACTGCCGGGGCCATCCTCTACACGCTGGACGGTTCCGACCCCAGACTGCCCGGAGGTGCGATCTCTGCGGTGGCCCGTGAATGGCGACCCGATGCGGTTTCGGTGGATCAGGACCTGACCCTGACTGTCCGTGTCCGGAGTTCGGCCGGGGTGTGGTCCGCGCTCGACAGTGTCCGGTTCTTCCTTTCGGCGCCGCGTCGACCCAGCGCGCTCGACCTCCTGCCGGCGGAGATCCACTACCACCCTGCCGGTGATCCCGACCTCGAGTTCATCGAGCTGCGGAACGTCAGTTCCGATCGGCTGGACCTTTCGAGGTGTTCCTTGGCGGGCGGTGTGCGCCTGCCGTTTCCCGACGGGACGATATTGATGCCGGGGGCGGCGCTGGTGGCGGTCCGGGATCCAGGTGCGTTCGCGGCCCGGTTCCAGGATCCCACCTCGCCTGCGTTCCATCCTGGCATCCAGATCCTCGGCCCGTGGTCGGGCTCCCTCGACAACTCCGGCGAGCGGCTTGCGTTCGTGGATCCGGATGGCACCGAGCTCTGGGCGTTCCAGTATGGGACCGACGGGGCTTGGCCTCGTCAGGCCGACGGTCAGGGTCGCTCGCTGGTGCTCGAGGCGCGGCCCTCGACGGTTGTGGATGGGGCCCTCTTGAAGGCCTTCCTGGGCGAGGGGAAGAACTGGACCCCGAGCCTTCGGGAGGATGGGACTCCGGGATGGGAGGAGCCTTTCCGTGCCGCGTTTCGGATGACCGCCGAGGGTCTCCGCCTGGAATGGCCGTCTGTCTCCGGGGAGTCCTACCGTGTCGAGTCGATGGATCTGGTGACGGAGCCGTCGTGGAAACCGGCTGGGCAGGCGACTTCGTCGACAGATGGGACCCTGGGCGTGACACCCGCCCCCGGGGTGACTTCCGGGACGCGCTTCTATCGGGTCATCTGGGTTCGGTAACCGTTCTTTCAGGCCCCGGCCCGACGTTCACTGCGCCCTCTCATGGAGGTGTTGGGGAGGGGAAAGATCCCCTCGCACCGCTGTGGGTCATGGATTTGCGACCGGGGCGGTGTCAGGAACATTGGGGACGGCGAGGCGCCCGTCCTTCGAGAAGGCCGAATCATACCAGTTCGGGGCGATCGGAGCTCCGCCGCTGTGCTCGTGTGAGGCGCAGCCGGCCGAGAGCAGAAGGAGGGCGCCGATGAACGAAGCAAGTGCGAGGCGGGCGGAGAAGATGGATTTCATGGATTGGGAATCGATGACGAGGGGCTCTAGGTAGCCGACCTGCAGTGGAGGGTCAACGCCATCCACGGAAACCGTAGTACCACCACCCCACCTGCTCATGCAGCCACATCTTCAGGGTGGTTGCCGATTCGGTCCTTGGTAGGCTGATCTGGTCTGATCCGGGATCTCCCGGGAAAATCCCGCGGAAGTCGCAACCCACAGGGGTGATCTGCTCCATTCCTGCCTTTCGGAAGGTCGCCTCCGCCCTTCGGAGGTGGAAGCCCGAGGTGACGAGGAGGATCCGCTTCCACCCTTGTCGCGAGGCCAGAGCGGACACCTCCCGCGCCTCATCGGCCGTATTCCTGCCAATGGGCAGCCTGAGGACCTGGCCTCGTCGCAGATTCCAACGGTCGACCAACCGTTCCACGAATTCGGAATCCGGTGTCGTCTTGCCGTTCACCTCGGCGCCTGCGCTGCACAGAACGAGCGTTCCCGCTCGGCCCTGCCGCAGCAGCTCTATTGAGGTCAGGATCCGATCGGAAGCCTCGATGAAACCGATCTGGAGCATCTCACGGGGGTTGTATTCGTGGGCGCCACCGAGCATGACGATGGCGTCGGCCCTCGCCGGCAGCGGCTGGCGGTCCGGCGTGTAGGGGGCTTCGAGGTCGGCGATGAGACGCCGCGGAAGAGTAGTCCCGAGAGTGACTTCGATCAGGATGGCCAGTCCGGTCAGGATAGCGGTCCCCAACCAATTCCGACGCTGGACGCAAAGGCCGGCTGCCAGCACAAGGAATACGAGGAGCAGGGCTGCCGGATCGACGAGGGCACTGAGCGTGGAACCGATGGACGGAATCACCCCGACATCGTGGTCCAATCGCGGGTGTCGACCAAGCGGGAAGCCGTCCCGCGGGCGGAGACGATCAGCGGGCCGAGGCGCGGCGCAGACGATCCCGGATGCCCGCCCAGTCGGGAGTCTCCGGCAGGGCTTCCACAACGATCCAGTCGACGCCCATCTCGTCGCATCGGTGCAACTCGGCGTAGAGAGCCCGGGCGAAGGCCTCGGCATCGTCTGGGATCAGCATCACCTGGGGAAACTGTCCGCCCAGGGGAATGCGGGTGTGTGCGATGATGCAGGCCTTCGATGGAGCGATTCCCTCCGAGGCCATCAGCTGTCCGAGGTCACCTTCGTCCTGCCAGGATCGGACCACCAGCCGGGCCCTTGGCGAGTAGTGGCGTTCCAGTTGGCCGGGGCTGCGGAGGACTCCGTCGGGGGCGGCGGGGAATTCCGCCACGGGTTCTGGAGTCCCTGTGGTGATGGTGCCGCGAATCGCGGTCTCGGAGATCATCCCGGGCCTCAGGATCACCGGGGAGTATCCGGTGACGTCGACCACGGTGCTCTCGATGCCCACGTTGCAGTCGCCGCCGTCGACGATGAGGGGCAGGACGTCCCCGAGCTGGGAGGCCACGTGGGCTGCATTGGTCGGTGAGAGTCTGTTGGCGAGGTTGGCGCTCGGTGCGGCGAGGGGAAACCCGCAGGCCTTGATGACCCCCTGCATGAACGGGTGCTGGGGCCATCGGATGCCGACGGTCGCCCCGCCGGCGGTCACGATGTCCGGAACGCGCTTGGATCTCGGCATGACGAGGGTGAGGGGGCCCGGCCAGAACGCGGAACCGAGGACGTCGGCCATCGCAGGCCACCGGGACGCGCAGGCCCGGGCCATCTCGGCGGAGGCCACGTGGACGATGATCGGATTGTGGGCGGGGCGTCCCTTCAACGCGTAGATCCTGGCGACCGCCTCGGGGTCGAACGCATTGGCCGCGAGCCCATAGACGGTCTCTGTCGGCGCCCCGATGACACCGCCCGACCGGAGCACGGCAGCGGCCTGCTCGATGGCGTTCGCGAGCAGGGCGGGGGTGTGGGTGTTCAGGATCTCGGCGGGCATCCCGATGGCAGGATGGCTCACCCCGCCGGAAAAGGGCAAAGGGTGAATGGGCTAGGAGAGGATCTCCCGGATCACCTCGCCCTCGACGTTCGTCAGGCGGCGTTCGATGCCGTTGTGCTCGAAGGTCAGGCGGGTGTGGTCGAGTCCCAGCAGGTGGAGGATCGTCGCGTTGAGATCGTAGAGCGGGTGGAGGTCCTGGATGGCCCGTTGTCCGAGTTCATCGGTCACCCCGTGGCTGACGCCGGGTTTGACGCCAGCACCTGTCATCCAGCAGGTGAATCCATCCGGATTGTGGTCCCGGCCCTGGGCCCCCTTCTGGAAGAACGGCATCCGACCGAACTCGGTGCACCAGACCACGAGGGTCGTCTCGAGGAGTCCCCGCTGGCGGAGGTCCCGGATCAGGGCGGCTGCGGGCTGGTCGAGGATGTATCCATGCCGGTCGTACTGCTCCTTGAGCTGGTTGTGACCATCCCAGTTGAGGGCGCCGCCACTGGCGTAGGCCCCATTGAACAACTGGACGAAGCGGACGCCACGTTCGAGGAGACGCCGGGCCAGGATGCAGTTCTTGGCGAAGCCGGCCCGGATCGGGTTCTGGGTGTCATCGGCCCCGTAGCTCCGCAGCACATGGGCGGGCTCGTTCGACAGATCACTCACCTCCGGGACGCTCAGCTGCATCCGTGCCGCCAGCTCGTAGCTGGCGATGCGGGCGGCGAGGCGCTGGTCCCCGGGGTTGTCCGCCAGATGGCGAGCGTTCATCCGCTGCAGCAACGACCGCGCAGAGCGGTCAGCAACCGGGGAGACGCCGGGGGCCGAGAGATGCCGTATCGGATCCTGCACGCTGAATGGTGTCCCCTGGAAGGCGGCTGGCAGGAATCCCGGGCCCCAGTTGTTGGATCCATTCTGTGGGACCCCACGGGGATCGAGGATGGAGACGAAGGCCGGGAGGTTCTGGTTCTCGCTGCCGAGGGCGTAGCTCACCCAGGAGCCGAGGCTCGGGAACCCATCGAGGACGAATCCGGTGGAGAGGAAGTTCTCCGCAGGGCCATGCGTGTTGCTCTTGCTGGTGAGGGAATGGATGAATGCGATCTCGTCGGTCAGCTCCGCGAGGTTTGGTAGGAGGTCCGAGACCATCTTGCCGGTCTGCCCCCGGGGACGGAACGCGTACTGGGGTCGGGCGAGATTCCCGGCGGGTCCCTGGAAGGTGACGGATGGGCCTCCGGGCAGGGGCTTGTCATGCCATCGGATGAGCTCCGGCTTGTAGTCCCAGGTCTCGAGCTGGCTGACCGCCCCGGCGCAGAAGATGACCAGGACGTTCCGGGCCCGGGCCGGGAAATGCGCGGTCCGGGGTGCGTAGGGCCGTGAGGGATCGATCCCCGGACCTGCCGCCGCGAGCAGTCCCTGGGTTCCGAGCAGATGGGTGAGGGCCACGGATCCGAGGGCCGTGGCGGTCCCGTTCAGGAAATCCCGGCGGTCGAGCAGGTGCCTGCCCTGCGCCGAAAGGTGTTCTGCGGACGGGTTCATGGCAGGAAGAGGAACTCGTTGGAATTGAACAGCACGCGGCAGAGTCCTGAGACGCCGTGGTCCCGGACCATCGGCAGGGCCTCGGCCACCTCGTCGGCGGTGGCTTCCCGTCCAAGCGCAAGCCCGTAGGCCCGCTGGATCTGGGCTGCGGGATCCGTGCCCACCTCACGGGCCACCCGACCCGCGAAGGCCTCCGCGCGCTCGAGGGTGAACCGGCTGTTGAACAGGTTGAGGGCCTGGATGGGGGTCATGCTCTCCCGACGCCGGGCCGTGCTCTGTCCGGCGTCCGGGCAGTCGAACGCCCCGAACACCGCCTCGCGTTCGCGTCGGACCTTGTGCGCGTAGATCATCCGGCGCAGCCCCTCCCCGCCGAACGATTCCACCGGGGTGAACCCGGTGAGACCACCCCGGTTGTTGAAGAGATCAAAGCCCCGACCGTGCATCCGGAGATCCAACTCGCCGCTCACCGCGAGCATCGAGTCCCGGATGGGTTCGGAATCCAGGCGGCGGGAGGGAAACCGCCAGAGGAGGCGGGCATCCGCATCGACCCCTACCGCGGGATTCCCGCCCGTCGCGGGGCGTTGGATCCCTGCGTGTTGACGGTAGGTCGAGGAGAGCACGATGAGACGGTGGAGGTGTTTCATCGAGCCGCCTGATTCCAGAAACTCCGAGGCGAGCCAGTCGAGCAGCTCGGGATGCGTGGGTCTCGATCCGTTCACCCCGAAGTCGCTGGCGGTGTCCACGAGGCCGACCCCGAAGTGTCCCTGCCAGATCCGGTTGACCAGGACCCGCGCAGTGAGCGGGTTGGACGGGCTCGTGATCCAGTCGGCCAGGGCCTGGCGCCGGTCCTGTTCTCCGGAGATCGGCGGGATCTCGAAGCGGCCGAGTGCGGGCAATGGGGTTGGAGACACCTCATCCTTCGGCTGCTCGGGATCCCCGCGATGCAGCACCCGGATGATGTCGGGTGTCCTGAACCGCCCTGCGAAGACGAGGCGTTCGTTCGTCGAGTTCCGGATCAGCTTCTCGATCTCCTGACGTTCGGCGAGGAGCGGGGTGGCGATCCTGGAGACGTCCGGGGTCGAGTCCTGGGTCGACACAGGTGGACGGGCATCCGAGGTCGTCCCGGGCTCACGGTCCGTGGCGTCCGCGACGCGTCTCCAGGCCCCTTGGGCCTCTTCCACCTCGATCGTGTAGTTCGTGGCGATCCGGTCGCTGAACTCCCCGGTCCGGTCGCGTCCCCACACGACGCGATCGAAGGTCCTGTCCCCGGGGAACTCGAGGATCACCCAACCGCGGCCGTGTTCGTTCGACATCCAGCTGCTCGAGTTGCCGGGACGGCCGTCGTTGAGGAAGGCGAGGTCGTGCCGGTCCACGACACGCGTGTCTCCGGACGACGCGACTCGCGTTCCGGAGGAGGCGAGGGCGATGTTGGTCCCGCGCGAATCGAAGACCTCCAGTTCATCGATGCACGGTTCGAGGTTGCTCGTTCCCTGGATGGTGAAGCGCATCCTCCGGGTGGTGACTGGTGGGAAGCGGTCGATGTTGACGCGGGTGTTGATGGCCGGCCGTGATGGTTTTCCTGCCGGCTGGGCCCGGTCGGCCGTTGGGCGGGCGACAGGCACCAGCCCGCCCAGCTCGAGGTCGATCCGGGCGATGCGTGCCTTTCGTTCCCGCTCGAGACGGATGCTCTCCTCCTGGATGGGACCCTGGATCTCCCGGTCCTCGTATTCCACGCCGGCGACGAAGGCCTGTAGGGCGTAGTAGTCACGGCTGGTGATCGGATCGGACTTATGGTCGTGACACCGGGCACAACCGACACTGAGACCGAGGAAGGTCTGGCCCACATTGACGACGATCTCATCGAGGGCGTCCTGTCGGGCGAGGCGTTTGGAGACATCATCGGCCCCGATCTGACCCGGCAGCAGGACGGAGGCGGTGATGAGGAATCCGGTGGCCGCATCCGCCCCGATGCGGTCCCCGACGATCTGTTCCTCGACGAACCGGTTGTAGGGCGTGTCCTTGTTGAAGGAACGGATGACGTGGTCCCGGTAGGGCCAGGCGTGCGGACGCTCGGTATTGACCTCGAAGCCGTGGGTGTCCGCGTAACGCACGACATCCAGCCATTGCTGTCCCCACCGTTCCCCGTGTCGGGGAGATGCCAGGAGAGACTCGACCACGCGCTCGTGGGCGTCTGGTCGGGAATCCGCTTCGAATCGCCGGACCTCCTCGGGAGACGGTGGGAGACCGATGAGGTCGAGGTGGACCCGTCGGATCCAGATCCTGCGGGATGCCTCAGGGTTGGGATCGAGGCCAGAACGCTCGAGTCGATCGAGGATGAAGGCATCGACCGGGTTCCGGATCCAGTGGGGGTTCTTCGGGGTTGGGAGGGTCTGGGGTTTCGGGGGCAGGAACGACCAATGGTCCTTGGGTGGTGTCCCGGCGATGGCACCCAGGGCCAACGTCCAGATCAGGAGGCAGGTCCGGATTGGGCGCCGACGGAAGGCGTGCGATGAGGCCTTCACGATGGGATCTGGGCCGTTGGGTGCCATGGGCTTTTCTGGGAACCTGTGAGGTCGCCCGGGTTTCCGGGCGTTGGACCGTGATGAAATTATTTCATCGTGGGCCTTGACCCAAGAGAGTTCGCCACTAATGTCGCGCGTCCCGAGAAAACGTAGGATGAAGTTTTCGGGCGTCGCTGGGCAACTGGCGGTGACCCACACGTTTTCCTGTTTGGCGTAGTTCACCGGGCAGGAATCTCTACATAGTCCTACTGAACCTATTCTGAAAATTCCCCCGGGCGGACGGTCATCCTCTGACTGCCGCCCGGGTTTATTTTTACCCGGGGTGGTTTTGAGGAGGGTAGGACCTTGCTTGATTCCCGATGTGGGCGGGCTCGACTTCGTTTTTGGTTCGATTCACGCTATCCGGATGAATCCCCGAATTCTCGTCACGCTCCTAGCCGCCGCCCTCGTGTCTTCCGCCGAGGCTGCACCGAAGAAGGTGATCCTGGTCACGGCGACCAAGGGTTTCCGACACAGTTCCATCCCCACCGCGGAGAACGTGGTCACGACGCTCGGCAAGACGAGTGGTGCCTTCACAGTGGTGGATGTCGTCCGGGGCGGTGCCAATGGACAGGACGACGCCGAGGTGCGCGAGAAGCTGGCCCTGGACCGTCTCAACGCGGTGGACGGGGTGATCTTCGCCAACACCACGGGCGACCTTGCGATCCCGGACAGGCCCGGGTTCCTCAAGTGGCTGGAGGCCGGTCATGCGTTTATCGGGATGCACTCGTGCTCGGACACCTTCCACGGATTCCCGGCGTTCATCGAGATGCTGGGCGGGGAGTTCCTGACCCATGACGCGCAGGTGGGGATCCAGGCGATCAACCAGGATCCGAAGCACCCGGCCACGCGGGCTCTGGGGCCGACCTACGATGTCTACGACGAGATCTACATCTTCAAGAGCTTCAACCGGAACAAGGTCCACGGCCTGTTGGGGCTGGACGCGCATCCCAACCACAAGTTCCCGGGAGACTATCCCGTGGCGTGGTGCCGGCAGGCCGGGAGCGGCCGGGTCTTCTACACCTCCCTTGGGCACCGGGAGGATGTCTGGACGAGTGCGACCTACCAGAAGCATCTCCTCGGCGGTATCCGATGGGCCTTGGGGCTGGACTCTGGAAGCGCCGATCCCGATCAGCCGGGTGCCGCGCTCAGCGCCTCGGAGAAGTCCGAGGGGTTCCAGATGCTGTTCGACGGAAAGACGCTGAACGGCTGGAAGCTCCGGCGTCCGGACGGCCATGCTTCTTGGCTTGTGGAGAATGGGATGCTCGTCAACCGGCTCGAGCACCAGGGCAACAAGATCACGGGTCATGGAACGGATCTGGTGTCGGACGCCAAGTTCCGCGATTTCGTGGTGCGATACGACTACCTCATCCCTCCGGGAGCCAACTCGGGCTTCTACCTTCGCGGCCGGCATGAGATCCAGATCTTCGACGACCACGGCAAGAAGCCGGAGATGGGAGGCAATGGAGCGCTCTACAGCGTGGCCCCGGCATCCATGATGGCCTCCCGCAAGCCGGGTGAATGGCAATCGGTCGAGGCGAAGATCGTTGGCAACCGGGTCACCGTTGTCCTCAACGGCGTCACGATCCACGACAACGTGGAGTGCAACCGGGGTACCGGTGGCCATCTCGATGACAATGTGGACCAACCGGGTCCGATCCTCCTGCAGGGGGACCACGGTGAGGTCGCCTTCCGGAACATCCGGATCAAGCCCCTGAAGTAGGGATCACCCTGTCGAGGTCGGGATCTGCGATGGGGGTCGTCGGCCTCAGAGACCCCGGAAGTAGCTCGCAACGAACCAGGACAACAGCAGCCCCGCACCGAGCGCCCCAATGGCGGCGGCGACGAGGGTGGCCCATCCGCTGAGGGGGAGTCGGAGCGGCGACGAGGCGCGTCCGGCCTCCTTCTCGGCGTAGAGCCGGCGTGCGATGCCGAGGGTGAAGAGGGCCGTGATCAACAGGAGCGGGATCGTGATTCGTCCGTTCAGACGGTCCCAGAGGAAATCCTCGAGCGAGAGGCCGGCGCGGAGACCCGTGAGGGAGCCCAGTGCGGCCCAGACCCAGGCCGTGTAGGCGACCGCCCGGGTGGTGGCCAGGGAGGCGACCGTGAAGCCGATCGCGAGTGCTGCCAGTGGCACGGCGAACACGGTGCCGTAGAGGAGTTCCGGCCGGCGCACATCCACGGTCGCAACGCCGGTCGACACGAAGAAGCTGAGGATGAGGTCGGCGAGGTTCGGATAGAGCACCTGCAGGTTGAGCAGCGTGAAAACGACGAGCCAGCCCGTGGCGAAGAGAAGGCGGGAGTCGAAGCGCTGGCGTCGGGTGATCGGCATGGAGAACGAGTATTCCTCGCATCCCCCCATGACATCGCCGCCGCCTAGCACGGGTCCGGCCACCACCGCGAAGAATCCACCGAAAGCGAGTGTCCAGAGCGGATGGGCGAACCTGGGCAGTACCCACATCGCGAGCAGCCATAGCGCGAGGAAGAGCAGCATCATCCGGGCATGTGCCAGCCACTCGCCCCACAGGAGGCCCGCCCAGAAACGGCCATCCCAGCCTCGTTGGGATCCGTTCGGCGACGGCACACCCGGTCCCGAGACGATGCCGGTCGGATCTGGCGAGGACGTTGTGGACATGGGAAGGGAGTGGATTTCCAGGGTTCTGATCACCTCAACGGAGGCGGTGGGGCATCAGAATAGAATTCCCATGGGTATTGGGGCTTGGCGGGGGCCTCGATGGCAAAGCCCGCCTTGAATACCCGGCGGCGAACCACGGAACCATCATGCGATCCCCGGAGCAGGAGCCCCTCGTACTGGCGAAACGCACGGAAGTCCGGAGAGGTGGTCGGGTTTGGGACTCGGACGCCGTGGAGTTGGCAGACGGCGATCCCGGTTTCGGGTCCCAACACGGCGAGTCGACGCCAAGCGTCCCGTCGCCACGACAGCGGATGCAGATATGAGAAGGGTTCCGTTTCGTTGACCTCGGCCAACTCCGCGGCCCAAGAACCCGATTCCGGTTCCCGGAGGTCTCCCTGTCCTGCCCACGGCTCCTGCGAGGCGTTGGCGATGGTGCCCCAGAAGAGGTTCGAGGTCCCGGTCATCCGCCACGCGGGATCGGCGGGGCAGAGGAAGGGGTTGTCTCGATCCGCCCTCACGGATGGCGGCATCACCCTCGACAGGGCTCTGGGGCGTCGACTGGTCTGGTGCTCGTAGCCGTCCACCGCCTCAACCACCCGCTTGAGGTGTTCGGAACATGTGGTCAGCCGACCGTGGATCCGTGAATTGGAGAGGAACGCAGACAGCAGGGTGGCCAGGACCGCGGCCATCGCGACAAGGGTCGCGAGTTCAATCCGGGTGAACCCTTGAGTCCAGGGCTGATGGGGCCGACCTCTCGCCTGGGATGCGTTCCCTCGTGGGTGCGTCGACGGGACGTCCACCCTCCGGGGCATGTTGGATCGTCTCGGCGTCATCCGTGGGTCCGGGAGGGGTTATTGAGGTGGGTCTCGAGCGGCGGTGGTCCCTGGAACCAGTCCACGAACAGTTCCTCGAGGGTGAGCGGGAAGACGTAGAGGCGGGCTCCTTCGAGGGCGCGGATCCCATCCAGCTGGGATTCGTCCTCGATCCTTACCAGGGCATTGACCACCGGGCCCAGCGTCCGGGAGCGGATGGCCCCGGGGATTGAGAACCCTCTGGGGGGCTGCTCCTGGGAGAACACGATCTGGACCCGTCGCATCGTCCTCTGCCACTCCTCGACCGCCCCCTCGGCCACCAGGCGTCCCTCCTCGATGATCCCGACGCGGGTGGCCAGGCGCTCGAGGTCCGCGAGGAGGTGGGTGGAGAGCACAATGGTGCACCCACTGCCTTCCCCCAGGACCTCGATCAGGCACTGGTTCAGGTCCCGGCGCGCGATGGGATCGAGTCCGGCGGCGGGCTCGTCGAGAACCAAGACCTCCGGTCGGGTGGCCAAGGCGAGCGCGATGGCCGCGAGGCGTTGGTTGCCTCCGGAAAGGCGGGAAATCGGTTGGCCAGGCGGCAGGTTCCAGCGTTGGAGGATCTCCGTGAAAAAAGGTTGGTTCCACGCCTGATAGAGGCGGGAAGAAGCCCCCGCGAGCTCCCGCAGGGAAAGCCAGTCCGGGAGCTGCTGGGACTGTGAAACATAGGCAACGCGTTGTCGGTGCCTCCGGTCGGCGTGCCAGAGGTCCTGCCCGAGGACCTGGGCGATTCCGTGGTCGGCCCGGAGGAGGCCCATGAGGATCCGGAGCGCCGTTGTTTTCCCCGAGCCGTTGCGGCCGATCAATCCGAACACCTCCCCGTGGGCGACCTTCAGGTCGAACCCATCCAGTACCGGCGGCCCTCCCCGGAATGACTTCGACAAGGAGCACAGATGGACCGCCGGTTCCATCGAGTTCCCGTCACTGGGGGGTGCTGGGGGTCGATGCGGCGAACCTCACCGGCGCCTCGGTCTCGGACCGGACGGGATCGAGTGCGTCGAGCTCCTCACTGACCACGTGGATGACCTTCGGGGACGGGACCTGGAGCTGGGTGGCCTCGACGGCGAGCTGTTTGGCGGAGCGGCGGATTGCGGTCTCCTGCTCCGCCTGGGTGAGTTGGACCGAGGCCGAGGAGATGAAGGCGCCCTTGCCATGGCGCTTTTCAATGACGCCTTCCCGTTCGAGCTCGGTGTAGGCCTTGACCACAGTTGTCGGATTGACGGTCAGTGCCGCTGCCAGCTCACGGATGGAGGGGATCTGATCCCCCGGACGGAGGGTGCCTCCAGCGACGTAGTATTTGATCTGGTCCATCATCTGCCGATAGACGGGCACGCCGGAGCGCTCGTCGAGCTGGAGGTGGAGTCTCGGGATCACGGAATCGTCGTTGAGCTCAGGGTGGGAGGCGGTCGTGCCGAGTCAATGGTGCAGATGTGCTGGGACACCGTCTGCGGTCCTGCTTCGACCCCGCGGCGCCGTACGCCAAAAGTAACTGTTACCGGAGCGGAGGGCTGAGGGTGGATCGTTGCGTCAAAAAGGGTGTTACCCGGATGTTGGTTTGAATTGGAAACGAAGGAAGCCGGGGCACGGTG
>JBDLQQ010000413.1:0-4329 GCA_039800465.1 Verrucomicrobiota bacterium
GGTTCGTGGAGTGGGACAGGAGGCCTGCGATCGGGTGGCCCGAAGGGGAGTTCCCCTGCCGTCATCCCCAGTCCCATGCAGGCCCCGCGCACACCGACACCCCGAGGGGACTCCGGTGCTCCCCAGTGTTGACGGCCGGCCTCCCAGCCCCGTCCATGTGCAGACGCTATGCGCTACATCGAGCCCCACGGACACATGGTCAGCAGGACCACGGACGACTACCAGGACATGGTCACGGCCGGGTGTGCAGCGGTTTGCGAGCCGGCCTTCTGGGCGGGATTCGACCGGGGCTCCGTGGCGGGGTTCCGCGACTATTTCCGGCAGTTGACCGAGTACGAGCCGGCCCGGGCGGCCAAGTACGGCCTGCCCCACTTCTGCTGGCTCTGCCTCAACCCCAAGGAGTCCGAGGACCTTGGCCTTGCAGAGGAGGTCCTCGCCGTCATCCCGGAGTTCCTCGACCGGCCAACCGTGCTCGGGATCGGTGAGATCGGGCTCAACAAGAATTCCCGCAACGAGCTCAGGATCCTCGAGAAGCATGTCGATCTCGCGGCTCGTAAGGACCAGCTGGTCCTGGTCCACACGCCACACTTGGAGGACAAATCCAAGGGGACCCGACTGATCCTCGACGTCCTGAAGAACGAACCCCGCATCCGTCCGGAGCGGGTGCTCATTGATCATGTCGAGGAACACACCGTGAAGATGGTCCTCGATCGGGGCCACTGGGCCGGGATGACCCTGTATCCGATCAGCAAGTGCACCCCGGCCCGTGCGGTGGACATCCTGGATGTCCATGGACACGACCGGCTCTGGATGAACTCGGCGTGCGACTGGGGCGAGAGCGTCCCCCTGGCCATCCCTAAAACGGCCTTGGAGATGCGCCGTCGGGGCTGGTCCCCGGAGGCGATCGACCGGGTCATCTACCAGAACCCGATCCGCTTCCTCCGGCAGTCACCGAAGTTCGCGGCCCGGTTCCAGGAGTGACGTCTTCAGCGGGGTTACGGGACGTCAGTAGACGCCCTCGACGATGTTCTTCTCCATCGCGCCGAAGGGGCGGACATCACCGACGCCGTCCCACGCGTAGGGCGGACGCGGGGCGCGGCGGATGGCCTCGTCGCGCTCGAGGAACCGCGGCATGAAGAACTCCTTGGTCAGCGTGGTGAGCTCAACCCGGCCGAATTCCCCGTAGGCCACCAGCTCGTGGGTGGAATTGGGCTTCACGACCCGCAGGACGGCCCGCGGTTGGGGAGCGTAGTAGGTGACGCTGAAGTTGTCCTCGGGCTGGAGGGGCACGCTCGCGGCGAGTCCCATCAGGGTGTTGCCATAGGTCGGATAGAACCCGATGCGGCCCTCGAGCAGTTCCTCAACGAGGAAGCGGACCTCCTGGGGCTTCATGGAGGTGCCGCCGCAGAACACGCCCCGGATGCCGGCATCCCAGAGGTTCACCTGCTCGGCGAGGGCCTCGAGGAGCTTCGGGGTCGTGAACAGGCCACTGACCTTGCGGTGCTTGAGGATCGTGGCGGCCTGGTCGACCACGTGGGCCATGTATTGCTTGGCCACGTCAAACTGCTTGGCCGATATCACCTTCTTCACGAAGCGCGGATCGAGGTCGATGAAGTAGCAGGAGCTGCCGCGGACATTGGCCAGGTGCTCGATGGCGAGACGCAGCCGGCGGGGTCCGGTCGGCCCCATCATCAACCAGGCCCCTCCGCGCGGGAAATGCTCGTCGGAGATCTTGTCGCTGAACTCCGAGTAATCGACCTTGTAGTCGTTCCACCCGATCCGCTGCTTGGGCATGCCCGTGGTGCCGCCGGTCTCGAAGATGTTGAACGGCTTGCCCTTGAAGGCGGCAGGCACCCAGGACTCCGGCTGCAGGTCCCGGAGATACTCATCCTGGAAATGGGGGAACTTCCCGATGTCGGCGAAGGAGCGTATCTCCTTCCTCGGGTCCCAGTTCTTGGCTGCCCAGTCGAGCCAGAAGGGGCATCCGGTCTCGGGACTGAAATGCCACTGGATGATGTCGAGGAGATGGGCGTCGAGCTGTTGTGAGGAGGCGGCGACGGCTTCGGAGGGGACGGTTGGGATAGGCATGGTCGGAACTGGGTCCCGGGGCGTGCCCGGACCGACCCGGACAGCGCCCGCGAGAGACTGTCGGACAGTGCCCCAGTCTTCCCGGAAGGAAAATACTTCTCGCGGTCGAGTGGAGTGGGGGAAAGCCCTCGGGACCGTCGGCCGTTGGCATCGGTTTTCAGGATGGTCGGTCCTGTCAGAATGTGGACCATCGATCGCATGAAGGAATCCTCAGAGCGGTCGGATGCGCCCATGGGGAATCCGCGGAACGAGGCCGAGGAGGGAGGGGTTTCCGGCCCTCGGCTTCCAGCGCGGGTCGCGAAGGCCACCGGGATCGATGTCGAACGCATCGGGGACGAGGTCGTGCTCATGCATCTCACGAGCCTCGAGTTCCGTATTCTGAATGATGTGGGAGTCCTGCTCTGGGATGTCATCGAGGAAATCCCCGAGCCTCCTGAGTGGGTTGAGATGATGGTCGAGGCCCGACCAGAGATTCCCAGCGAGAACCATCAAATGCATGTCGCTCGCTTCGTTGAGGAGCTCGTTGGCGCGGGATTCCTCATCGCGGAACCCGCTGGACCGGGATGAGCTGGATGAGTGGCGTCCCGGATTCTATCCCCGCGCGTCGCTCTCGGCGGATCGCGGTGGTGATTCCCTCGTTCAATCACGCCCGGTTCATCGCCGAGACGATCCGCTCGGTGTTTGCCCAGACCCATGTCGACCTGGAGTTGCATGTTTTAGACGATGGATCCACGGATGGGTCTCCCGAGGTGATCGAGCGGGCGTTGTCGGCAGCCCCGGCAGGGATGCGGTGTGAATTCTCGGTCCGCCGGAATCAGGGCTGTTCCGCCGCGCTGAACCAACTCATCTCAGGCGTCCGGGCGGAATGGGTAGCGATCCTCAACTCGGACGACCTCCTGGCTCCGTCCCGTTTCGAGCGCATGTTGATGGATGTGCCGGAGGCGGGGCACCATCTTGGGTTTTCGGCTGTGGACTTCCTTTTCGGTGAAGAGGCCTCGGATAAGGAGGCCTGGCGGGAGTTCTACCCAGGGATGTTCCGGGGTGGGCTCTCCCTGCCGTCTACTGGTTTCGCCCTCCTTCGAGGAAACTTCGCGATCACCTCGAGCAATTTCTTGTTCGATCGAGCCCTCTTCGAGAGGGGCGTTCGGTTTCGTGACGACCTCCCCCTGTCCCAGGATTGGGACTTTCTGCTGCAGACCCTCCGCCACGTGGAACCGGTGTTCCATCCGGAGCCCCTGCTCCGGTACCGGGTGCATGCCAGCAATACCTACCGCAACCATCGGGATCGCCAGCGGACGGAGCTTCGACTTCTCTTCGGGGGATTCTCGGACTGGGCGTGTCGACCCGCTGAGAATCCTCTTGCACCGACTCCCGGGAATTGGCCACGGCTGTTTCCTGTCTTCGCTAGAGTCTGTCGTCTTGGATCCGGCGAGCCCCTCGGCGCCCTGTTGCCCCCGGCGATGCTCCAGAAAGCCCCCCTGTCACCCGACGCAGCCGATCTGCCATCCGGGTTCGAGACCGCATCGATCCGGAGGCTTGTTTCAGGTGGTGTTCTACCTTCCTCACTGGCGGAAGGGTCGACTACGGATCTTGCCCGGGCATGCCACAGGCACTGGAGCGCGATCCGTGACCTCGTTGGTGGTCCCCACCTTCCGGGCATCCCGCGGGACGGGGTCCTCTCGTGGGCCGGAGCGGACGTCCGGGTCACCACGGACGATCCTGGCTTGCTGGGTCGCGTCCAGCAATTCACAGGGCTTACTATGACCTGGGACGTTCCCCTTCCGGGCCATCGGGATCTCGTGATGCTGGGGGACCGCCGGGTCCGTGTGCATGCGGCCGACCGGTCGGAGGAAAAGACCTTTGAAACCCAGGAGGACCTGTGGGCTTGGCTCGTGTTGAGTGTGAGCGACCTGCTTGCAGTCCGGGCACGGCTGACTCTGGTGCATGGGGCTTCGTTTCTCCTTCGGGGAGGCGTTGTCCTGCTCTGTGGTGAGCCGTGGTCCGGCAAATCGACCTTTTCCCTGCGTGCTTTGGAATCCGGACTGCCAGTCCTGGGGGATGATCTGACCTGGATTGATCCGGCGGATGGCACGGCCTCGCCCTGCCCAAGACCGGTCAAACGACGGGTCCTGGAAACGGAGGAGAGACAGTCGTTGGCGGAGTGGCCCGATGGGACATTCCTCGCGTGCCTCGATGGCGAGCGGTCCCTGCTGTTTCCGAGACGTTCGAGCGGGTTTGTCG
>JBDLQQ010000414.1:0-4104 GCA_039800465.1 Verrucomicrobiota bacterium
GGACTCTGACTTCCGACCCCCCCGGCAAAGAAGGCTGCCCACCCGACCCCCGACGCCTCCATGGCCCGGGCCCAGGACCCCGGATAGTCCCCGCTGAACTCCAGGACATCCCCTCCCAGGATCGTCGCATGCGCGCTGTAGCTGCCCAGGACCGCGCGGTCTCCGTCCGCCTGCTGGACCACCAGCAGACTGAACTCCGGGTCGACCACACCGCCACGATCGAGACGATTCCGGATGAACTCGGGCGCCTCGAACGCCCCCGCTCCCAGCCGCGCTGGCTGGAGGTCGTCGAGGGCGGCCTCCACCGACCGGGCCACCTGGTTGGCAAACCATGTCGGCACGGCCGGATCATACGGACCCGCGAATGCCTCGCCGACGAACCGCTGGCCCCAGCCGCCAAGACTGCAATGGGTATGGGTCGCGCTGAAATAGACCTGTCCCCTACCCAGCCCCCTGGAGCGCCCCAGCACCTCGACCGCCCGGTCCGCCACCTCCCGGGGCACGATCAGCGCATCCGCCGAAACCATCACCCCGGTCGCGGATCGGGTCGCAAACGCCACCGCCTTGACCCAGAGCTCGTCATGGATCCCCGTCGCCGGGGCGCCCTGACGATTGCCATAGCCCGCCAGGGGGACCTTGGGAAATGCCCCCTGTTCCAGATCGAGCGACGCCACCCCGATCTTCGGAGTCAGCCGCATCCGACTCCATCCAGCGCGGATGGGTGCTGGATCGATGCTTCCCTGGGCGGTCGACATCGACGCCACGGGGACCAGATCCGGTGCCACAGGGGCCAAACCCGAGACGAGGGAAGTCCCCACAAACCCCACAACCCCGAGGAACCCACCCCCGGCCCAACGCCATGCACGCCCCCAGCGGTCGACCATGACCCGATTCTGGGAGGCCCTCTTCCGAAGGCGATCCTTTTGTCCCATCCACCAACAGAAGGATCGCCCCAAGGGACGCCGAGACGGTCCAGCTGCGCCATTTTCACGCGCCGGTCAAAAAACACGCACCCTTGGGGCTCTCCTCCGGGATCGCCTCGCCCATCCAAACAATTACACACGTCAACTTTCAGCGGAATTGGGCTGTTTCGATCGTATTCCAGTCCCGAAGCTGCGTACGTCCCGGGCGTGCGCATGTTGGCAGGCCTTCTGCTTCCGAGACACAGCGGTAACCGATTAGGTGGCTCTCGGGTCATCTGGAAGGAAGCCGTCATGAGCCGGACTCTCTGGGAAGCGAGCCGCTGGCTCGCCGGTCCAGGCCGGAGGTTATGCATAGGTTGAGGGGGATGGTGCTGGGGAGCGCCATCCCCCTCTTAATTCAGGGGGTGGTCGAACGCCTTACCCACAGCCCATCGCCGGATCCGCACCTACGGCAGGACAAGTCGATAGAACGCGACGCCCGGAATCGTCCCATCCAGGGGGAGGACGATTGGCGAGGTGAAGCCTTCCGTGGTGACCCGGCCTCCCGGCATCCGCTTCCAAGACCTGAGATCCGTACTCGTCTCCAAAACAAACTCCAATCCGACCGGGCCCACGCAGAGGAGCCTGGGGCCGCCAGCAGCCCCAGGATGGAGTTCAAGCCGCGGTGGGGTGTCGTCGTCTTCCACCAGGACCTCAGCGGACGTCGCCCCGTCCACCAACCGGGCATCCGGTGCTGACTCGGGATCCAGGGAGAGCGTCAGGGACAGTTCCTCCAGCGCCTCAGGCTGGACATCGTCCACGAGAGGAAGCGGGACGATCCGGATCCGCTCTCCCGATTCAAAGACCACCGTGACACGGTTTTCGCTGAAGTCGGACCCAAGAACCGCGGTGGACGAGGCGAGTCCAACCCTCACAACCACCCGCCCTGCAGTCCCACCCCGACGCTCGAGGACGATGGGCGCGGAACCCCATCCGCCTTCGAGGATTCGATATCGGCTGGCTCCAAAACCGATCTCACCAGGCGAGTCGTCATCCATCACCGTCACCGACCCCTTCGCCGGGGATCCAAATCCTGGACGGGTGGGTGAACCGTCGACCAGGTTCAGCGAAACCATATACCGCACCTCCGGCTCAGAAACGCCGTCGTTCACCAGGATCAGCCCAGGTTCCACCGTCTTCCGGATCTCACCGTCGGCAAACCGGAGACGCACGCGGTTGGTCTGGAGTCCCACCGAGGGCGAGAACACCACGTCGATGAGGACCACACCCGAGGATCCTTCCTTGCGGAGCACCGTGATTGGGACAGGTGTCTCTCCCGATTCCGAGATCACCATCTCGGAGTCCTGAAAACTGAACTTCCCCGGAGCCGTCGACCCACCTGTGATGTCACCGATTGGAGCCTTGTCGACCGCGCCCTCGAGGGACTCGCCCGTGAAGGCGACGGCGAACGCATCCAGTCCAACCGGATTGACGGCAATGCGTTCGATCGCCTGGATCGCCTCCTGCTGGGCAACCGCCTGGACCTGGGCGATCCTTCGGATGGCCTCGACAGGATCGGAGACCGCAACCGCCTCGCCCTTGATCGCATTCTGCTCGGAGACGGCCTGCGCCACCAGGACGGCAGCCGCCTGAGGGACCCCAGCGCCAACCTCCGTCGCGGATTCCGTCAGTGCGGCGAGCACGGTGGCGGGTTGAGCCAAGTCGATCTCCTGACCAGAGGCCACCTTCGCAGCGAAGAACTCCGTCACCGCGGCAGCTACCTGAGCGGGTGGGACGGAAGCTCCTCCACCAACGAGGAAGGCAGAGATCTGGCTGACCGTGTCGGCAACCTGTGCCGCTACGGATTGGATAGCGACACCTCGCGGATCCCCACGCGAGGCGGAGTCGAACGGATCGAAGCTCGTGAGCGGGACCGATGGCAGCCCAAAGGCCCTTTGGACACTCGCCTCAGCCTCTGTGACGGAAAGCCCAGCAGAGGCACGCGCCACAGAATCGACAACCGACGTCAAGGGCGTAACGACCGCGGATCCTGGAGGTGCCCGCAGTTGGCCTCGAAGCGTCTGACCTGTCGCGAGATCAACTCCACCCTCAACAACGATCCGCCCCTCCTCGAGATCCAGCCGGCCATTTTGGTTCCTATCGTAAAAACGCGCATCCAGACCGAGCTGAAACCGGCCCTGACGATCCGTAGTCGACCGGGGCTCCCCCGGGTCTAGGAGACCATTCAGGTTGGCGTCGAACCATACGATCCCGCCCGCTATGTAACCGTCGATGGCCAAGCCCGCGACATTGATCGGCTTGGAGATCTGTCGCACCACCACTGTGAACGTCCGGTCCGCCGAGCCGACACCATCACTGACCGACACCGTCACCGCATTCGTGCTCGGCGCCTGAGCCTCCGTCGGTGTCCAGGTCAACCGGCCCGCTGCCGTCACCGCCATCCCCTCCGGGCCACTCACCAACCGATATGTGAGGGTCTGGACCGGCACATCGCCGTCAGTCACCGACAGATCCAACGTCAGTGTCGCCCCCTCATCGATCGTCTGGTCCGGAATCTCCACCAACACCGGCAGCTGATTCACCTCCCGCACGACGACCTCGAACGATTGGTTTACAGAGCCCACCCCATCGCTCACCGACACCGTCACCGCATTCGTGCTCGGCGCTTGAGCCTCCGTCGGCGTCCAGGTCAACCGGCCCGCTGTCGTTACCGCCATCCCCTCCGGGCCACTCACCAGCCGATACGTCAGCGTCTGCACAGGCACATCGCCGTCCATCGCCGACAGATCCAACGTGAGCGTCACTCCCTCATCAAGGGTCTGGTCCGCAATTACAGACAGCACTGGCAACTGGTTTACCTCCCGCACTACCACGGTGAAGGAACGGTTTACCGAACCCACCCCGTCGCTCACCGACACCGTCACCCCATTCGTGCTCGGCGCTTGAGCCTCTGTCGGAATCCAAGTCAACCGGCCCGCTGTCGTTACCGCCATCCCCTCCGGGCCACTCACCAGCCGATACGTCAGCGTCTGCACCGGCACATCCCCGTCCGTCGCCGACAGTTCCAGTGCCAGCGTCGACCCTTCCTCAACGGTCTGATCTGCGATGTCAGCCAGGACTGGCAACTGGTTTACCTCACGCACAACCACCGTGAACAATCGGCTCTGCGAACCCACCCCGT
>JBDLQQ010000415.1:0-5451 GCA_039800465.1 Verrucomicrobiota bacterium
GAGGCCGCTCCCGAAATCCCCCGCCATTCCAGTCTCGGAACCGGGGCTCCTCATCGAGACCCCCACCGCACGGATCTCACTGGATCCATCCACGGCATCGGTTCGTTCCTGGACCGATCCACGGACGGGACGCGAATGGGTCCGGCCCGATTCAGCCTGGAGACTCCACCAGCATCTCTACGTGACAGGGGCGGACCGGCTCCCCAACCGACTGGTCCAATACAGCACGGTTGCCCGGGAACCCGAACTCCAGATCCATGCTGCCACAGGGGGGCGGCTCCTCGAGTGCCGACGCCATCCCTGGGGTGTTGTGGTCCGCATGGCAGCGACCAACCTGCATCATCCCCGAATCGAGACCTCGATCACCCTCCGCAACGATTCCCCGGTCCTCGAGTTTGAGACTCTGGTGGAGAAACTGCCCATCCGCTCCAAGGAGGCTGCCTATTTCGTCTTCCCGTTCGACCTGACCCAACCCCGGTTTCGCCTGGCCTCTCAGAATGGGTTCATCGATCCCCAGCACGATCTCCTCCCGGGGGCCGGACGCGAATGGTTCTGCCACCAGGAATGGATCGCCATAGCCGGGGAGTCCACTGGTCACGGCATCCTGTGGTCATCTCCAGACGCCCCGCTCGTCACCCTCGGCGACATCGCCCGGGGACGCTGGCCAAAGGACTTCGGAAGCCGTCCCGGGACGATCTTCTCCTATGTGATGGCGAACTACACGCCCGAGGGCTACAAGGCGGAACAGGGGGGAGTGTTCCGCTTCCGCTACCGCCTGCAGCCGTTTGACACCTTCAACCCGGTCGAAGCCCATCGACGTGGAGCCGAGGCACTGACGCCTCTCGAACTCCACGAGATCACCCGCAACGACAAGATGGGTACCCCCTCCGGCGACTGGCCAGCCGATCAACACTCCTTCCTAACCGTCGAACCCGACCACGTCTCACTCGTCACCTGGAAGGCAGCCGAGTCCGGAACGGGCACCATCCTCCGCCTCGTCGAGACCGGTGGGACAGAGGATCGCATCACAGTGAGGAGCCCGCTCTGGAAGGAAATGCATCTCGAGCCGTGCACAGCGGTGGAGGATCCGATCCGATCGGCCACCGCTCCCTCGATTGGCGGTTTCGGCATCGGAACGTTCCGCCTCGCCCCATCCAGGCGACATCGCGGCGCGAAATGACTGCGCCCTAGGTGGCGCGGAGGGCCGGCTGGGCCCTGCCCATAGGCAGGTGGGTCCCGGCGTGAGCGCCCCCGAGGTGGGGTGGATGGAACTGCGGTGAGGGGAAGTCGAGCGCCCAGGGATCACCACTCGGGGTGCTGGCGCTTGGCGTCGATCGCGAGATCCGGCAGGTACATCGGAGACGACCCGCAGAGGACGGCGTCGGCACCAGCGCGGAAGAAATCGGCGATGTCCTCCAGCGTCGAGGCTCCCCCAACCGCGGCGAGCGCCATGGGGATCTGCTGTCGATCGAGCGCCTGCCGGAGCGAGGTCACAGCAGCCACCGAGGGGCCATGGATCGTCCGCCCGAGGACACCCACCGTCCGGAACCCGTCCCCGAACACCGGGGCGCCGTCGGGACGGAGCACGGGTCGCGCGATGCAGTTGACCAAGGTAACCCCATCCACCACTCCGGCCACCGCATCGAGGAACCGCCGCTGCGCCGTATCCCCAGGAAACACCCCCACCTTCACCAGCAACGGCACCGAGCCGATCGCGGTACGGATCCGTCGGACCACCTGGCGCGTGGCGTTGTCGTCCAGGTACAATGTCCCCTCCACGGAACAGACATTGGGACACGACAGGTTGGCCTCGACCACCGGGGCTCCCGACTCGACCGCCCACGCGGCACAGCGGGCGAAGTCCTCCGCCAGATCCTCGAGGGTGCCCTTCTCCGGGGGCGTCCCCACCACGGACACAATGAGCACCTGCCCGGGCCGGAGTGCCGACACGGTGGACCGGATATCCCGACGCCAGTGTTCCGGGTCCATCGACGGCATGCCGAAGCACACGGCGGAGCTGAGTCGGGTGAGATCCCCGGGCGTTGATGCGACCTCGACAACAGGGCCCGAGATCTCACCACGATCGTCGACCCAGACCCAGTTCGGCATCGGGTGACACGGCCGAGCCGCAGACCGGACGGTCTTGTAGGTGAGCAGGTCGAATCCCCGGTCCGCATACGCACGGATCCAACGACCGTTCAACAAGAGCCCTGCGGCGATCCCCAACCGACTCCGTACGGGCAACCCCAGGAAGGTCTTCAGCGGGGTCTCGGGAACAGGCGTCGTCGCCGGAGGAAGGAAGGGCCCCAACTCGGCATTTGCCTCCCAGGTCCGGGTCACGTCATAGGCGAATCGAGGGGACACTGGCGGAAGCTGACCCGTGGGTCTCCATCTCGGCAAGCAAGGGCCTCGCCAGAGGTCCGCCCCGGAAGAAGGAGGGCAGGTCACTGAGAGGGCATCCCGATCATGGGGTCGACGTTCCCGCGCGCTGGGCTGCAGGGCACTGCATCACCCCACTGTGCAGGGGACCCGGGCCCTTGGCTCCACGACTGGCGCTGCTCGCCTCTTGCCTCGAGGGGCACGACCTGCCTCAGTCGCCTCTCATGAAGAATCCGGACCACCATCCCGTCACGGCGTTCTTCCTCGGCATCCCCTCGGCGCTGGGTCGCTTCCTCATGGTGTGGCTGACCCTGTCCGTGTTCCTGGGGATTCCATTCCTCCCGATGCTCGGGTGGGAGGTGCTGTGGAACTTGATCCTGTGGCCGGTCGCCTGCATCTACGGCCTGACCGCCTGGGGTAGTTTCCCGCCGCCTTGGACGCTCGGAGCCATCCTGCTGCCTGTCGGGATGCTCCTGGGCGCCTGGGGATACGTGATGGAGGTGGCCCCCGCCCTGTCGCTCTGGATGGTGGCACACTGCTCCCTGATGCTGACGGGGCCCGCCCTGTTCTCAGAGGACACGGCTGTCTGGGTGCCATGGATCGTCGGGATCCTCTGGGGCCTCATCACTGTCGGTTGGTTCCGAGGTGTCCGACCCCGGGGAACGGACCGTTGAGATCCCTCGGTGTCGAGTCCCCCGCTTGCCCTCACCGGATCGATCCGCTTCCATATCGCTCCGGACTGTCGCGGAAAACCAGTCCGGCCCGCCGCCATCAAAACCGCCCTGCCCATCGACGCGCTTGTCGCGCTGAGCCAGAACCTCGAGGACGCCTTGTCCGACCGCGGCTCGTCGTTCACCTCAGAGGACATCTTCAACGGGTGGTGTCGACGGATCTTCGACGCCCAATATCGGAACAATCCCATCATCCAGGCGTGGGCACGACGGCACTCGGTGACCCCTTCGGAGGCAATCACTTGGGACCAGATCCCCGCCCTTCCCACGGATGCGTTCAAGGAGAACGAGATCACCTGCATCCCAGAACGGGAGAGGACCACGGTGTTCCACTCCAGTGGCACGACCGGACAGGAGCCGAGTCGGCATCTCCACGGCATCGCCTCGCTCCGATTATATGAGAGGTCCCTGAGACAGGGGCTCTTCCAGTGTACCCGGCGGGATCGGTTCCCGGAGCTGTGGTCCCTGACCCCACCGCCGGAGGCGGCCCCCCATTCCTCCCTCGCCCACATGATGGGCACCCTCTCCCAGGATCCCTGCCCTGGTTCCGGACGATTCTGGGGACGGATCTCCCCGGAGGGCTGGATGGTCGACATCGACGGTCTGGCTACCGCCCTTGGGAGGTTGGACCACCCCATCCTGCTGTGCGGCACGGCGTTCAACTTCGTCCATGTCTTGGATGCCCAGCCGAGAGGCCTGTGGCCTCTGCCGGAGGGGTCCATGATCCTTGAGACGGGAGGCTACAAGGGACGCTCGAGGGTATTGCCCCGGAGCGAACTGCATCGCGCCCTCTCCGGGAGGTTTGGGATCTCCCCCGAATCGATCCTGACCGAGTACGGGATGAGCGAGCTGAGCTCCCCGGGGTATTCGATCCCGACGACCGAACCCGAGGATCATCCGCTGATCCAATTCCCAGCGTGGACCCGGACCCGGATCGTGTCGCCGGAGACGGGCCGACCTGCTGCAGAAGGCGAGATGGGGCTGCTCCAGATCTGCGACTTGGCGAACCTGTGGTCGGCCATGATGATCCAGACGGCGGACCTTGCACGGAACGATGGCGGGCGGATTCGCCTGATCGGACGTTCTTCCACCGCCGAGCCCCGCGGTTGTTCGCTGATGTCCCCCAACCCGCGACCATCATGATCCTCCCGCAGCTGTTCCTCGCGGACCTCCCGTCGGAAGCGGTGCTGACACCCCAGCTGATCCGCGACGCGTGCATCGCGGTAAAACGCAACCGGGCCAACTGGCTGGCACAGCGGCGCACCCAGGAGCTGGTGGAACTGGTCGCGTTCGCAGCGGAACGATGGATGCAACCGGACTCGGGGTTCCGTCGCATCGCCCTCGAGCAGGGGGCAGCCGACACCGGGTTCAGCCCGGCGACGCTGGGTCGTGGGCTCGACGCACTCTTCAGGCAACTGACCCCGGAGAACCTGCAGGCACTCCTGATGCAGGACCTGGGGGATGCGCGCCGTCTGGATGAATTCGCAGCTCCGGCGACCGAGCTGCGCCAGGGACGCATGGCCTTCGCCCGGGGACCGGAGATGCTGGTCCACATCGCCGCGGGCAACCTGCCGAACTCGGCCCTGTTCTCCCTGGTGCTCGGGATCCTGACCCGGTCGGCGCAGTTCATGAAACTGCCGCGGAACGGGAACCTGATCCCACGCCTCTTCGCCCATTCCCTCGCCGACCTCGAGCCGAAGCTCGGCAGCTGCCTGGAGCTGGCGGTGTGGGTGGGAGGGCAGGAATCCCTCGAGGCCGCCCTGTTCCATGAGGCGGACTGCGTCACGGCCCAGGGAAGTGATGAGACCCTGCGATCGATCGCCCCACGGCTGCGTCACGGGTGCCGGTGGATCCCGCACGGGCATCGACTGAGCTTCGGATTCATCGGCAACGACCAGCTGTCGTCGTATCAGGCATCCCGCCTCGCCCACCGGGCTGCAGCGGACATCACCGCCTGGAACCAACTCGGATGCCTGTCGCCGCATGTGTTCTACGTCGAAGACCGCGGAAGCGTCTCGGCCGAGGGATTCGCGGAATTCCTGGCGGCGGCGCTCGCTGAGCGGGAGGCGGCCGAGCCCCGGGGTCCGCTGCCCGTCGAAATCGCCGCAGAAATCGCCGGCCGCCGCTCGCTCCACGAGCTCCGCCAGGCCCACCACAGAATCACCCGAGAGGAGGCCAAGACGGTGCCCCGGGGCGCATTTTTCGACGCCCCACAGACCGGCACCCGGGTCTGGGCCAGTCCGGAGTCAACCGACTGGACGGTGGTCTATGAGGAGGACCCGCGCTTCCGCACCTCCTGCCTGAACCGTTTCGTCTACATCAAACCCTGCCGCAGCCTCGA
>JBDLQQ010000416.1:0-2842 GCA_039800465.1 Verrucomicrobiota bacterium
CCCGCAACTGGTTCATCCTCACCCTGCCTGTGGTGATTGTCGTGGCGGCCCTGTTCCCCGGGCTCGGCGCCGACGGTGGCCCGCTGCACCCAGAGGTCTCCACCCGCTGGGCCGTGGTCGCAATCTTCCTGTTCCAAGGTCTCTCGCTGCCGTCTGCGGCGCTCCGGAGCGGCGCCCGGAACTGGCGTCTCCATCTGCTGATCCAAGGGGTCACGTTCCTCGTCTTCCCGGCGATGGTACTGGTGTTCGATGCGCTTGCCGGCCGGCTCCTTCGCAATGCCGACCTGCGGATGGGATTCCTGCTGCTCGGAGTCCTGCCCTCCACCGTCTCGAGCTCGGTGGTGTTCACCCAGCAGGCGGGTGGCAACACCGGCGCAGCCATCTTCAATGCCGCCCTCTCGAATCTCATCGGACTCCTCGTCACCCCACTCTGGGTGGCCTGGCTCACCGCCATCCAGGGCAGGATGACGCCGATCACGGGCAAGGTCGCGCAGGACATCCTCCTCCTCATGCTGCTCCCGGTGGGGATCGGACAGATCACCCGGTGGTTTTGGACCGATGCGGTGGCCCGACAGGGCAAGCGTCTCGGCACGGGGAGCAGCCTGCTGATCCTATTCCTGATCTTCTGTGCCTTTGCCGACTCCATCCATGACGGCCTCTGGCGTTCCGCCCATCCGGAACTCCTGTCGACGATCTTTGCCATCACCCTCGCCCTCTTTCTCCTGATCCTCGGATTCACCCTCCTCGCGGCCCGTTGGATGACCCTTCCCCGGGAGGATCGGATCACGGCGGCGTTCTGCGCGCCCCAGAAGACCATCGCGGCCGGGATCCCGCTCGCCAAGGCACTCTTCGGAAGCCACCCCGGCCTCGGCCTCATCCTGCTCCCCGTGCTGATCTACCATCCCATCCAACTGGTGCTCTCCGGCATCCTGGCCAATCGCTGGCGGGGAAACCCAAAAGCCGGGGACCACGAGGACAAGGCGTAGGACCGAGGTGCCATGTTCTTTGGCCTTTGCTCTTTCCCCTTCCCCCACAGACTCCCGACATGAAGGACACGCTCTCCAAAATCACCGGCCAGATCGTCGATCTCCACCAGCGACGCGTCTTCCCGGGCCGGGTGGAATGGCGAGGCGGACGGATCACCCGGATCGTCCCCGACCCCGCCGGCAAGGGCGGCCCCCTGATCCTGCCAGGCTTCGTCGATGCCCACATCCACATCGAGAGCTCGCTCCTACCCCCCTCCGAGTTCGCCCGCCTCGCCGTGGTCCACGGCACCGTGGCCACCGTGTCGGACCCCCATGAGATCGCCAACGTCCTCGGCGTGCGCGGCGTGGACTACATGGTCCGCGACGGCCGCCGGACCCCACTGAAGTTCAACTTCGGCGCCCCGTCCTGCGTCCCCGCCACCACCTTCGAGACCGCGGGTGCGACGCTGACCGCGCAGGATGTCGCCAGGCTCCTGAAGCGCCCGGAGATCCGCTACCTCAGCGAAGTGATGAACTTCCCCGGTGTCCTCTCCCGGGACGCCTCCCTGATGGCGATGATCGCCGCCGCGAAGGCCGCCGGAAAACAGGTCGACGGCCATGCCCCGGGTCTCCGGGGTGAGCAGGCGGCCCAGTACGCCGCGGCCGGGATCACGACCGACCACGAGTGCTTCACCCTCGAGGAGGCCACCGACAAGCTGGCCGTGGGGATGAAGATCCTGATCCGTGAGGGGTCCGCCGCGCGCAATTTCGACGCCCTCGCACCCCTTCTGAAATCCCATCCCGACCGGGTGATGTTCTGCTGCGATGACCTCCACCCGGACCTCCTGATCGGGGGGCACCTGGATCGTCATATCCGCCGAGCGTTGCGGACCGGGGCCGATCGCTTCGACGTCCTCCGCTGCGCCTCGGTCAATCCGGTCGAACACTACGGCCTCGACGTGGGACTGCTCCGCGAGGGGGATCCGGCGGACTTCGTGGTGGTCGATGCCTGGCGGACCTTCCGGGTGATCCGCACCTATCTCCGGGGCGACCTGGTGGCGTCGAACGGACGATCCCGCCTACCACGACTGGAGTCCTCCACGCCCAACCAGTTCCGGGCGACGGCCCGCAAGCCCGAGGAATTCGCGGTCCGGGTTCCGAAGGCCGGCGTGAAGACCCTCCACGTGATCGAGGCCCTCAACGGACAGCTCATCACCCGGCATGTGCAGCAGGCTCCCGCCATCCGCGATGGCCTCCTGGTGACCGATCCGTCGCGCGACCTCCTCAAGATCGCCGTGGTCAACCGCTACGCCCGCAAGGCGCCCGTGTCGGTGGGCTTCATCCAGGGCATAGGACTGAAGCGCGGCGCCATCGCCTCCTCCGTGGCCCATGACTCCCACAACATCGTGGTGGTGGGGGTCGACGACGCCTCCATCGCCGCCGCCGTCAACGAGATCGTCGCCCAACGGGGCGGCCTCGCCGCGGTCGCGGGACGTCGTCGGCTCATCCTGCCGCTCCCCATCGCGGGTCTGATGTCGGACCTCGATGGCCGGGCGGTCGCCCGGCGCTACACGACGCTGGACCGGATGGCCAAGCAGCTGGGCTCACCGCTGGATGCCCCGTTCATGACGCTGTCGTTCATGGCCCTCCTGGTGATCCCGGACCTGAAGATGAGCGATCTGGGTCTGTTCTCGGCCAACCGGTGGGGCTGGGCCCCGGTGGCGGAGTAGCATCGCCCCAGATTCCCATCCCCGAGCAGCCAGCTCCCCCATCGCGACAGGCTGTCAAAGCTCTTTAAGAATGTCCTATTCCTGACTCAGGCGAAAATGTCCTCTTTTTCCTCCCCACTGGCCGCGCGGGTGCCTTCGTCGGGGCTG
>JBDLQQ010000417.1:0-8683 GCA_039800465.1 Verrucomicrobiota bacterium
CGACGTCGCGTTCCTCTACGCGGCGACCAACCTCATGAGCAACGAGCGACTCGGGAGCACGGTCATCTCCGACGAGTCGGAGATCTTCTACGACGTCGGGGTCCACCTGCAGGGCAGTCAACGCGGACGACCCGACGCGGGCCGGGTTGGGCTCACGCTCCGGTTCCCACCCGACCGGTTGTTCCGGGGCATCCACCGGACGGTCTCGATCGACCGTTCCGGGGGCTACACCGGCGTCGGAGGAGACCAGGACGAGATCGTCCTGAAGCACGCCGTGCAGCACGCCGGTGGCCTGCCCGGCATGTATGACGACCTCGTCCGCATCATCCCGCCCCGGGCCGATCTGACGGGGCCGGCACTCCTGATCCTCGCCAAGTATGGGGACGTCTTCCTCGATTCCCAGTTCGCCGACGGCTCCGACGGCGATCTGTTCAAGCTGGAGCTGATCTATTTCCCGCTCACGACCACGGGCGGGACCGAGGGGCTCAAGCTCCCGCAACCGGATGACATCGTGCCCGTCCGTCAAGCGGACCTCGGGACCAATCCAGAGGCGTACCGCTGGTTCTTCCTGCGGGAGAATAACCGCGATCGCGACGACTTCAGCCGGGTCGCGGGCCTTTGGAAGACCCTCACGCTGTCCGGCACCGCGCTCGAGGAATCGTCCGAGCGGGTGATGGAGGTCGACACCTGGCTGCGCACCGTCGCGTTCCAGTCGCTCTTCGGGATGGTCGACACCTATCCCTACGACAATCCCCACAACTTCATGATCTATTTCCGGCCCGAGGATGGCCGGGCGCTGCCGTTCCTGTGGGACATGGACTTCAACTTCGGGGCCGGGGCCACATCACCCCTCAACCGGACTGGGTCCAACCTCAGCCGTCTCGTGGCCCTGCCCGGCAACCTCCGCCGCTATTACGGGCACCTGCTCGACATGATCGACTCCACCTTCAACGTGGCCTACCTCGGTCCGTGGATCGACCACTACGGCGGTCTGGTTGGACAGAACTTCGGCGGGATCCGGGGCTTCGTCGACGCCCGCTCGAAGTTCGTCCGCAGCCAACTCCCCGCCCGGATTCCCTTCCAGGTCACCCAACCCGCGCCCGAGAATCGGATCATCGCAGCGCCCCAGGTCACCCTGCAGGGGCGCTCGTGGTTCGACGTGAAAACGGTGTGGGTCGAGGGCCCCGACCAGACGAACCAGGTCCGATGGCCGAACCTCACCACCTGGACCTGCGATCTGCCGCTGCTCCTGGGCCCTAATCGGATCCGGATCCGCACCCTGGATTTCAACGGAGTGGCCACGGTCCAGGAGGACATGACCGTGTTCGGGTCCGTCCCGGGGGGTGGTGTCGATGCAGACGAGGACGGGCTGCCGGATCTCTGGGAACGCGTGAGGGGATTCGATCCGACGGCGACGGGAGGCCAGGACGACCCCGATCGGGATGGTCAGACGAACCGGGAGGAGTACGAGGCGGGGACGGATCCACGGGATTCGCGGAGCCGGCTCCGGGTGGAGGTGCTGGCCGGGTCGAACCCACTGCGATGCCGCCTCAACGCCGTGGCTGGACGGACCTATTCGCTGGTCGCCACCGACCAGCTCCCGGGATCAGGCTGGCAGGTCGTCACCCAGATCCCGGCGACGACGGCGGATCGGGTCGTGGAACTGGAGCTGCCGCCGCCCCTGGACGCGGCACCCCGGTTCTACCGATGGGTGACGCCCCAGGTGCCCTGACCGGGTCGTCGCGGGACCGCCAGCGGGCCGGGCCGGGCGGTGGGGATGGCCGCCGGTGGCGACACCCCGGACCCGCCCGGATGCTGGAGTCTGTGAGAAAGGGGGGCGGTGATGCGTTGAGGGGGCAGGAGCGGAATCCGACCCCAAAAACCCTGCGCCACGCTTCCCCGCCATGAATCCCCTTTCCGGTTCCCCCTTCTCGATCCACACGATCCTCCTGTCCGCAACGCTGCTGTCGCTTCCACCATCGGCACTCGCCCAGAGGGCCCCGCTGCGGGAACTCCAGATCGACCCCGCACAAAGCCACATCCTCCTCTCCGGGACGGCCACCGGCGTGCCACTCCAGGAGCAGGCGCCGGGGAGCCTCTCGAACTCCGTGCACGGCGTCCTCCGCATCGTGGTGTCCGACTCCACCCTCCAGTTCGATGCGGGCACCCGTGTCATCGCCGACACGAACGGGTCGTGGCAGCCGCTCCCCGATGGCCGACCGGGCTCCGCGCCGGGCTGCTTCGGCGGCGCGGCCGAGTCGCCACTGGCCTTCGCCGTCGTCGCCCTCCGCGGGGTCGAGCTGCTGATCACGAGCGATCCCATCCCGGTCGAGTCCGATCGGTTCACAGCCTCTGGACTCCTCTTCCAGTTCCCGACCAACTCCGTCGGGGCGCTCGCCTACCGCGTGACGGGTTTCCTCCAGTATCAGGACTGGTTCCCTCTGGAGGGCCTCTCCACCAACGGGGTGGCGCAGCTGGGCGAGTGGACGGACTCCGGCCAGCCGGCGCGGATCCGCATCCCTCTCGATGCCACATATCGATTTGGACTGCTGAGCGACAACGACAGCACGCTCCGGGTGCGGGGGGTGATCGTGGCCGCCGAGGCGTCATCCGGGCCGCCGGAGATCCTCTCGATGGGCATCGTCGAGGGATCCTTCCGGGTATCCCTGCGGGGTGCGCCCGGACGCTCGGTGACCCTCCAGACCTCCCCCGACCTCATGACCTGGGATTCGGTGGGGGAGCTGACGATGCCATCCTCCGGGGAGGCGATCTGGTCGACCCCGGCGACTGGGGAACACGTCTTCTTCCGGTTCCGATAGCCCGCGGGTGGGATCGGATCCGGCAGGGGATCGCCGGGGGGGGGATTCAGCGTCCCCGCTCCGAGATCTGACGCGTTATTTCAAAGGCGACATCGAGGGCCGCCTTGGCCTGGGCACCGCTGACCTTCGGGGTCTGGCGTTCCCGGACGCATTCGAGGAAGTGGGTCAGCTCGAGCCGGAGCGGCTCCTCCTTTGCGATGGGGACCGGTTCACGGACGATGCGCTTGCCGGCGAACTCGCTGACGATGGCCGACTCCTTGGCGGACAGCAGCTTCTTGAGCAGCGAACTGGGCTGCTCGCCGTCCTTGGCGAGGCGGTAGATGAACCCCTCCTGGAGGCGGTAATCGAGGGAGATGTAGTTGGGCGAGGCCCCGCCGCTGAACACCCGGATCTTCCGCATCTTCTCGGGGCTGATCCGGCTCGCGGTGAGGTTGGCGACGCAGCCGTTCTCGAAGCGCAGACGCGCGTTGGCAATGTCCTCGCTCTTGCTCAGGACCGGGATGCCCACGGCATCCACGCTCACAACCGGCGACTTCACGAAGGCCAGGATGACGTCGAGGTCGTGGATCATGAGGTCGAGAACCACCCCGATATCGGTGCTGCGGGCCGGGTAGGGCGACAGGCGGTGGCATTCCACGAACCGGGGTTCCTGGGCGACGGACTCGAGGTAGGCGAAGACGGGATTGAAGCGCTCGACGTGTCCCACCTGCAGCACCACGGCCCTGGCCTGGGCGAGCCGGACCAGTTCCGCGGCCTCGTCGACATTGGCCGTCATCGGCTTCTCGACGAGCACGTGGCGTCCCTGCTCGATGAGCTGCCGGGCGAGGGCGAAATGGGTGGAGGTCGGGGTCACGACGCTCAGGGCGTCCACGGCCCCGGCGGCGGCCTCGACGCTGTCGAAGGCCGTCACGCCGAGTCGCTCGGCATGCATCCGCGCGGACTCGGCGTGGACATCATAGACCCCGACGAACCGGCACACCCCGGCTCGGGCGAGATCGGCATAGAGACGGGCATGCTCCTTGCCCAGAGAGCCCACGCCCAGGACCGCCACACGCGGCAGATCAGACATGGTGGGGATCGTGGACCGCCGGGCTCTAACTGAACAGCCCACACCTCGCCACCGACAAGAAACCCATCCCTGCCGCTGCCCTTCCGCGTCAGCGGACCTCACTGAGGACGACACGGAAGCCCGTGTCGTCGAAAGTGACATCCGGAGGGGAAGCGCCCCTCGATGCCGAGCGCACGATCATGGCGTCCACGAAATAGGACCCACCCCTGATCACGCGTTGCTCACCCACGAGCGGACCAACCGGGTCGGTGACGGTCTCCGTCCCATAGTCTGCGAGCCAATCCGCAACCCACTCGTCGACGTTCCCCAGCATGTCATAGAGTCCGAGGGCGTTGGGTTGTTTCTGTCGGACGGGATGGGTCTTGCCGCCGGAGTTCCCCTCCCACCACGCGATCGGGTCCAGCTCTCCGTAGCGGGGCCCTGTCGTCCCTGCACGACATGCGTATTCCCACTCCGCCTCCGTGGGCAGACGGTACTCGTAGCGACGCGGGATCCGCCCGGCCTTGACTTCCTGATCTGTGAGTCTTTCGCAATAGGCCACGGCATCGAACCAGCTGACATTCTCGACCGGGCGGTCCGGGCCTTTGAATGTGGAGGGCGAGCTCTTCATGACCGCCAGATACTCCGCCTGGGTCACCTCGTGGTCGCACATCCAGAATCCCCGGGTCAGGATCACCGTGTGGGCGGGCACCTCCCGAAAGGACGCGTCCTGATCCTCAGCCGGGCTTCCCATCGTGAAGGTCCCCGGGGCGATCCATTTGAAATCACCGAGGTCCTGGCCCTCCCGGGGAAACCGGCGGGGTTGCTTGCGTTGGAAGCCTCCAGGAACAGCCCCCCCGCTCCCATGTTTTCCGGGAACAAACCGCCCCTGTGAGGCCATTCGGTCGTCCTTCGCGAGGCCTGGGAGGATCCCGACCTGCAGTTCCAGGAAGAGTGTGATCAGGGCCAGTCCCGCGAAGACGGGGCGGGAGACAGAACCGTTCCGAATCCAGTCGCTTGGTGACATGCGACGACATCTGCCGACACCTGCAGGCCATGTCCACCTCCAAGTTGATCCAACACAGGGGGCGGATCTGCTGCGATGGAGCGAGAGACTCCCAGAGGGAGTGGCCATCGGGTCCTGGGAAGGCTGCCGACAGCGGGTGGGAAAACTGAGAGGGGGGATGGTGCGCGATGCAGGGTTCGAACCTGCGACCCCTACCGTGTCAAGGTAGTGCTCTACCACTGAGCTAACCGCGCCCGAGAAAGAGGGCGGAAATCTAGGAATCGAGACCTCTTAATCAAGGTATTTCTACCTGATCATTCAATTCCGAGGATCCTGCGTCCCTCCGCCGTGATCATGCTCTGGTGCCAGAGAGGCTCCCAGACGATCTCGACCGAGGCGTCCTCGACGCCGGGCAGCATGAGGAGCTTCTGCTGGGCGTCGCCGGCGATCGTGGCTCCCATGCCACAACCGGGAGCGGTGAGGGTCATCTTCACGAAGACCTTCTTGTTGCCGGTGGACAGGTCCTCGATGCCCATGTCGTACACGAGGCCGAGGTCCACGATGTTCACCGGGATCTCCGGGTCATAGCAGCTCCGGAGCGTCTCCCAGACCATCGACTCGCTGACGGCATCGCCCTCGACCGCCGGGATGGCCGGCTTGGCCTCCGCCTTCAGACCGAGGGCGTCGGCATCGGCCGGTGCGATCCGGAACAGTCCACCGAGGGCATGGACCGTATACGAGCCGCCGAGGGTCTGGGTGATGTCGACCTCCGTCCCGGCGGGCAGGGTGACGGTGTTGCCCGCGGGGATCTGGACGGCGTTGCAATCGCGGCTGAGGGTGACGGACTGGGCGGAGGACATGGCGGGCGGACTATAGGCCAAGGCGGTTCATCGCAAAGCGGGATCGTGATCCGTGATGGCGTCTCAGCCCCCGACCTCGGTCCGGGCCTCGGCGGCGAGCGCGGTCGACAGGTAGCGTTCGCCGGTGGAGCAGGCGATGGTCACGATCGTCTTGCCCAGGTTCTCCGGACGCCTGGCGACCTGCAGGGCCGCCCAGACGTTGGCCCCGGTGGAGATGCCCACGAGGATCCCCTCCTCCTTGGCCAACCGACGGGCCATCTCGAAGGCGTCGTCGTTCGACACCTGGACGGTCTCGGTGATCTGGTCCTCCCCGTTGGGCCCCTTGAGGTGGAGGTTCTTCGGGACGAACCCGGCCCCGGTGCCCTGGATCTTGTGGGGACCCGGCTTCACGGGCTCGCCCTGGAGGGTCTGGGTGATGACCGGCGAATCCTTGGGCTCGACGGCGATGGCCTTGAACGAGGGCTTGCGGGCCTGGATCGTCTCATAGCAGCCGGTGATGGTGCCGCCGGTGCCCACTGCCGCGACGAGGAGGTCGACCTTGCCGTCGGTGTCGGCCCAGATCTCCTCGGCGGTGGTGCGCTGGTGGACGGCCGGGTTGGCGGGGTTCTCGAACTGCTGGGGGATCCAGGAGTTGGGGGTCTCCCTGGCCAGCTGCTCCGCGCGGGCGATCGCGCCCCGCATGCCCTCGGGACCGGGGGTGAGGACCAGCTTCGCGCCGAGCATCGCCAGCAGGACCCGCCGCTCGACCGACATGGTCTCGGGCATGGTGAGGATGAGCTTGTAGCCCTTCGAGGCGGCGACGAACGCGAGCGCGATGCCCGTGTTGCCCGAGGTGGGCTCGATGATGACGGTATCACGCTTCAGAACGCCCCGGCGCTCGGCGTCCTCGATCATGGCCATGCCGATGCGGTCCTTCACGCTCCCGAGCGGATTGAAGAACTCGCACTTGAGCAGGATGGAGGTGGAGGGATCGATCCCGGCCGAGGCGGGAATTCGGTTGAGGCGGACCAGAGGGGTGTGACCGATGGTCTCGACGATGTTGTTGAAGATGCGGCCCATGACAGGAATTGAGTTTCCCTGAGACTAGGAGAGCGGATCGCACCCGCCAACCAGGAAGGCGACACCCCGACGGCAGCGGGAGGAATGGAAGGTGCTTGGAGATGCGCCCCCCCTGCCCTCCAATCGCCCCGGTGCCGAACTCCGACACAGCCTCCCGGACCTTCCGACTCGACTGCGGACGGATGGTGTTCGCGGGGTTCCTGGAGTCGGCCTCCTCCACGTTCCTGCTGCTGATCGCGGTGCGATACCTGCAGGCGGGGGCCTGGGCCAAGGCCGCCGTGGCGGCAGGCAGCACCCTGGGGATGCTGCTATCCCCGATGGCCGTCGCGTGGGTGGAACGTTCCCGCCTACCGGCCACACTGGGTGCCTCCAGGATTCTGTCCTTCGGCGGCGCCGCCTGCTTCCTCGCGGCGGGGTTCCCAACCCTCTGGCTGTTCGTCCCGGCCAGCGTCCTGGCCATGGCCTCCAGCTCGGCCGTCGTGCCGCTGATGACCCATGTCTACCACGACAACTATCCGACTGATCGCCGGGGCAAGCTGTTCGCCCGCAGCTTCATGCTGCGCATCCTGGGCGCGATGGCGTTCGCATGGCTGGGGGGACGGTTCCTGGACCGCCACCCCGAGTCGTTTCAGTGGCTGCTGTCCGGGTTCGGACTCTCCTTCCTCGCCGCATCCGCGCTGGTCCGGAGGATCCCCTCGCAACCCCTGCGGGACTCCGGCGGGGACCATCCCCTGCACGCGCTCCGGTTCGTGAGGGAGGACAGGGTGTTCCGGCAGACGCTCATCGTCTGGATGTTCATGGGCTTCGCGAACCTCATGATGCTGCCCCTGCGGGTGGAATACCTCGGGAATCCCCGCTATGGCATGGCCGCATCGGCCTCGGAGATCGCCTGGCTGACCGCGGTGATCCCCAACCTCGCGCGGCTCGTGATGAACCCCGTCTGGGGATGGCTCTTCGACCGGGTGAACTTCTTTGCCCTCCGGGCCTCGCTGAACATGGGCTTCGCCCTTGGGATCCTGACCTTCTTCACGAGCGACTCCGCGACGGGACTGTTCCTCGGGGCGATCATCTACGGGATTTCCAACGCGGGCGGCGACGTCGCCTGGAGTCTCTGGGTCACCAAGCTGGCCCCGCCCGGACGGGTGGCGGACTACATGAGCGTCCACACCTTCTTCACGGGGATCCGCGGCGTCGTCGCCCCCATGGCCGCCTTCCAGCTCTGCCAACGCTTCTCCCTGCCGACCCTGGGATTCGGCAGCGCCGCGCTCATCGTCATCCCCTCCCTCATGCTCCTGCCCGAGATCTGGCGGTGGAAGCGGAGCCGGTCCCAGACCGCGAACCCCTCGGCCGGCTGAACCAACAGCCCCTCCACCCGAGTCGGGTCCCACAGGCAGATTCTCTCCCTCCCGATTTCCCGATTCCAAACGGTCTCCCGATTCCCGAGTCTCACCCCCCTTAACCATGTCCTCCCTCCGCCTCGGCCTGATCGGACTCGGCAACATCGGACGCCATCACGCGGGCTACCTCCTCGAGGGGCAGGTGCCGCGATGTGATCTCGTGGCCGTGTGCAACCCGACCGCTGCCAAGCTCGAGCCCTACGCCGCCAAGGGACTCCAGACCTTCACCGATGCCCGGGCCCTTTTCGCCTCGGGGGCCATCGATGCCGTCCTGATCGCCACGCCGCACTACGACCACGCCCCGCTGGGCATCGCAGCCCTCGAGGCCGGACTCCACGTGATGGTCGAGAAGCCGATCGCCGCCCACAAGGCCGACGCCGAACGCCTGCTGGACTGCGCCGCCCGGCACCCGGACCGGGTCCTCGCGGGGATGTTCCAGCTCCGGGTGGAGCCCCGTTACGCCAAGATCCGCCTGCTCATCGAGCAGGGACAAC
>JBDLQQ010000418.1:0-5435 GCA_039800465.1 Verrucomicrobiota bacterium
ATGCGGGGCTATCCCGACAAGCCCGGTGAGGTGCGGTTCTCGTTCGATTATCCCGCGAGCTACCACATGCGCTCGGGTGGCTTGTCCTTCGCGGACGGTCATTCGGAGACCCGGCGTTGGCTCGACAACCGGACCATGCCTCCGATCAAGAAGGGCAAGGATTCGCTGGCCCAGGTCGCCTTCACCCCCTCGCCCCGCAACCGAGACATCATCTGGCTCCAGGAACGGGCGACACGGCGTCGGTAGGAATGGTGTCCCTGCCGTCCCCATCTCGATCCCTCCGCTGCGCTTCGATCCCCACGACGTGGTGGGTCCACCGACGCCTCAGCGAACCCGACGACGCGACCGATTCGCTCCACCCTCGCGGTCCAGATGGGGACGTTGAGGAGGACGTCCCGGGCTCTCAACTCACCTCGGCATTAACAGGTCCGCACGAACCGGACGGTGGTCGCTGCCAACATCAGGCCCAACCTCGACCGACGTGACCCCGATTTCCGGCGATACCAGCACGTGGTCCAACAACAGCGACACCCACGGTTGGTCGGCCATCCAGGTCGGCTCCACGCCCCACCGCGGATGGGCGCGGACCAGTCGACCGTCCGCGAGCAACCGGCTGAAGTAGGGACTCCACGGCGTCGTGTTCAGATCTCCCAGCACCACCGCCTTTCCTGAGTGCGACGCCGCCCAAGTCGCGATCGACGCCAACTGCCGGTTCCGCTCGGCCGCATAGACCGGCGTCGCCGGGGGCACGGGATGGGTTCCCAGAACAGGTACTTGGACACCGTCAACATCGAGGGTGACATCGATCGACGGAACTTCGGATCCCGCCAGATCCACGACCTGGGACCTCACGAACGGCTTCTTGGAAAGCAGCACGATACCGAAGTTGTCGTCCCGCGCCTCCACCACCCGGTGCGGATACCGATCGTTCAACGCCTCCAACGCCCGGGCCCACCGGTTGTCCACCTCGAGTGCCACGATCAGGTCGGCCTCCGTCTCGCGCAGGTAGGCCACGACGCGGTCATGCTGACGGTTGGCCGTGTGGACGTTGATCGACACCACGCGGAGCGGAACACCGTGGGACACAACCGGACTCGGTTGTGGACGGGCCACCGCGAGGACCAGGCCACCATTGATCACGGCACCCATCAGGAGCACGGCAACCGCCCCGTGCCGCTTCTGGAGCGCCATGCCCGCCGCCAAAAGTCCGAGGACAAGGGCAAGCTGCACCCGGAAGTGACTGGCCAGCTCGAAGAACCATCCGGTCGAGGCCATGAAGCCCATGCCGGTCGAGACCACCCCCATAACGCACACCACGTCAAAAAGGCCCTTCACCGAAATGGTCCGGGCGGAATTTGAGCGGGACAACGGTGGTATTGGGGACGTGTCCATGGCGGTTTGAGGCTGTTTTGATCCGACGGACTCAAGGCTTCGCCGGCGACTCCAGCAGCCGGCGCATGGCACCCATCAGAACCGTCTCCACCGACGGGTCGACGTACGAGGAGGTCGGTGCCGTCTCATACCCCCCTTCCGGATACGATACCGCCGTCCCGATGTAGGCCGGTCCGTAGTCGCCGTAGGCCGCCATCGCCACCCGCAGGTCAGGACGCATCCGCTGGGCCGCGAGCTGGTACTCCACGAACAGCTCGCCCGGCATGTGGAGGATCCGAACGGGGCCGAGGCTCAGGCAGGCGATGTCGATGGGCCGCACCGCGGTGTGACGCATCCACGCCAACTGAGCCGCATAGAGGTTCCGGGATGGCGTGGCGGCACCGAGCTGGGCGTTGAGCGCCACCGGATCCAGATGCTTGGCCATGGGCAGGGTGACCGGTTCCACCTGCCACCGGACGCCGGTGTCGGTGACCGGATAGCGCCGGGTGGACTTCCAGGCCCGACGCAGTCCATCAGCCAGCCGTCCCGCCAGCACCGCGCGGTTCGTGGGGGATCCATCGTTGTACTTGCCGGCGCCGATGTTGCCGCCCGCACCATCGAAATGGACGTGCCGGACGCCCGGCATTTCCTGATCGCGAAGGAACCGCGCGATGCCCGGGAAGTCGGGATTGGCAATACCCGTCCGGTAGAAGCTCTGCGGATGGGTCGCGTAGTAGCTGAGGACGACGACCGGCACCGAACCATTCCAGAGGCTGACCAGTGCCACGTTGGGGTCGATCACACCCTCGGGCTCCGCACGCAGCTTGGGATCGGGACAGGCGGTGTAGCGGACTGCGCGGATCTTGCCGTCTGGACCCGGGATGCGGCGGTTGGAGGCGACCTTCTGGACCTTGGCCTGGCCCCAGCCGACATGGGACACGGGCACCGCATTGGTCACGGCAACCCTCAGGGCATCGGCGGCCCGCGAGATCGTGGGACGGGCTGCCTCCGAGTTGAACGCCCCGGGATCCAGACCGCGGTCCTTCAGGATCCGTTCCGACGTGGGATCGAAGATCGGCGCGTCGTGCTGGTGGAGGGCATGGACCACAACCCGATCCCGGGTGGTCCCCACCGCGGTCGCCAAGGCGTCCCGGAAGACGTCCTGTCCCTCATTGGCCACGCCGATCCAGTCGACGGCACAGAGGACGATCGGAGTCCCGGACCCGGTCAAAACCACACCCCGGCAGCGGAGCCCCAGCTCGCCGACCGCCTTCATCGGGTCGTACATCAGGCTGCTGCCGGTGGGCGGTGTGGCATCGACATCGAAGGTCGCCACACGGAGTTCGGCGCGCACGGCGCAGGCCAACACCAACGCCAAACCCAAAACCATCCAACGGGGAATCATGGGATGAGCCTGCCCGAGCGGCGGAGGCTGGAAAAGACGGGAGACGTCGGTCCAAAGGCTGAGGTCCCTCTCGGCCCCATCTCGATCCCCCCGCTGCGCTTCAATCCGGCAGGATAGTTCCTATCGGGGGCGGAACGGATGATCCCGAATCTCAATCAACATGAGGTGAACCCAAATCAATCCCCTGTGCCATGGAGCATCTTACCAAGAATGTCGTCCTCGGAGGTAATCGGACGGACGGGGCCACCGACACTGACCGGACGTCGATCCCGCAACGATGTCCGCCGTTGCATATGCTGTTGCCGGTAGGCCTCCTTCGCCTCACGAATCAGCTCAGCCACATCCCGATTCGTCGTTCGCGCAAGGTGTTGGAAATCCTGATGCACCAGATCTGGAACTTCGACCGTGATCATTCTCATGCCTGCAGATGAAGGCATGTCGGAATCGATTGGCAACTTAGGGTCAAGAGGCCCCGTACAACTTCTGGCGGAATCCTGACATGCGAGTACGGCCCGATGTGGCTTTCACGAGGCGATGGACGGGGGGGGGCCCACCTAAACCACTCCCCCGGTCCCCACCCACCGGGCACTTGGACTTCCACTCGATTCCCGCACACCCTTGAACCCAATGGCCAAACCCAAGCCCACCGGGTCCGTCCCACGTCGTCCTCCCGCCAAACCCGCACCGGACGAACTGATCTCCCCGCAGGTCAAGACCCAGGGACAGGTCACCTTCCAACTGCACGCCCCCAACGCGAAATCCGTCAGTCTGGGTCCGATCGGTGATCTCGCCGCCCTGGGCATCGGAGTCGGCAAACCCTTCCGGAAGCGCTCCAACGGAGTCTGGGACCTGTCCCTCCAGAGAGTGCCCCCCGGCTCTTATCGGTATCACCTCAGCGTCGACGGACTGAACGGACTCGATCCCCGGAATCCGGCGACCAGCGAGTCGAACGAGCACGCCTGGAGCCTGTTCCACGTACCTGGGGCGGACTGGATGGATCGCCAACCCATTCCGGCTGGCTCGCTCTCCACCGTCCCCTACCCGTCCACGGTGCGCGGACGGTTCCGGAGGCTCCACATCTATACCCCGCCCGGATACGAGTCCGGACGCACACGGTATCCCGTGCTGTACTTGCTCCACGGCGCCTATGACTCCGACCACTCCTGGAGTTCCGTGGGCCGCGCACCGGTGATCCTCGACAACCTGATCGCCAGCGGAAAGGCCGAGCCGATGATCGTGGTGATGCCGCATGGACATGTCGGTCCCTTCAAACTGGGCATGCCCATGTGGGGGGCGTTCGAGCCGGAGCTCCTCGAGGACATCCTGCCCTTCGTGGAATCCCGCTACCGCATCCACCGCCGTCGCGAGTCCCGCGCCGTGGCGGGATTGTCGATGGGCGGCGGTCACGCACTCCGGGTGGGGTTTGACCGACCCGACCTCTTCCAACACGTGGGGGTTTTCAGCAGCGGCATCTTCGGACCGAACGGTCTTCCCGAGGAGAACCGGAAGGCCCTCGTCGACTTCCAACACCAGCATCGGGGCAGTCTCGCAGCCACCGCATCCCGCCGCAGGTTACCCGAGTTCTGGTTCGCGACCGGAAAGCGGGACTTCCTCCTCGAGGTCACCCGATCCACGGTGGGTTTCCTCCGGGAACAGGGATTCGCGACGACCTATCACGAAACCGAAGGGGGACACACCTGGGACCGTTGGCGGGAATACCTCCACCACTACCTGCCGCTCCTGTTCCGACGCCACTGAACTCCCAGACCATCGGGAGCGCTGCCCCACCATGTCGGCGGGCGGCCGCTTATTTCGGGAGCTCCTTGCCGTTCACGGTCCGGACCTTGTCCTTCGACACCGCGACGATGGCGTAGCGGAATCCCGGACGGAGATCGCGGGTGGCCACCGCCAAGGCCTTCAGGTCGCCCTGGTCGTCCAAGATGGCATTCAACGTGAGGCGGCTTCCCGAGGTGGTTGCCACCAGCACGATCGCCCGCGCGAAATCCACCTCCGGGACCTTCTCGAGGACGTTCCACGCCTGGAGGAGCTTCCCAAAGTCCTTGGCGTTCGTAATGACCCCACCTTCGGGCATCTCCCGCGCGAGCTTCGAATCCTCGATCGAACCGGTCCAGGTGTGGATCGCCTTCAGGGGCATCGACTCGGCCATCAGGGGGAGGGTGGCGCTCCAAAGCAGGAGGGCCAACAGGGTAAAGGGTCTCGGTTTCATGGAAGCTTGGGGGGGAATCCCAAACGGAGGATGTGGGACGCCTTCCAACGGCGCAACGCCCCCCGGACTCAGGGTTTCCCGTCGGGCCGCATGGCGCCTTGGACTTCCACAGGGGCCGATCCGCGCAGGAGAGGCATGGATTTCTGGATCGACTGGACGACACCCCACGCCAGGGGAATCCCCACGAACAACCAGGCCATCACGAGTTGGAACGTCTTCATGGTCCAAGAATTCTACGGGACGCGCTGGGCGGAACGGCTGCGCGCCAGGGAACGCGCGACAAGGGCATTGGCGATGAGGCCGATTCCCAGCAATGCCGCCATCAGGTAAAGGGTCCCCGTGTACGCCTCCGCCGGCGGTACCCCCCGGGCTTTCGCCGAGGTGGACAGATAAGTGATCGTGGTGGGGCCCACCAAAGCCGCCACCGACCAC
>JBDLQQ010000419.1:0-6841 GCA_039800465.1 Verrucomicrobiota bacterium
CCGCACCCACTTCCTCCACGCCAAGAGCCTCGTCATCGATGACGACCTCGTGATCGTCGGCTCCAGCAACATGGACATCCGGTCCTTCGCCATCAACGCGGAGGCCAACCTGCTGATCCACGACGCCACCGTGGCCCGTCAGGTGCGGGAGCTGAACCAGCGCCACATCGACCAGAGCGACCGCCTCACGCTCGAGGCCTGGCGACGGCGCCCCCTGGCGATCCGGATCGCCCAGAACACCGCCCGCCTCGCGGATTCCCTGCTCTGACAGTCGCGCCCTCTCCCCGCGGAGTTCAGTGGGATCGATACCTGGAGAACCGGCCCCTATTCCTCCACCGATATCCTTTCGTCCCCATGAAAACGGAGGGGACGCTGGACGTTTCCGGGAGGGGATTCGATGGACAGCCCGGTCCACAGGTCGGAGATCGGTAGGAGCCAAAGGCGATCTCCAAACGGAATCCGCTGTTCCCCTTCGTGGAGCAAGACGCCGGCGGCGAAGCGGTCTCCAAGCCGGTCCCGCAAACTCGTCAAGGCCGAGAAGTCCCCGGCATCCACCGTGCACCCTGCCTTGACCTCAACCCCCGCCACGGTCCCATCCGCTTTTTCCAAGAGAACATCCACCTCGGAGCCGGCCGACGTCCGGAAGTGATACAGCGATACCGGAGTCGACCACCACGAGGCCTGTTTCCGGAGTTCGCCCACCACGAAGGTCTCGAGCATCCGGCCGAGCAAGGTCCGGTCCTGACGGAACCTTCCGACATCGGCGCCGATCAGATGGCAGGCCAGGCCGGTGTCCATGAGGTGCAACTTGGGCGCCTTGACCAGGCGTTGACCCAGATTGGGAGACCATGCCGGGAGACGGTGGAGGAGGAAGACCGTCTCCAACAGGTTCAGGTACCGGGTCAGTGTCGTGTGTGGGAGGCTGGCGTCGCGTCCGACGTCGGCCAGATTCAGCAGCCCCGAGGTCCGAGCCGTCAGGATCCGGAGGAGGTTCGGCAAGGCGGTGAGCCCCTCCACACGGGCAAGATCGCGCACGTCCCGTTGGAGAATGGTGGATATGTAGGAGGCAAACCACGCCGCCCGTCGTTCTGCCGTCTCCCGCTGGATCGCCTCTGGATAACCGCCGCGGACGAGTCGGGAGTGGAGTTCCTCCCCGGTCTCGACCGGGAGACCCGTGGGAAAGCTGCAGCCGAACAACCGTCCGAGGAATCCCTCTCGGCCGCCTCCCAGCTCCCCCGCGGAGAACGGAAACAGCGGGAGGACCTGCATGCGGCCCGCAAGGGACTCCGAGAGCCGGGGCAGGGTCATCACATGGGCAGAGCCCGTGAGCAGAAAGCGGCCCGGACGGCGATCGAGGTCGACCGACAGCTTGATGGCAGGAAACAGCTCAGGCGCCCTCTGGATCTCATCGATCACCACGTTCCCAACGAGGCCACGGATGAATCCAGTGGGATCCCCTCCCGCCAAAGCCAAGGTGGCGGCATCATCGAACGTAAAATACTGCGCCCCTGTCTTCGCAGCCCACTCACGGGCGAGTGTGGTCTTGCCTGTCTGACGGGCGCCATTCAGCAAGACCACCGGGGTATCGATCATCGCCTTCCGAACACCTTCCTCAATGCACCTCCGAATCATGGTGAAAAATTCACCACCTGATGGGGATTTTGCATGAATTGGTAAAAGTCCGTTTCAAACTCATTCTTTATCGTTATTGGAAAGTGAGCCCCGGGTTTTGATCCTCACGGATGAGGGAGGCCTCAGTGCACCGTCCGTCTCGCGGATTCCCTGCTCTGACCATCCTGCCCTCCCACCGCGGGGGTTGAGTTAGGCATCGAGAACCATGGCTCAACGGCATCCCGCCCGCGCCTGAACCTCCTGAACCTGGGGACCTCGGCGAACGGGCGGTCGATGCCATGTCCGCCCCGCCCCGACCAGGACGGGTGCCGCCTGCCCCTCGGGAACAAAGCCGACGACCTCAGGTCGACGACGTGGGGGGAGGAGCCGACGACCTCTGGGGGACCTGGAAATGCAAAACCGGCCCGGAGGATTCCTCTCGGGCCGGTTGGTTCGCGGGAAAGTGGCGGGAGTGGCGGGGCTCGAACCCGTAACCTCTGCCGTGACAGGGCAGCGCTCTAACCAGTTGAGCTACACCCCCGCGAAAACAGCGGGCGCGTTTTCTACGCGACCCCGAGATAGGGTCAATACCTTTCTCGGTTTGAAATTGAAAAGCCCAGGTTCGGGAGCCAAGGAGGTGGAGGTGGGGAACCCCGCGGAAGAGACATCCCAGAACCTGAGCCCGGAAAAAATACCCAATCAGACAAACTCGTGTCAACCGTCCGGGAAATCCAAAACGGGAGCCTCCCGACGCCCTCATCCTCCCCCGCGGACCTCGATCAACTGCGCCCGGAAGATCCGCATGGCGTCCTGGATCAGGGGATCCGACAGGAACTCCTCCCGGTTGAGCTTCACCGGCTCCACCCGCTGGGGCTTGTCCTCGGGAGCCTTGGCGACCGTCGGCTTCGGCCGACTCGGCGCCGGCGCGGCGAGGTCGACCGTGGGAGCCGTCGCAACCGGGATGAACTTCAGCGTCGAATCCCCCGGCGCGAGCTCCCGCAGACGTGTCCGGAGCAGCGTCGCCGTCTTGCCACTCGTGACCAGTTCCAACGCGTCGGGTGAACAGGCCACCGTCAGGGTCTGCAGCTCCCATGACCGCCCCTCCGAACCCGCCAACAGCGTCCAGAGCATCCGCTCCCCCTTCTCCAGGCCGGCATACAGGGTCGACCAGAGTTCCACAGCGGAGGTGACCGGCATGGGCGTCGGCTGGGGTGTCGACGCAGGCTGTAGGGACACCGACGGAGCGGGAGACGGGGTCGCTGGAGTTCGGACCGGGGCCACCGGAGCCGGCGGCGCGGATGGAGGCGTCGAGACCTGGACGACCCCTCCCGATGCTGGAGACACAGGCGTGGGAGCCACCGACAGGCTGGATGCTGGAGGGGCCGGGGCCACCGGAGCCGGCGGGGCCGGCGGGGTGGCCACCGTCGGGCGCGGGGCCGCCGGCACGGGAGCGCCCTCCCGGAGCGCCTTCAGCTGGCGCAGGATCTCATCCAACCCCACGGCGGTGCGGGCCTCGACCGCGTTGATGAGCGTGACTTCCAAGAAGATCCGCTTCGACGGCGCCTCCCGCAGGCGTCCCTCCGCCCGCGACAGCACCTCCAGGATGCGGGTCAGGGCCGTGGCATCGACCTGCTTCGACTGGGTCTGGAGGGCGGTCCACTCGGCATCGGTCACCTCCACGAGGTTGCGATCCCCACCGCTGAGCTCCAGCAGGAGCAGGTTCCGGAAATGCGCCAGGAGATCCCCCAGCAGTCGTCCCAGGTCCTTCCCGCCCGACGCCAGGTCGTGCAGGAGTCGGAGCGACCCCGCGCGGTCGGCCGCCAGGATCGCACCAGCCAGCGCCAGCAGGTGCTGCCGGGAGGCCAGGCCGAACATCGACAGGACATCCGACTCCACGATGCGCGCACCGCAGAAGCTGATCAGCTGGTCGAGGGTCGACTGGGCGTCCCGCATGCCACCATCCGCCCCCCGGGCGATCGCATGCAGGGCCGCGTCGTCCAGCTCGACCGACTCCTGTCGGGCGATCCGCCCCAGATGTTCGACGATCAGGGGGGTCGGGATCCGCCTCAGGTCGAACCGTTGGCAGCGGCTCAGGATCGTCGGCAGGACCTTCTCGGGATCCGTGGTCGCGAAGATGAACTTCACGTGGGCCGGGGGTTCCTCGAGGGTCTTCAGCAGCGCGTTGAACGCCGCCGTCGAGAGCATGTGGACCTCGTCGATGATGTAGATCTTGAACTTGCCCGAGGCCGGGGCGAAGCGGGCCGTGTCCCGGAGTTCGCGGACCTGTTCGACACCGTTGTTGGAGGCACCGTCGATCTCGAGGACGTCCATGGACCGCCCCTCGGCGATCTCCTTCACCCGGGGGTCGTCCTCGGTGAAATCCACGCGGGGGCCACCGGTGGCGTTGAGGGCCTTGGCGAAGATCCGGGCCAGCGTCGTCTTGCCCGTGCCACGGGGGCCGCAGAACAGGTAGGCGTGGGCGATGCGGCCCGACCGCACCGCGTTCATGAGCGTGGTCGTGACGTGCTCCTGTCCCACCACGTCCTCGAAACGCTGGGGGCGGTACTTGCGGGCAATGACCTGGTAGGACACGGGATCGGCTTCGGGGTTCGGCCCCGCGCCTCGGAACCGGGCGCGCGGGAGGGTGGGATTGGAAGGCCAAATCCCGTCTCCGAAAACCAAAAAGAGGGGAGGAATGCCAGGGTGACCACGGCAGACGGGAGCAGACTACCGTTGCTGCCTTCCGGCCCTGGCGGGGTTCGTAAGTCCGCGTTCCATGGGCCCTGGCGGAAGTGAATCTGGGTGCCCACGCCCCCCGGGGCAAGCGAGGACTCGGAGATTCTGCAGCGCCCCCGGGACCGCAGGAGGCGGGAGCCCCGGCTTGAGAATGCCCCGCGCCTCATCAAGGCTGGACGGGTGGATGCGACGCCAGACCTCTCGCGGATCGCCGCCGACCTCGGGATCCCGTCGGTACGACGGCACATCGTGCTCTGTGCGGACCCCTCGAAGCCGAAGTGCTGCCCGGCCGCGGAGAGCCTCGCCGCCTGGGAATTCCTCAAGCGCCGCCTCAAGGAACTCGGCCTGGTGGGTCCATCCGCCTCCGTCGCCCGCACCAAGGCCAACTGCCTGCAGGTCTGCGCAAAAGGCCCCATCGCAGTGGTCTACCCCGACGGCGTCTGGTATCACTCGTGCGCTCCCGAGGTGCTGGAACGCATCATCCAGGAACATCTGATCCATGGCCGCCCCGTCGACGAATTCGTCTTTGCCCGGAACCCGCTCGACCGAGGTGGCTCCTGACGTGAGCCAGCTGGACTTCCTGCGTCGGCTGTGGCCGAGCCGGAGTCCAGCGACCCCAACCGCCTCGAGTCGGGATGGCGCCTTCGCCGTCGACGAGCTCGCGTGCGACGACACCGGGGTCGTGGTCCGATACGTGCGCCACCCGCGGGCGCGCCGGTACCGGCTCACCTTCCGCAAGGATGGTACCGCCCGATGCACCCTGCCCCGACGCGGGACCCTGGCCGAGGCCCGCCGGTTCGTCGCCTCGAACGAGGCCTGGCTGTTCGAACGGTTCCGTCAGCACCGGAAACGGACCGGATCCACCGACGCCCTGCGACCCGGAAGCCGGGTGTGGTGGGAGGGCGAGGAACAGACCCTGCAGGTGGAGGCGAAGCCGGAAGGGGGGTTCGAGGCCACCCTCGGCCCGCTCCGGTTCGACCTCGAGACCAACGACGGGGATCTCAGGAAGCCCGTCGAGACCGTCCTCAGGAAGCTCGCCAGCCGGGTCCTGCCCGATCGCCTCCGTGAATTCGCCCGACAGCACGGTCTGGAGGGACGGCTCCGCTCCGTGAGCATCCGCAACCAGAAGACCCGCTGGGGCAGCTGCTCCCCCCGCGGACTGATCTGCCTCAACTGGCGTCTCATGCAGGTCCCCGGGTCCGTCCGGGACTACATCCTGCTCCATGAGCTGGCCCACCTGCGGCATCTGAACCACAGCCGCAGCTTCTGGAACGAGGTCGAGCGGCTGTGCCCCGCCTACAAGGAGGCCGAGGCCTGGCTGAAGCGGAGTGGCAAGACCGTGCTGTAGGGCCAGGACCCTCAGCGCCTCGATCCTCCCGTCCGAGATCCGGAGGTTCTCCGTGTCCTCCCCGAATCCGGAGCCCTGAACCTCCAGCCCTGTCGAGGAGCGCCGGGGTTCGAACGACCCTGAGGCACCGACGCATCCGTCACCGGACTGTTCACCCAGTCCTGCCACGGCTGGCCCACCTCGGCATGGCAATCTTCGTGCTCCGGATGGGGTGCCAACCCCTGTCTCGGTTCCACCACCGGACCTGAAGGCATCGCAGGCCGGCACCGACGCCTCCCCGCTCCGCTCTTTGCCCTTTCGAGGGGCACCGATAGCCTGAGGCCATGCGCCAGACGATCCTCGTCACCGGTTCCTCAGGAAAACTGGGCCGCGCCATCGTGGCCGAACTGGTCCGCCAGGGACATGACGTCCGCGGGTACGATCGCGTCGCCTCCCCCGCCCTGCCGACGACCCAGATCGGAGACCTCGGAGATCGGGCGACGCTGGATCGCGCCATGACGGGGGTCGACTGCCTGATTCATCTCGCCGCAACCCCGGATGATGCCGACTTCCTGACCGAGCTCCTGCCCAACAACCTCGTCGGCCTCTACCACGTGCTGGAGGCAGCCCGCGCCGCCGGGGTGCGTCGCCTGATCCTGGCCAGCAGCGGACAGGTCAACTGGTGGCAGCAGATGGCCGGCGATCTCCCCGTGTTCGAGCACCAACCGGTCAGCCCGAAGAGCTGGTACGCCGCGACCAAGATGTTCCTGGAGTCCATCGGACGGAGCTTCAGCGAGATGCACGGCATGAGCGTCATCGCGGTGCGGATCGGCTGGTGTCCGCGGCCAGACCAGGAGGAGGAATTCCGCAACACCCCGTCGGCCCACGACGTCTATCTGAGTCCGGGCGATGCCGGCCGCTTCTTCACCCGCTGCGTCGAGGCCCCGAGCGACGTCCGCTTCCTCATCGTCAACGCCACCAGCCGCCCGGTGCGTGAGACCCGCCTCGATCTCACCGTGGCCCGGCAGGTCCTGGGATTCGAGCCCCGGGACCAGTGGCCCGAGGGAATCTGAGACGCAGAGGTCCCAGACCCCAGAGATCTGCTGAACGAACCCGGTTGCGCTGCGCGCGCCGACCCTGGGTCAGAGCGGACTGCCGCGGCCGATG
>JBDLQQ010000420.1:0-2892 GCA_039800465.1 Verrucomicrobiota bacterium
GTCCGTCTCGAACTGGAACCCCGTCGGATCGCACATCCAGTCGTGGCTGACATACGCCCGCCCCTCCCGCAGCGACCGACGGAGCGCCGCCTCGTCAAGCGACGGGGCCAGGATGTGGGTCGAGACGTTCCGGAACGACCGGAAGTAGGGGTCGAAGTCGAGCCGGACCAGGATGTCCCCGGGGCTCCGTCCCCGGGTCAGCCTCCGGATCGAGGGACGCAGCGTCGCGCTCACCGACTGCATGCTCTCATCCTTGTCGACCAGCGTGCCCACCCGGACCGTGTCGGCGTCGACCATCTTCACGATCAGGATCTGATTATGGTGGCAATCGTTGGCGGCGACGCCGGTCAGCCGTCGGGTCCTTGTGCCTTCATCCCACTTCTCGAGGTAGGGGAACGGGTACTGGACCTGCGAGGCGAGGAGTTCATCCGGGAACTCCTTGAGAAGTGCCGCCAGCTCCGCCGCCTGGTCCGGATCCGTCATCCTGAGCCCGAGCGTCAGAAGCCCCCGGAAATCCTGCTTGGCGTCGTAGTGCCGGTTGTAGATCTCAAGCCCCGTGAGCCCATCGAGGGGATGGTCGGGACGCTCCTCGATGTGCGAGAGGAAGATCAGCCCCTCCTCCTGTGTCACGGCCTGGACGAAACGGTCGGTCGGGAGATCCATCGCCCCGAGGATCGACCGGGAGGGATACGCGAGGAATCCCCGGACCTCGGATCCGGGCATGAAGAGCACCCCGTTGGTCTTGAACCGCCAGGAATCCATGAAGTCCCGCGGCGGCCGGAAGTGATCCGTCAGGAGGATCCCATGGACGCCGGCTCGGACCGCATCACCGCACATCTCTGGACGGGTGCCACCCGTGTGGGCGGAGTCCTCGGCGTGGGCATGGAGGATGCAGCGGTAGTCGTGGAACCCGGGGCGTTCCGGGATCCTGCGACGGATCTTCTGGAGCCGTGTGGCGGACCGGTGCGCGGCCTCGAGGTGGGCCCGGTTCATCCGCTCGCTCGGGGAGAGGCGGGTCTTGAAGTCCTCGTCCTGGGCGAGGGCGGGGAGGATCAGCAGCAGGCCCAGAAGGATCCGGGCGGACCGGAGGACAGCCCGGGGCGCCGGTCGGCAGGGCCCCCACGGTGTTCCCAGAGCCAGAGGCGGTCGGGGGGAGCGCGAACTGCTGGGATGCATGGACGCGGCGATTCGGTTGCCGGTGTCGGGCGGTGCGGCCGTCAGTGGACGGCTTCGCGTTCCTCCTCGGGAAGCGGTTGGCCCCGGGTCTCCGGCGCGAAGGGCAGGGCGATGAGGCCGATGAAGTACACGGCGCACATCGTGATGCCGGCGTACCGCAGGGGTTCGCCGGTGTCCTTGTAGACGACACCGGTCAGGATCCCGAGCGCTGCCGGCCCAGCGGCCGCGATGAACCGCCCCACGTTGTAGCAGAAGCTCGTGCCCGTGCTGCGCAGCCGGGTCGGGAACAGCTCGGGGAAGTAGATCGCGTAGCCACCGAACAGCGACAGCGTGGCGAACCCCATGAGGGGGACGAAGAGGAAGATGTCCTGGAAGTCCCGCAGGAACCAGAACGTCGCCGCCGTCGCCAGCATGGCCGACACCAGGCTGATCGCGAACGCCGGCTTGCGGCCGATGCGCTGTGAGAGGAGTCCGTAGCCGTAGATGCCGAAGAAGGCGCCGAAGTTCTGGACCATCGAGTTGATGCCGGTCCAACGCGTCAGCTGGGACGGGATGAACTGGGGATCGATGCCCTTCTGGGCGAGCTGCTCCTTGACGCCGCCATCGCGCATCAGGCGCGCCACCTCGTCCGGGGAGATGCCGAGCGACTCGGCCAGCAGCTTCTTCTCGAGCACGCCCCGGACGAGGTCCGCACTGAAGAAAGCGATGCCCCAGACCCCGATGACACCACTCAGGGCCAGGAGGAGTCCGGTGACGGCGCGTCCACGGTAGCGGGTGTCCCCTCCACCGCCGAAGATGCACCAGAGCCCGAAGGCGAAGGATACGAGACCGACGCCCACGACGGTCAGCTTGAGCTGGGAGAACCCGGGGATGACGGGAGTGTCGGACCACGCCTTGGGACCGAGGAAGGCGAGCAGGATGGCACCGGCCAGGGTGATCCCGGCCAGGGTCGCCGGCAGCCTCCAGTTCGGATTGCCGAACAGCTCACCGTAGTCCCCCATGCGTTTCCTGAGCTCGGGCTGGTTCCGGGTCGCCAGCCAGGCGTCGGGTTCCTTGAGGCCGCGTCGGACGAAGATGACGATGAGGGCGGGCAGGGCGCCGGCCACGAACTTCCACCGCCACGGTGCCCACCCGGCGAGGTTCTGTCCCTGCTCGAGCACGCTGAGCGAGATCCCGATGAACGCCGCGGTCATGTTGCCGACGGTGGACAGCGCCTGGAGGAGTCCGAGGGCATAAGGACGGGCCCTCGAGGGCATGACCTCTGCAACCAGCGCGACGCCCACGGCGAATTCGCCGCCGACACCGAGTCCGGTCAGGAACCGGTACAGGGCGAAATCCGCAAACCGGGTCGCGAACGCGCTGAGCCCGGTGAACCCCGAGTAGAGGATGATCGTCAGCAGCATCGTCTTGGCCCGTCCCCAGCGGTCCCCGAGGACCCCGAACACGAGTCCGCCGGAGGCCCAGCCCAGCATGAAGATCGCCGTGGCATAGCCCCCGTACTCTCCGATCTCGGCCGGGGTGGCGGGACGTTGGAATCCTGCGGTCAAGAGCTCCTTCATCGCCGGGGCCCTCGCCAGGACGAAGAGCTGCTGGTCCATGCAGTCGAGAAGCCAGCCGAGCGCGGCCACGATCAGGACGAACCACTGGTATCGATTCAGGAGGCGCCACCAGGGCGCGTGGGGATCCGACGATGGATTCATGGGAGGCACCGTTGGA
>JBDLQQ010000421.1:0-19363 GCA_039800465.1 Verrucomicrobiota bacterium
GGGATCAATGACTTCGTGGAGGGGCTCTTTGGCCTGGATCCGTCGACGAAGGATGCGTCGCGCATCGATGCGGGTGTGGACTGGGTCCCGATCCGCTTGCGCACGGCAGGAGCGTTCCGAGAGGGCGGTGACAGGTGCTATCGGTGTCATGCCCCTGGGATGCGGGTTGGCTCTATCGAGTTGAACGAGAAGACGGCTACAGCAGGATCTGGAACCGCGGGACTTCTCGAGCGGGTCATCTTCGTAAGACCCGGCTCGAGCCATCCCATCCAGCTCTTGCCCCCGTTGGAGTACCGGCCTACGGCGACGGCGCAAACCTACGACGCGGAGGTTCTCCCAGTCCGTTCCGGTGCACCGGGATTCGTGGTGCTCGATGGATCGCCGGCGCTTCTGGGAAAGGGGCGGGCCACCGATTCCACGACGTTCACCCGGACAGCGACGCTGCGTGTGCCCCCGGCACCCCGACTCGCGGTTGATGCTGACCGTGATGGGGCTGTTCGGCTGGATGCCAGCGATTCGACATCCCCTCGTGCGCCGTACCGATTCTGGATCAACAACGACAGCGACCTGGGCGAACAGGAACAGATTCCGGTCCGCACGCCGGACCATGTCGGGGCCCGGATCCAGGGAGTGCGGGATGTGGAGGATCTGGCGAGGTTGTGGATCGCTTTGGATGGGACGGAGGATCTCTGGGCCCAGCTGGGATTCCGTCTCGCTCTGGAGTGGCGGCGGATCCATTCGGGGCAACCCGCAATCCACCTGTTCTCGGCGGGGTCGTGGAAGACCGGTGGTCGACAGTATCTCGAGACGCTCGACGGGGCCCGAGAACAGGCAGGTCTCTCCGTGGCGGGTCATGAACTAGCGATCACTGATGAGGCGTCTGGTGAACCGCTGCTCAGGCCGGGTCGACGTCTGGTGCTACCCGCACGACAGATGGCGCCGGATCGGAGGCAGGGGTCGAGGCGTCATCTCGTCTTCGAGGGAGTCTCAACGGGGCAGGGAGAGCTGGTGGCGATGGTGCTCTTCAACGGAAAGGTGGTCTGCGAGTCGGAACCCCTGCATCTGCGTCTCCTGGATGTCCGGGAGATGTACTCGCGAGGCCAAGGGGGGCCCGTCGACGGGTTTGATCCCCCGTTCCGCTACGCCGAATCCCAGCCACCGGCCCTTGCGATGGGGTTGGCACCCTGGGTGCCGCAGCTGGGACATCAGGTGGATCCAGACGAAGATCCGGTGGCGACGGTCTTCGTCCATGGTTGGAACGTCACTGCGGACGAGGCGCTGGGCTTCTCCGACACGCTGTTCAAGCGGCTCTGGCATGCCGGGTACAAGGGACGGTTCTGCTCGTTTCGATGGCCGACCACGATGCTGGAGGAACCGACACTCATGGACGCCTTCAACGTCGGAGAGCATCGGGCCCTCGAGTATGGCGCGGCCTTGAGAATCCTCCTGGCCGGACTCCCGGCGGGATATCGCTGCAACCTGATCGCCCACAGCCAAGGTGGCATGTTGGCGGCGTCGGCATTGCGTTCGGGTGCGGTGGTGGAGAACAGCCTGATGCTCCAGACGGCGGTGCCGGCCAGCGCCGTGGATCCCAGTCGCACACTCGATTGGATGTCCCTCGCTGTGGCGGATTACCGGGCGCCTGAGGGGTTGTCGACACCGGACCGTTTCGAGACCGACGGGGGCTACCGCGGGATGCTGGGTGGAGTGGACACTCGGTTGATCAACTACTGCAACGAGGGCGACTTCGCCTTGCAGACGGGTCGGGTGATGGGCATGGCGGCCAACTGGATCGAGAACCAGCTGATGCAGAAGCCCCACTGGCCGGGCCTCTCGGATTTCCGAAGGTATGCCTGGATCGCCACTGCACCCGCTGCTCCATTGGATCTGAGACCCCGTTATGCATTGCAGGTGAATCCCCACCGCCTGTTGCGACCGGTGATCCGCGCACATGAGATCCTCGCGTTCATCGCCCGTTCGCGTTCCCGGGCACTGGGGGCCGAGCCGCGGGCGCAGGGCGTGCTGCTCCCGGGCAGTAGCGTCAATCTTGCGGCGTCCCCGTATTCCCTCGGAAACACTCGGGATGATCACAGTGGAGCCTTCAACCGGAGTCTTCCGATGGCGTGGCCGATCATCTCCCGCATGACCCAGGATCTGGAACGCCTATGAAAAACATCCGGGGTCTCCTCATCTCCTGTCTATCCGGGGCTTTGGTCGTCATGGGAATCCTCGGCTGGCGCATCGTCCAAGGTCCCGGGGCGGCCACCCCGGGTGCGGATTCCACGCCACCTCCAACGGATGTGCCCGGCAATCCCCTGGGTTCTGCCAGGTCCTCTCAGGAGCCCGTCGCCACCGGGGCGGTATTGGGACGGGATGAACTCTCGACTGCACAGGCCCTCGAAGCGCTGCGCCGGGATCCGCTATGGAAGTGGAAACGGCCGATCACGTTCTGGGGACTCGTGCTGGATGAACAGGGGCGCCCGGTCCCGGGGGCGCATGTGGAGATGACGTGGACGGATCTCTCCTCAGACGGGCATTCTTCCGAGACGATCACCTCGGACGCGACGGGACGGATCCGGTTGGAGGGAAAAGAGGGAGCCGTGTTGACCGTCCGGGCGAGCCACGGGGCGTTTTACAGCACGAAGGAGGCGCACCGCATCCTCAACTACGCCGAGCCCTGGGACCCACAGTTCCATCGACCGGACCCGGACCAGCCGGTGGTGTTGCGACTCCGACGGAAGGGTCTGTCCGAGCCACTCGTCCACCGTGAGAATCTCCGGTTCCCAGTCACGTCCGCGACCGGTGAGGTGAGAATCGACCTCATCGGGCAACGTGAGGTTCCGTCGGGAGGCGATCTTCGGATCACAGTCCACCACGGTCCTGAGAGATTCGTCGGAGGAAGGCGGCGTTTCGACTGGGACATGGTCATCAGTCCGGTGGATGGCGGGATGGTGGCACACGCGGAGGAGTTCCCGTTCATGGCTCCTGAGACGGGGTACCTCCCCGAGGTCCGATACTCGCAATCCGCGGAGGATCCCGGGTGGCAGGACGGTTTCGCGGTGCGGTTCTTTCTCCGGAGCCGCAATGGGAAGGCCCATGCACGGATCGAACTGAGGGTCAGTCCTTTCCCGAGAGGCGCTCCGCCAACGGTCACCGTGCTCGACTACCACCTCAACCCGAGCGGTTCGAGGAACCTGGAGTACTCACCGGATCTCGATGTGAGTTCCGACCACTACGACCGGGCCCGTGCAGAGCCCCGGTGAGTGGGAGGCCGAGGCATACCGAGCACCAGACCCTCCCCAACAGGCGTCAGCATGCCAGCCCAGGGGCAACGCCCTGGAAACGGGGACATCCATCGCTGCGTTCCGTCCGCGCCTCCGGCTGTGATCAGGAAGGGGAAACCCATCTCAGCGGGTCTCGATCCGATAGAACCGGGCTGCTGTGGAGGGCTGTGTATCGATCACTGGAGTCGCTCCAGCCAGCGCGGTCTCCACGGAGACTTCCTGCCATTGAACCAGATCCGTCGACCGCATCACCGCGAACCGACTGCTGGGTGGCGCATCGACGTCGAACCGGAATCCGCCCGACACCCCTGTCACGAACCGTGTCGTCCCAGGGATGATGCGGGGGCCGGCCGGAGCCTCCAGACGGGCCACCACCCCGGAGGTCGTTCCGGCGGCACCCGTCACCGTCACCGAATACACACCATAATGGGATGCCGTGAGGTTCTCGATCTTCAGGATGGGTCCTTCCCCGACCGGCTTGCCGTCGTGGAACCACGTCCAGCTCATCGGCTCCGTTCCCGTCGCAGGAGCATGGAGCGTCACGGTCCTGCCGGGGCCCACACGCCGCCACTCGGGCTCGTTCGACAACACCGGGGGTTGGGCCTCGAAGGAGAGGTCCGAGAGGCCGAGTTGGTTCCCGATTTGGATCAACCGGTTGCCGTGGAGTGAGACGCCGAGTGCCGGACCGAATGCCCGGAGTGAACCGGCAGGGACGGTGTTGGTGGGATTGGAGATGTCGAAGACCCGGACTCCGGTCCCATCCGCAGTGAAGAGATGGCGTGGCAGCCGATGCAGACCCCAGACCGATCCTGCCTGACGCCCGACGAGACGGGCGGCTCCCGGATCGGTGAAATCGACCGTCAACACCCCCTGCTGGGTGTCGGCCACGTACACGATTGACCCCCGGCTGATCACGTCGAACGCAGTGCCGGGATACCCTGTGCCAGAGGCGGGGAATCTCCCGAGCACGGTGGGCTGGGTGGGGTTGGTGATGTCGACCATTGTGATCGCCGTGCCCCAACCCGCGCTGAATGCCGACGGGAAGGAGATGTCGAGTCCGTTGACCGAGCCGGATACCGCGGCTTTCCCAATCACCTTCGGACTCCTCGGATCGTCGACATCGAGCACAACAATCCCGGCATCCTCATTGCCGACGAAGGCGGTGCGGTCTCGGACGGTGATGGAGTTGGCGAGGCTTCCGGGGAGTCGCAGGACCCCGATGCGGAGGGGGAACAGGGGGTTGGTGAGGTCGTAGATCCCCAATCCACCCGCGCGTTCCACCACCAAGGCCGTGTCGTCGATGAGGGCGATGTCGAACCCGGACTGTTGGTTCGGGATGTCAACGCGGCTCACCTCCACCGGTCGATCAGGGTCTTCCAAGGAAATCACCCGCAGTTGCGTCTCCCAGCCGTTCACGACGTACGCAAGCGTCCCGCGGATCTGCCAGCGGATCGGTGCGCCGCTGCCGAAACCCAGGGTGAATCCCGGAAGAGAGCCGCGGGTTCGGACCCGATAGGGGACACCTGGTAGTTCGGGGAGGGCGGCGGCGGGAAGACTGTGGGTCACGGAGGCGAGATGACTGGTGACGCTCCCGGCAGCGTTGCTGATGATGACCTGCCATAGACCCCGAAAATTGTCGGTGCCCGACACCGGCATCCTTGCCTTGTTGGAACCGGATACCTTCGATCCGTCGCGGATCCACTGATACGTGAGGGTTCCACCACCTTGGACCTCCACCGCCACGGACCCTGAGCCGCCGGATGGCAGGTTGATCGGTGCGGGTTGGGTGGCGATGACCGGGACATCGGCGACCTGAATCGTGCGGTCGACCTGGATCGGATTGAATTGGACATCGCCAGCCTGGGAGGCGCGCACCGTGATGGTTCCGGGACCGGTAATGGATACGGAGCCTCCACTGATGGAGGCGGGACCCGCGACGACCGCGAACTCCACGGGAAGTCCCGAGCTCGCCGTTGCGGTGAGATTCAGTGTGGTGGTGGAGGTCGGCATCCGAGTCGGAGGATCAAACTGGAGCGTCTGCGCCAGACCCTCGCGGAGACGGACGAGTTCCACACCGCTCCTTCCGACAGTCAGGTAGGCCAGATCCCCGACAATGGCTGCGGCTCCCGAGGGTTCGATGGGAGGATAGGTGCCCATCCGGACCGGTTGGACCGGATTGGAGATGTCGAACACGACCAGGCCCTGGCTGCCGGACTGGTATGCTCGGTCGCTGGAGACCTCGATGCCCCAGGCCTCGCCGCTGGGGATTGGAGCGTAGGCCACCGGAATCTTCGGATCCCGAAGATCGATCGGCTGCAGTCCTGCGGAATTGGAGGCGAGGAAGCCGTATCGACCCTGCCCTTGGAAGTCGCGCGCGAACGGGCTGATTTCGGTGGATCCCAGGACCTCCGGATGGGTGGGGTCTACGAGGTTAAGAACCTGAAGTTCACCCGGAACGCGGTCGATCGCCAGGTAGGCCAGATCCCCGTCGGCCCAGACCCGACGGGCCTGTCCGGGAACCGGATACCGGGCGAGGGCAACCGGCTGTGTAGGGTTGGTGATATCCACGATCTCCAGACCATATTGGTACTCGGTGAGGAAGACGCGGTTGCCCGAGAGGGCGAGACCGATGACCCAGTTCTGTGACGGGAATACCGTCACGTCCTTGGGTGTCGAGAGGTTGGAGATGTCGACGATTCTCAGCCCTCGGGTCTCCTCCCCGAGGAACGCGTACTGGCCCTGCACCGCGACGTGTTCAGGTCCTGTGCTTCCGATGGGCGGCAGGGAGCCCACGATGACGGGTTGGAGTGGATTGCGGACGTCAATGATCTGGAATCCACCCGGGCCATCCGCCACGAAGGCGAAACCATCGCGCACGACGATGTCCATCGGCGCGCCTGGGGTGTCCACCACGGCCAACCGGGTGCCCATGCTGACGGGGCGGTTGAAGGTGCGGGTCAGGGAAACCGGGAAGTGATCCGCGTTGCCTGGCTGCTCGGCCACGACCTGGATGGTGCCTATGGCGGTAGCCTTCACGGCACCGCCTTCAATCACGGCGGGTCCAGTCACCACCCGGAACGAGACCGGCAACCCGCTGCTCGCAGCCGCGAGGAGTGGGGTCGATTCGTTCAGGCGCAGGGCCACTCCTTCGGCAGGTGTGACCCAGGAAATCGTCTGCGGCTCTGCGGCCTCCAGGGCTGGGATGCCGATGATGAGTCCCAGAAACAGGAGAAGAACGACGTCGAGAAGGGATGTCAGCAGGCTGACCGACGGAACGGCAGGGGCACGCATGGGGAAACGGTTCACCCCAGCTTGTGGACTCACGGTGCAAACACCAGCCGCCAGTAGCGGTGGGTCTTGTCCTTGGCAGAGGCGAAGGTGGAGTAGGTCTCGCCTGTTCCGACAATCACGTCGCCGTGGTCGGTCCAGCCCGTGAGATCCTCGCTCCACTGGAGGCGGTATCGGAGGCCGGTCTCGGTCGCGAACAGCAGTTCCACCGCGGGTTGGATGAAGAGAGCTTGGGTTTTTCCGGCCAGTCCGAGGATCTCCTGATCGGCGAGGGCGCGGTTGAAGATCTTGAGACTCTCCAGTCCTCCCCGATAGGCATAGGGGGAGCCGGACTGTCCTCCGTAGAAGGCGCCCACGTTCATGCCGAGAGCAAACTGATGGATGTTGGCCCGACTGTCAGAGACCTTCAGGTAGGGCATGGGTCCGGTCGCCACCGGAAGGCCATCTTTGAAGAGAACCGCAGTGCCCGAGATCGCCCCATCCGGCACACGGAGGACCACGGCGACATGTGTCCACTCATTGGTCTTGAGCAGAGCGGGCGACTGCAGGGTTCCCCAGCTTCCCGGGTAGGACTCGCTCCAGACCGAGACGATGATCCCACCCTGGTACTCCCCGATGAGCCCGCTGATGCCGTCGTTGCCCTCCGAGTAGATGGCGGCTGGCGCTGTTGTGGTGAGGGCGCTCGGACGGATCCAGGCCGACCAGGTCCAGGACCGCCGGTTCTTGAGGTAGTCGACCGAGGTGGATCCAATGAAGTCGCGTCCCTGCAGGTCGAGGGCTTGATTGGTGGCTCCGGCCCGATTCGGCCCGAACACAGCAGCCTGGGTTGCGAGTCCTGGTGTGGGCAGGCCGGTTCGGTTGGTGATCCGGCCGTCGAAACGGTAGTCAGCAATCAGGCCGTTGGTGGACTGGGCCCTGCAGGGGAGCAGGCTGGAAAGGGTTGTGAGGAATCCGGCCAGCACCAAGGTTATCGAGAGCTTCATGCAGTGTGGGAACCATCCAGACATCGTGATCCCATGGGCAACGGGTATTTCCGGCGATTGGGGCTCCCACGACACCGATCGGCAATCGGTTCACTCCGGGCTCGGAATCGTCACCTGCGGCGAATGGAGGACCGGGTACCTTCTGTGATGCCGGGGTTTTTGATGTCGGGAGGCGGGGCCTCGGGTACGGTCTTCCGAGGTTTCCCACGCTGCCCATGCGCCCCGGTCCATCGCCGATTCATGCCGGCTCCCGGATGACACGTCGTCGTGTCATTCAGGCGGGGGCGATCGGGTTTTTGGGGCTTGGGGGGCACCACCTTGCCGCGCTGGAGGATCTTGTATCGACCTCTTCAGAAAAACCTCAGCCGGCCCGGGCACGATCGGTCATCTACGTCTTCCTCTCGGGGGGGCTTGCCCAGCACGAGAGCTTCGACATGAAGCCGGAAGCCCCGATCGAGATCCGGGGGGAGTTCCGCCCCATTGCGACACGGACGGATGGAATCCAGGTCTGCGAATATCTGCCGCTCCTGGCGCAGCGTTCCGGGAAGTGGGCCTTGGTCCGCTCGCTGACCCATTCGTCGAACGACCACTCCGCGGGGCATCACATCATGCTGACGGGGCGCTCGGACCTACCGCCGGGGTTCGATCCCACCAAGCCTCGGGAATCCGATTGGCCGAGCCTGGCGGCCTTGGCGTCCACACTCCTGCCTCGGAAGAACAACCTGCCCCCGGCGATCGTCCTGCCGGACAAGATCGTCCACAACTCGGGGCGGATGATTCCTGGGCAGTTCGGTGGACTCCTCGGGGCCGCGAAGGATCCGTGGTTCCTTGAGATGTCGCCTTACCACCCTCAGCACTACGGCGCGTATCCGGAGTACCTGTTCCATCATGAGAAGGGTCGGGTCCGGGATGACGGGCTGCATTTCCGGACGCCCCAGCTCTCCTTGCCCCAGGGCGTGGGGTTGGGACGGGTCCTCGATCGTGTGGCGCTGCGGAACGAGATCGAGCGCCAGTCCGCGGCGCTGTCGGCCGTTGCTGGGGATGAGGCCTTCGACCAATACCGCTCCGCGGCGGTGTCCCTCCTCTCGAGCAGCCGTGTGCACGAGGCCTTCGACCTGGAGAAGGCGGATCCCAGGCAACTGGATCGGTATGGCCGGAACAGTTTCGGATGGTCCCTTTTGATGGCGCGGCGGCTGGTGGAGACCGGGGTACGTCTCGTGCAGGTGAACCTCGGGAACGACGAGACCTGGGACACCCACCAGGCGGCGTTTCCGAATCTACGGGACCACCTGCTGCCGCCGTTCGACCGGGCGCTCAGCGCATTGCTTGACGACCTGGACGACCAGGGTCTGCTGTCGGAGACCCTCGTGGTGGTGGGAAGTGAGTTCGGGCGTGCGCCCCGCATCACGACGATTCCGGGGGCAGCTTTGCCCGGTCGGGATCATTGGGGGGCATGCCAGTCCATCCTGCTCGCCGGGGGTGGTGTGCGGGGTGGGACGGTGGTGGGCAGCAGCGATCGGGATGGCGCGTATCCCGACCGGGATCCGCAGACACCCGAGAACCTTGCCGCCACGGTGTTCAGTGCCTTGGGACTCCCGCAATCCGTCACGTGGAGCGATACGACGGGACGTCCGCACCCTCTTTACAACGCCGATCCGATCCGGGGTCTGACCTGAGCAGATCAGTCGGGCGTCTCCTGCCACGACTGATTGCTGCCCGGGGGACGCGGCAGCATCCGGACGGCGTTGGTGGGGGCGGGGCAGACCTGCTGGCAGATCCGGCAGCCGTTGCAGACGTCGGGATTCACCATCGGCAGGCCGGCATCCCACTGCATCGCCCCGGGAATGGGGCATTGCTCGATGCAGACCGAGCACCTGGAGGTCAGGGCCAGACAGTGGCGTCCGGACACGAGGGCTACGCGGAGGGGATCCGGTTCCGCGACAGGCCGCGGTGCCGGTCGCACCCGACGGCCGAAGATTCGGAAAAGGTCCCGACGGGAGACATCACCCATGGCGGAAGCCTATCCCCATCCCAATTCCACAGCCAGCCCCCGTGTTGTCGAGTGAGGTGGGTGTCATGGTCCTGGACAGCGTCGGGTTGCTTCAGGCGTTGCGGGACTTAGGGGGTATCGCGGTCAACGGGCGGGAGGTGGTAGCTGGGCGAGAGCAGTCCGTTCGCGGCGCCTCAGCACGGCGTCGACCTTGGGTACGTACATCTGGGTCTCAGCCGGCAGGTGGACGGCGATGGCATCGAACGTCTTCGCCCGGCGTTTCTCCAGGAGTCTTCGGACGTTGCCGGGGCCCCAGTTGTAGGCGGCCATTGTGAGGCGCCATTCCCGGAAGTTCGGATGGAGGCTCTTCAGGTAGCGTGCGGCCGCCGCCGCGTTCTTCTCGGGATCGAGACGCTGGTCGCGCGGAAAGAGGCTCAACCCCATCTTCCGAGCCGTCTGTGGCATCAACTGGTAGAGACCCACCGCTCCGGCCGGGCTTTTGGCCCCGGATTTAAACGAGGATTCAACCTCGGCGACCCACACCAGGGCAGTGGGAACACCCTCCTTCTGGAAGATCTTCCTCAACCGAGGAACCAACTCAGTCGCCTCCCGGGGTTGGGACTCCTTGGAGATCTGCTCGTCCCAGACCCGCTGTTGCTGCACCGGAGTTGGGTTGAGTGCGGGCTTCGTGGGCTTTCCCGGTTGGGGTGCGGGAGGTCGAAGCGAGGTGCGGAACTGTTCCGCGACGTCCAGATAGTCGAGGCGGGTCTCCAGCCACTGGGCGTAGGGCTGGGTGTCCGGGTGCGCACGCAGCAACGGTAGGGCGGAGGCTGCCAGGGGTTTCAGCGGTGCCAGATCGATCACCTGGCCGCCCTGAAGACCGAGCTGGAACCGCTCCAGGAAACCGGCAACCCGTTTCCGGTCGACCCTCGGGAGGACCTCCAGCCACTGCGGGTCGACATTGTCCTGCAACAGACGTTGCCCAGCCCCGATCAGTTCATCCACCGAGACGGTCTGCCGCCGCGCCCATGCAACCGATGGAAACGCGGCGATCAGGGCGAGGAAGAGGCGACGATCCATGATCGTTCCCGCATCGCATACGCGAGCCCGGTTGTTGGCAAGGGGGATCCCAGTGGGAAGGTGTTCACGATCCTGGGTCGTCGACCTGCTCGAATCGGGCTGGGTAGATCGGGTTCCGGACTCACGGTCACGGACTCCGCAACCGGAAGAAGCGGTTGATCCGATCCGTGGGAATTCGAATCTCGGAGGCCGAGCCCACGCCCTCGACGGGTGTCCAGGGACCATTCCCGTCGACCGTGGGACTGCTCTCCAAGATCCATTTCTCGAAACCCTTGGGACGGGGGATCAGGACTTCCCTCCCACCTGGAGTATTCTGGACGTTCAGGGGGACGATCGATTGCAGATGCCGGAAAACGTTCCTGGTATCGACCCGCTGCTTCACTGACATGAGCCGCGGGAGATGGACGCCGTGGTAGGAGACGAGTGGTTGCGCCAGGCGGCGATCCGGGAAATTGACGAAGGAATAGGACGAAGCGTACGGGGCGAGTTCGTCATAGAGCGCATCAACCCTGGGGAGGTAGGATGGCGAAAGATCGACGTGCTCGGCCTTCCAGGACACGACACAGGCCGCCAGGAGAGTCGCGGCCCGGAAAGGAACCGAGGTGTCCTCAGGACCCATCTCCCGGATCCGCCCGCCCAGGGTATGGAAGGTGACGGAGAGTCCCGTCCCAGCAGCCTCGTTCCAGTTTCGGACATGACTGAAGACGGCATCCCGGGCGGCGGTGCTGACGGGTCCGAAGAAGAACCGGGATCGGTTGTGCTGGTAGGCCGTCAGTTCATTGCTCGCCAGGAATGCCTGGGAGTCCCAGTAGGGCTCCGTCTTGATGTCCATCAACTCGGGCGTCGCGACATCGAGTGCGGGCCGGAGCAGGCGCATCAGTTCATCTTCCGAGCCGTAGAGCTGTCCCGAGGTTCGGACGTGGACCCGTCGGCCTTCAGGCTCTGTCGTCGACGCCACAGCCGATCGGATGGCCAGGGTGGACGGTCCCGTCAGCGCCAACTCGTGCAGGCGGTCGAACACGGCCTCCAGGTTCGAGTACCAGCGGAGGTTGAACCGTGTAGTGGGCAGGGCAGGGAAGGTCCGGAGAGTGAACTGGGTGTGGATGCCGAAGTTGCCGCCCCCGGCGCCTCGGACCGCCCAGAACACCTCGGGATTCTCCGTCTCGCTGCAGGAGATCACCGACCCGTCCCAGAGCACCATGCGGGTCGACTCCAAACCATCACAGGCCAGCCCCCGGTCCCGCATGGTCAGGGTGATCCCGCCTCCGGTGAGGAGTCCAGCCAGGCCGACGTTTGGACAGCTCCCGTGCCTGTAGGCCAATCCCGCGGCCTTCAGCGGCTCGAACAGGGTCCCGTTCAGCGAACCGCCGCCGGCCGTCACTCGACCCGCAGCGCCATCCACCTCGACGGACCGGATCAACCCGAGATCGACGATCAGACCGGGGCTTCTCGAGAAACCTCCGTAGGAGTGTCCGCCCGAGCGGGTGGAGAACGGGATCTTGTTGGCGACGGCCCAGCGGACGCAGGCGATCACATCGGCTTCCGACTTGCAGCGGGCGATCGCAGTCGGGAGTTCAGTGATGTATTGGAGCGCCCATTGGACGTTGAGGCTGGCGAAGTCGGCGTCACCAGGCCGGACCAGCCGTCCCTGCATCTGGCGGGCGAGGTCAGCCCATGGGGCGTTGTCGAACTCCCCCGCCAGACCCCGAGGGAGTGCTTTCAGGAGAGCCGCCCCCGCGAGGGCGCGCGTGCCCAGGGTGAGGAACCGACGTCGGGAGGTGGTCAACATGGGAGCCGGAGTCTCAAGCAGTGTCGTGATGGACAAATCTGCCCCGGCGCTCCGCGGGTCGCCAAGGCATGACAGCGAGGATGTCCCGTGTGCGGTGTCTGAGCCGGATTCGGGGTAGGCCTCCTATTCCCGGGGTAGAAGTGCAAACGCCGCCGGGAACGCGGTGATTATTTCGCCTATCCGCCGCAAAAGGTGCGGCGATTAAAACCCTCCATTCGTCGCAGGGATTCCAGGACTCAGTCGCGGCACCTCCGCCCCACGTGGGGAGTCAAGCCAGTCCAGAGTGTACCTCGTAACAACACACCAGTGTGTCAGTATGAAGTACAAAGACGGGCAAATCAGATCTGGGCTCCAGCATGGGACAGGGGCATGGATCCCAGGCGCATGGATCGCACTCCATTTCCCCAATTTCCCAGCACACCCATGCCTTCGCGATTCTCTGGGTGTTCTGAATCTTTGTGCGCGGCCCCCGTCTCAATCCATGACCGGTGCTGGTTCCCGACCGATGGCTTCCACCGGGCAACCTTCCATTCCTTCAACGGCCCGGGCTTCTTCCTCGGGAGTCGCCGGCTGGTGGTGGACCACCGAGTATCCGATGGCGTCATCCCGCCGGTAGATTTCCGGAGCTGCCTCCCGGCAGAGATCGCAGTCGATGCATTCGCTGGTGACGTAGAATTGGCCCGGGACGTTTTCCCGGAGCCGTTGGCTGGGTGTGGCCATGTTGGTTCCTGACTCTTTCCGCCGAACCCGTCCGCCGTTGTGGCGTCCATCTGATCCGGTCGACAGCAGGAACATCAACGAGCCGAAGAATTGCTGGAAATGCATTACTCAAATGACTCTCATGCGGAAACCGCATGAATGGGTTCCTCTCCACCGTCCCCTTCGATCTCTACGAGTTGAGCTTGTTCCATCTCGTGGCGGAGCATGGCAGCTTTACCAAGGCCGGACAGAAAGCCGGTCTGACCCAGAGCGCGATCACCCGCCAGATCCGCGGTGTGGAGCAGCAGCTGGGGGTCGCGTTGTTCGAGCGGACCACGCGGCATGTCAGCCTCACCGACGCTGGAAAGCTTCTCTACGCGAAGTCCAAGCCCATCGTCGCCTCGGCTGAAGAGACGCTGAGACAGATCCAGCAGGACTTCCATCTCGTGCCCAAGACACTGCGGGTGGGCGTGGCGCGCAGCATCGGGCTGGCCTACTACGCGGGCTTTTTCTTCGCGTTCCGCCGCAAGCTTCCCGAGGTGCAGCTCCACGTTGAGCAACTGACCAGCCGGGAGATCCTGGAAGCGGTGGAGTCGCGTTCCTTGGATGCCGGATTGCTGTCGCCGCCCCGGCGGTTACCGCGGGCCTTGACCGTCACGCACCGGTTTGAGGACGAGTTCGTCCTCGTGACACCGCCGGACCATCCGCTGGCCAAGGCCGGCGGACAAACGTCGCTGAAATCGCTGCGCAAGGCATTGCTGGCCGAGCGTTGGCTGCTCATTGATCACCGAGGCGAAACCGGGCAGGCGTTGCGATCGTGGCTCAAGTCGCAGGGATTGCCCGTCGAGCCGGCCATGGAGCTGGACAGCTTCGATGTCATCGTGAACCTCGTTTCTCTGGGGCTGGGCGTGAGCCTCGTACCGCACCGAGTTCTCGCCCTGTATGGAGACCGACGCCGGGTGGAACGCATCCGGATTCGGCCGCAGTTCATCCGGGAGTTGGCGGTGGTGGTGCGCAAGAACCGGATTCACCCGGAGCCGCTGGCGTCCTTCATCGAGGGGGTTCTCTTCTGAGACGGATTCGGGTGAGCCATGGAAGTGGGCAGACCCATGACCTGGGGAGAGCGGACCAGGTCACGGGTTGGGAGATCTTTTTCGGCAAAGCGTCTTGTTGGCCTTCACATTCTCGTCGAATTCCCCGATCCGGGCGTGTCGACCACCCTCCAGGGAAACACCCTTGTGCGACACCAGCCTCCAACGCTCGCACTTGAAATCAAACTGCCAGAAGCGTCCTGGCGATTCCTGCGGGCGTTCGGCTCTCCAGGCACCACCGCATCCTGGACATCTCCGCTGATCTTCCCCGTTGGGTCTGCTCTATGACCTGGCCGTCTATTCCGATCTTGGAACCGACCCTCATGGGGCACACCTGTCCGGTTTTGGCAGTGGTGGCTAATATGGGGTGGTGGACGAGCCGATCGATTCCCAACTACTGCGCACCTACGCGGAACAGCGCTCGGAGGATGCTTTCTCTGAGTTGGTGAATCGCCACGTCGACTTGGTGTATTCGGCCTCGTTGCGGATGGTTCGTGACCGGCACCTTGCGGAAGACGTGACACAGGCGGCATTTGTGGCCCTGGCGCGGAACGCACCGCAGCTGGTGCATCGCGCGGTGTTGTCGGGTTGGCTGCATCGAACAGCGCAGAACATCGCCGCCCAAACAGTGCGCTCCATTGAGCGCCGGCGTGCCCGTGAACAGGAGGCATCCGTCATGAATGACGTGCCCGATCACGACTCCGAAGCCACGTGGAAACACATCGCTCCGCATCTCGATGACGCCCTCGGTGCGTTGAGCGATTCGGACCGCGATGCGGTCATGCTCCGCTACTTTGAACGCAAGTCTGCTGAGGAGATGGCGCAAGTCCTTGGCATCAGCAGCGATGCTGCGCAGAAGCGCGTCACACGTGCCGTCGAACGCCTGCGCGGATACTTCGCCCAACGCGGCACCACCTTCGGCACGAGTGGAGGGCTTGCAGCCACGCTCGCCAATGCCGTTCAAGCCGCTCCGATTGGACTGGCTGCTGCGATCTCAAAGACGGCGCCGCTCGCCGCCATCGCTATCACTGCCACTTCAGGCGTTTCCCTCACCCAGTCACTCGTCATGACCACGACAAAAAAGGCTCTCATTGCTGCCGCTCTTGCCGCAGCGGTTGGGACTGGAATCTACGAAGCCCACCAGCTGTCGGCTTTGCGACACCAGGTCAGCCTGCTGCGACAGCAGGCGGCTCTCGTCGACCCAAAGGCCAGCGATAGAGATCGCGTCGACCAGCAAGGCGCCTCCGAGGTGCCCAATCCGCACGGGGCTTTTGGCGATCCGAGTGGAAACAGAGGCCAAGGGTCTCTTGTCCCTGGCCGCTCGAATCCGCTCAACGCACTGTTCTCCTCGAACGGAGAGGTTCCCGCTGTCCCATCGGATTTTCTGGAACGCTGGCTTGCCTCTGGCCGAACCAATGCTCTGGACCTCTTGGCCGCACGCCGGGCGGGCCAAAACGCAGGCTACTTTGCCCAGGCTTTGACGCATTTCCCCAGTGACCCGCGAGTGCTGCTCGCCGGGGACTCATTCACTGGCACTCCGGAGGCGCAACGGAACCGGTTGGACCGATTGAGGAGCGCCGATCCGGACAACGCCCTCGTCGACTATCTCTCGGCACGAAACCATCTGAAGGAGGGACGCATTGAGGAGGCTCTGGTGGAACTCTCGGCCGCCAGCGGCAAACAACGATTCGACGACTATTCGCGCGACGCCACCCTGGCAGTCGAGGAGCTCTACCTGGCCGCCGGGTTCTCTCCGGCAGAGGCCAAGACGTACGGGACGTCGCAAACCACGCTTCCCCATCTTACTGGCTTGAAGGGCCTTTCCCAGGAATTGGCCAGGCTCCAGCAGGACTATCTCGCCGCCGGAAACCGGGAGGGCGCCGAGGCTCTGGCCCGGTTGGGGATGCAGCTGGGTCAGCGACTCCGTTCGTCCGTCGGAGCCCGTTGTATCGTGGAGGAACTCACCGGCATGGCCATCGAAGCGCAGGTGCTGAATGCATTGCCGCCAGAGGGCCAGTACGACTTCGTGCCGGAAGGCATACCGGAATACCTGGACCAGATCAGCCAGCGCCGGACCGATCTCAAGGGACTCTGGCAGGACTCCGAGAGCTGGTTACGCGAGGCGACGGACTCGGAGCTCGTGGCGTACTTTGATCGGGTGAAGATGTTCGGCGAGGTGGAAGCCTTGAAGTGGGTGGGTACCAGGCGTGGACAACCCTAGTCTGAATGTCCCAGGCGACAGGTCCCCCAAGTGTGATCCGGCGACCCGTGCTCAGGTGGATATCACCCCGGGGGGGCCGGTAGACACCCACCCCGATGGGTCCCCATCTCATCCGCGAGGTTTGGGCAGGGCAGACCCATGACCTGATCCATGACCTAGCCCTCTATTTCAGCCCCCCCGTCTGGACGCGGAGATTCGGGTGTCATTCAGGACCTTGAACACCGAAACGTGGGACCTGAAGATTCTCCACAGGATGACCACGATCCCCCGTCTCGAGCGCCGGCCTGCGGTGGAGTACATCGGCATCCGTTCCGAAGCCGCTGCGGACCAGCTTCCCGTCGTGTTGCCACCGCTGTTCGGCGAGCTCTGGGCCTGGCTTGAACGCCACGGCATCGCACCGGTGGGCGTGCCGTTTGTCCGCTATTGCACGGTCAATCGCTCGGGTGCCGTACCACGGTTCGGTTTCGAGGTGGGGTTTCCCGTCCGTCCTGGCGTGGAGAGCGATGGGAATGTCGTGACGGGTGAACTTCCGGCCGGAAGCTATGTCGTGGCGCTCCATACAGGTCCCTATACCGGATTGCGCCAGGCCAACGCCGACGTCTTCGATTGGGCGAGGCGCGAGGGCGTGGCCCTGCACCATTCCAATGCGGGCGTCGACTGGAGAGCGTGGCTGGAATTCTGCATCATGGATCCCTCCCGGGAACCCGACCCGTCGAAGTGGCAGACCGAGATCGCCATTCTCACGGCAGGCTGACGGGGGCGTGTGTCGGCGATGGAGAACCTAAGACTAATGAGCTGGCACCCTATCTCCCCCCGTGGGAACCAAGGGGTTCACCGTACGCATACGAAAAATAGTGGAGAGGCGTAGCCGCTCGGTTTCAGCGACTGGATGTTGCCGGTACGATCGAGATCGCTTGCTCAGCCTTGAGAGTGAGTCGGATTTTCCCATCAATCACAGGAATCGTCGTCCTGTTCGAGGCGAGTCCTTGCAGGGTGATGTCGTGGACAGCGACGTGTTGGACCGAAGTCCATTCCTCGGGCAGTTGCCATGACCGGTCGGTGTAGCCCTGCCTGCTGTAAGCCACGATCTCCTTCGGATTCCACAGGGCGGGGACGAAAAGGTTGTCGTTCTCGCGAAGCAGGAACTGGCCTTTGCAGATGACCTTTTTGCCGTCTTCGGTGCCTGCGACGACTCCGCCGCTGTAGTGGACGGCGTCGGCTTCAACCTTCAGACGATCCAACCGGCCCAGGAAATACCAAGGCAGAGTGGTGCGACAAAACATCCCGAGAAAGCCCGGCATGGTCTCCTTGTTCTCCATCCAGATTTCCTCGCCATGCATGCTGGAGCCAAAGCGGAAGTCCCCATCGCCACCCCGGTCCGTGCGTCCTCGCGCCATCAACGATTCCGGGATGCGCAGCTGGTATTGGGTGTCACAGAAATACCACCAGGACATCGCCTGCAGTCCCGTGAAGCCTTCTCCGGGCGGGTGGGCCCAGAAGATGCCTTCCCCCGTCACATCGAACCCGCGGTCGCGCCAGTAGTGGAAAATCTGGCGCTGGGTCTCGACATACTTCTCCGGTGAAAGGCCGCCGTTTTCGGGTTTGGCATGCCAGGGACTCAGCGGCTTCCCTCCTTCGTCTTGGGCAATGAAGACATCGATGTGGATGGTGTGCCCCTCCTTCAACTCGGGGACCATGTCGATCAGCTGGTCGATCCGACGCTGCGCCAAACCCGCCGCCCATTCCCTGGGATAGACTACCGTATACATTGGCTCTCCCTTCATCTGGATACCCCGGGAATAGAGTTTGCCGCTCTCGTCCTTCGAAAGGCAGTCCTTGGCAACGTATTCGCTCCATAGAGGACTCTGTTCGTAGGCATCGGTCATGTTGATGTGGAGGCTGACCGTGGTGTTGAACTTCCGGCCTTCGCGAATGAGCCAGCGGAGGCTGTCGAGAGCGGTGGCATCCTGCGGACGCTTCAGACGTGGATTGACATGACTCCAAGCGGGATAGCCGTGGTCATGCCCGCCCTTCTGCCAGCCGACCAGATAGATGATCTTGGGGATTCCGCGCGTCAGGTTGTCGGTCTTGCGAATGACATCGAGGGCTTCCTCGAAGGTGCACAGAACATCGTGAGGCTTTTGGAACATCGGCACTGTGCGCAGACGCTCGACAGGGTCTCCTTCCATGCCCATGAAGAGCTTCAGGACCAGCGTCTGATGGTAGTCGCGGTAGAACGGTGTCACGACCACATCGGTGGCCGCCTTGAGTTCCCGGCCATTCCGCATGACTGCGGCCTCAATGCTGGCGACCCCTCCTTCCTTGGGGAGGACCTTGCCGTTCTCGACGACAGCCACGATGGCACCGCCGCTGGCGTCCTTGGTCTTGACCGTGATCACGGCATCGGAAATCGGCAGGATGTGCTCGGCACCGCTTGAGTCGATGGCCTTGAGGGTAATGGTCCCGGTGACGTTTGGTTGGGTCGCGGACCTGAGCACTTTGGGGCTCACGGAAATGGCCAAGCGATCGAACGTTCGTTCTGCAGCCTGGGATGTCGTCATGATGGACAGAACTGCCATCACCGTTGCGGCGAATTTCATATAGGTCGTCATTCTCAGTTATCTTCGTGTCCGGATCGGTAGCCTGCTCTGCTCCACGCAGAGCCGGTGTCCGACGCAGTCAGGGTTCCTCGTGTTCGATCCTCAGTTCCGCCCCGGCAATCAGTTCGATGTCGAGACAGGGCCGATTCATTCCTGAGGGGGACATGGGTTTCAATGTCGGCTTCGCCGGCAGGCCGTTCGTCGTCACGGCGGCACCCTCCCTTCCCAGAAACCAGAATCGGCCGGTCAACGGTGTGTCGCCCCGGGTGTGGTTGAGGGTGGTGATGATTCGCCTGCCGATCCTCCGCTGCTCGAGCGCCAAGCGGTGCTGACCGATC
>JBDLQQ010000422.1:0-4781 GCA_039800465.1 Verrucomicrobiota bacterium
CTCCAATGATGTTCGCGGGCATCGAAGTAGCCTGACACCCCGGCCGCTCCGATGCGGGTATCGAGGGCCGCCGCGTAGAAGGCGAGCAGACCGCCTTCGCCGTGACCGATGACTCCGACCGGGGTGTTGCCCCTGGCCAACCAGTCCACCGCGGCGAGGACCTTCTGCACCTCGTAGCCGATCAAATGTCGTCCGAGCTGGAAGGCGGGGCGGAATAGCAACTCCCGGCTGCTCATGGGCTGCCGGGAGTACGCCCGGAATCCCTCGCGCCCCCGGACCTCGATCGTACGGTCGATCAAGACGGGTACCAGGACCCGGCATCCACTCTCGGCTAGACGACGGGCGAACTGGGATTCCAAGGGCACACCCGGCATCAGCCCCGAGATCTGTTCGGGAATCTGGGCACAATCCGGGATGGCCACCACCGAAGCGACTGGCTTGTGCCCTCGGGGTTCCAGGAGGAGTCCCTCCCCATGAACCTCCCCAAACGCAGGCCAACTCACCCTCAGGACGTCGTAGTTGGCTCCCCGCGCCACGACGGCCGATTCCTCGAGCGTGGCGATCAACGTGGGTGCCTCGAACGCAACCCGGGGCTCACGAATCCCCAGGATGTGAGCCAGCCGGAGTCGGTTTGTCTCGATCGACCGGTTGTACTTCTCCGGAGAGGAGAGATCCCGATGCCACCGGCTCGATCGCTGCGCCTCGGCCTTTTGGAGGGCGGTGTTGAGGACACCCTCCCAGTCGCCAACACCCCCCTGCCCCGCTGCGAGCGGCTGGGTACCGGGAAGAACAGCCGGTGCCGGCGCTGCCGCTGTCCCGGTGCAGAGTAAGCCCCAAACAACCAGAAGCAGGAGACAGGCTTCCAACTTCCGGTGGCCACGGCACCCCTTCCCTGGGACCTCCGGGATTCGGCACAAGTGCATGGGGACTGTGGAGCGCATGGGAAGGAGGAGACGGTTGAGGGGATAAGGTTCTCCGGAACGAAACGGACGTCGACGACGACCTTGGGGATTCGACGGAGTCGCGGTCGTGATCTCCGAGGACGTGACCGTTTCCAGCACCCGAGGCATCCTCACTTCCATGAGATTCTGGCTCCTGTGCGCTCTGGTGGCCTCGGTAGAAGCCTGGACCCATTCAATCGCTGCGGTGCCGTCGTCGGTTGTTCCGGAGACCCCCACCCGCCCTGAGAATCCCCCCGCGTCCTGGGTGACCTATCACCTCGCTCATCCTGGGTGGACAGCTCCGGGAGATCCCAATGGGGCCTTCTTCTGGAAGGGCCGGTACCACCTCCACTACATCTACGAGGGCAGGGACGGCGTCTCGTGGGCGCACGTGTCGAGTCGGGACATGGTCCACTGGAGATGGCATCCGACCACCCTGACGCCGGCGACGATGGGCCACGGCTTGTTCAGCGGGACTGGATTCCTGACCCGGGAGGGTCGACCCGCGATCATCTACCATGGCGAGGGGTCGGGTCGGAACCAGATCGCCTTCGCGGAGGATGATCTCCTGGAGCGCTGGTCGAAGCCGATCCCCGTGGACCCAAGGACGTCGTCCGGAGGACTCCCCGCCATGCGGCACTGGGACCCGGATTGCTGGCTGGACGGGGACACCTACTACGCGATCTCCGGCGGAAGGGATCCCCACCTGATGAAGTCCTCCGACCTCCGACGGTGGGACTACATTGGTCCTCTGCTGCACGACAAGATGCCCTCCCTCGATGTCCCTCGGGATGAGGACATCTCCTGCCCCAACATGTTCCGGATGGGGGATCGTTGGATGCTCCTCTGCCTGAGCCACTGGATTGGCAGCCGGTATTATCTGGGCCGTTTCGAGGATGGCCGGTTTCTCCCGGAGTCACACGGTCGTCTGAACTGGATGTGCGCCTTCCAGGGTGGGGACGAGGATGCCGACCTCTTCGCCCCGGAGAGTCTCCTGACACCGGACGGACGTCGGGTCATGTGGGCCTGGTCCCGGGTGAAGCACCGTCTCCACGGCGTGCCCATGCAGGGGAGCATCCAATGCCTGCCCCGGGAGTTGAGCCTGCCCCCAGATGGGGTGCTCCGGATCCGACCCATCCGCGAACTGGAGAGCCTGCGTCGCGGCCGGATGTCCGAGCGGGCCATCACGGTCGAGGCAGGTACCCGACACCGACTCCGTCGGATTGCAGGGGACACCCTGGAACTGGAACTCCGCCTCCGCCCGGGTGACGCCCGCCGTTGTGGCGTCGAGGTCCATTGCGATGCCGACGGTCGCAATGGCTTCCCGATCTCCTTCGAACCCGGCACCCAGACCCTGTCTCTGGGCGAGACCCGGATCCCGTTCACGCTGCCGCCCCACGAGGATCTGAAGCTTCGGGTCTTCATCGACAAGAGCCTGATCGAGGTCTTCGCCAATGACCGGATCGCAGCCCTGTCGCCCCACCGCTACGAACCTGGGAACGTCGGCATCAGCCTCTTCAGCGAGGGCGCTCCAATCCGTTTTGAGGGTCTCCGGGCCTGGCAGATGCACCCGATGTCGACAACACGCTGACCCTCGGGTCTTCCAGGCGGGCATGTCAGATGCTGAGGTGTTCCTCTGTGCCCCCTCACACCCGCTGGTGCCCATGCACACGACAATGCCTTTGAGCGAGACGCGGCCTGAGGTGTCGATGACAGGTGCAGATCTTTCGGATGTCTTCTGAACCGACGCTCCGCAAGAGAGCCTCCGCCTGGGGATAATCCTGATCGGCTGTGGCAGACCGCAGCAGTTTGAGAGCCGCTCGGCGCGACGATACGGACCGCTTGCCCAACAGGAGAACCGCCAGGTGATACATCGCCTCCTCCCGGCCGTATTCCGTGATGTCCTTGGACGCGATGGCGGCCTGGAAGGCTCGTTCAGCCGCATTCGTGTCTCTTCGGACGCCAACACCATGTTGGAGGCAGTAGCCCCATTCGGTCAGGGCATTCCCATCACCTTGTTCCGCGACCTTTCTCCACCACCTGGCTGCGAGTCTGTAGTTCCCCAGAATGCGGTATGTCGCTGCGACATTGGCCATGGCCAAGCGGTCCCCGCGAATCGCTTTGCCTCGCCACTTTCGAAGATACCGCTGTTCCCGTTCGAGCGTGGTCATGTCGAGAGACTCCATCCTCTCACGCTAGTCACCGGTTATTCTAGCCAGTGGATTCGGATTTCCTTCTCCAACGCCTTGAATTCCTTGTCACCGGTGACGAGCTCCGCCTTCTTCTCCTTCGCCAAGGCAGCAGCGAAGGCGTCGGCCAGGCTGAGCCTATGGCAGGCCTTGTAGGCAGCCGCCAGATCCGCGAGGGAGCGGGTCACCGGGTGGAACTCAATCGGCGCCGCCATGAGATCGGAGGCGACTGCAGCCCATGCCTGGTCACCCTCCCGACGACGGACGATGTACTGAACTTCGGCGTAGTTCACCTCCGTCATGTGCAGCGGGACATCCTTCTCCGCCGCCTTCTCCATGAGACGTCGCACCAGATCGGCACCCGGTTCATCCCGGAGAAGCGTCAGCAAGGCGTAGGAATCAAGAACCGTTGCGGCCATGCTTCTCCTCCTCGAGTGCCAGCTCTGCCTCTTTGTGCTCTGCCCATTCCTGAGCAAGGGACCTCTTGCCGGCCGGCTGTCGAAGCGCCCCTTGGAGTCGGTTGATGGCGTGTTTCGTCACGGGTCGGAGGAGAATGCCTTCCGAAGTGACCTCAACCACGGCCTTGGTGCCTTCCTCGATGTGGAACTGCTTTCGCAACCACATCGGAATGACCACCTGTCCCTTGGTCGTGAACCAAACGGAGTCTGATTTCTTGGTCATACAATTTCAGGAAATCTTACCTCCCAAAGAATTCTGTCCAACCGTTTTATTCTTACCAGATCCAACTACTGCCTGGCCTCGACACCCTCCCTGTCATTGGGTCCATCGACGTGTCAGCCCCGGTGAGGTCGTACACCCGACACCGTCGTTGAGATCCAGGAGCGTCCTATTGACCTGAGCGCCTGTTGCCCTGTCCTCCACCTCGATCGCGTGCCGATGCCAGACCCCATTTTCGTCCCACCTGATCAAGATGGCTTGTTTTCTGCCATTTCCAGAACCACATTTACTGCCATGACTTATGCCATTGGCGATGCCATTATTACCATGGACGGAAGCGGTCGGCTGGTGATCCCGAAGGAGATCCGCAGGTTGATGCATCTCTCCGCTGGATCCGCCCTCAGACCCGCCATCGTGGGCAATCGGCTGGAACTGACACCGGTGGAGGAACCGGGGCCTGTCCTGCGGCGGAAATCGGGTTTGATGGTGGTGCCACGGACAGGTCAGCCGTTCGATGCCGTGTCCGCGCTCGCCGCGACAAGGGAGTCGCGACCGTGAAGGATTTTTTCGACAGCTCCACTCTTCTCGCTGCGATGGTCGAGGATGAACCCGGCCATGATGCGGCGTTGGCCGCGCTTTCAGCGGCCCGGGAGGGATATGCCTCGACCCATTCCCTGGCTGAATGTTTTGCCACCCTGACGGGTGGTCGAATCCCAGTCCGCCTGACTCCGGCCCTCGCCGCAGAGATGATCGACATCAATGTCGGCCAGCGGCTGACTCTGGTGTCTTTGACACCGGCCGAGCATGCCGCTGCGCTTCATACGGCAGCGTCCGTGGGCGCCAGAGGAAGTGCCATCTACGATGTCCTGCTGCTGGCGGCGGCTCGGAAATGCCGTGCTGACCGCATCCACACACTCAACCACAGACATTTCGCGGCCTTTGCGCCCGATCTTCGCGATCGTTTGTTTCACAG
>JBDLQQ010000423.1:0-8221 GCA_039800465.1 Verrucomicrobiota bacterium
TGCCCTCGTCCTCATCGAGGTGCAATCCGAGGGCGGACGCCGCATGGCGGTCCGGGACTTCCTCGCAGGCAACCCGGTCCAGCGGTTCGCCTGACCCGGGTCCGACACCCCTCAGCCCAGCAGACGCCAGTAGATCGCCTTGAGGTATTCCGCCTCGCGGAACGTCGCCGCGTGGTCCTGGGGATGCCCCTCGGTCAGGAACTCCTCAGCCCGCCGCCCCGCACCGTGGAGGACCTCCCGGACGGCGCCATAGAACTCGTCCGTGGACACATGGGCGCTGCACGAGGCGGCGAGCAGGACGCCACCCGGCTTCACCCAGTCGAGCCCGGACCGGACCAGCCTCCGATAGGCCTCGATGGCGCCCGCCCGTTCCGCCTCCGACTTCGCGAGCGAGGGCGGGTCCAGGATCACCAGTCCGAACCGACGGGATGGACGGGCCGCCAACCAGTCGAATGCATCAGCCTGGACCTGTTCGTGGATGGCCCGCTTCACGGAGGCATCCTCCGCGTTGAGGGCGAAGTTCCGTCGTGCCTGCGCGAGGGCGTGGGCCGAGATGTCGACGTCGACGACACGGGCCGCCCCCCCTCGGGCCGCGTACAGGCTGAACCCGCCCGAGAAGCTGAAGACATTCAGGACCTCCTGTCCGGCGGCCAGCGTCTCGACCCGACGTCGGTTCTCACGCTGGTCGAGGAAGAACCCCGTCTTCTGGCCCTTCACCACCTCGGATTCGAACCACAACCCGGATTCGAGGAACGTCACCCGCTCGGAGCCATCCTGCCCATAGAGGTTCTCTCCATCGCGGTACCCGGACGCGGCCGCCGCCGACTGTGAATTCCGACTGAGGCGGAGGACGATCCGGTCGGGCCCCAGTTCATCCCGGATCCAGCCGACGAGATCCGGCACCCTGGGGAGCCAGACCGGGGAGTAGATCTTGAGCACCAGCGTCGCCCCGTAGCGGTCGAGGACCAACCCCGGCCACCCGTCACTCTCCCCGTGGATCCATCGGAATCCCGTGGTCGAGGCATCGAACCAGGGGCGGCGCCGGTCCAGCGCCGAGCGGAGACGCCCCCGCCACCAATCGACGTCACACCGCACCGGTTTCCCGACATGGAGCACGCGGAGGCGCAGGGGCGAATCGGGATCCCACAGCCCGAGGGCGAGGAAGCGGTCCTGGCGGTCGTAGACCACGGCCAGGTCCCCGGCAGAACCAGGGCCGCTCTGGTCGCGGACGGAACTCTCGTAGACCCAGGGATGTCCCCGACGCACCGCCGATTCCCCAGCCGGGGAGAGTCGGAGATGGAGCGGCCGGGAAGGCGGTGGAGGGGTATTGAAGATTGGGCCTGACACGGGCGTAGCAGTCTCAGGAGGGCAGGAGCACGAAATCCTCGGCCTTCTCCTCGTGTTCCAGGACCTCCGTGTCCTGATCCGACTGCACCGGCGCGAACCGCTCGGAATTGAATCCCAACTCCCCAGCCAACCCCTGTTTCAGGGCGGGGTCCTGCGGGTTGACGATCTCCTCGAGCAGGACGCCGATCTCGCCCTCCTTCTTGCCGCTGCCAGCCCGGGTGTAGTTGCCGCGTCCGATGTAGACGGCGCGGACCGTGTAGACGGAATCCTTCCGCGGCAGGTTGACGAACAGGAGCCGCGCCATGGGCGGGAACTCGTCATTGATGCAGACCACCTTCTGTCCTTTGGAGAACACGGGCGCAGGCTAGTCCAAACAACCGTCCCCGGGAACATCCGGTTATCCGGTTCGGTTCTCCAGAGCCGCCTATGCCACCCGCGCCCCCACCCGGGTGCCTGCGACGCAGCCGCCACGAAAGCATCCTTGCCTGACCTGCATCCCCCCATAGCCTTGGATCCGATCCCGGAGGAATCGCGGCGCCGCCGGAGGCCTGGGATCCGCCTTCAGACCATGGATCCCGGATTGCCCAAGACCCCGACACCGACGGAGTCATCTTGCCCTCGTCCCCCCCTCGATCCGGAGTCACGGTTGGCCGCGCGCCTGGCCGAGGCGAACCGTGAACTCGAGTCCCTCAGCTATTCCATCTCACACGACCTCCGGTCCCCGCTGCGGGCCATCGACGGCTTCACCCAGGCAATCGAGGAGGACGTCGGGGCCCAGCTCCCGGAGGAGTCACGCCGACACCTGGCCATCGTCCGGGAGGAGGCCTGTCGCATGGGACGTCTCATCGATGACCTGCTGGCCTATTCCCGCCTGCTCCGCTCCCCCTGCCAGCCCACGACCGTCGACATGGCCGAGGTGGCGGGGAAGGTCCTCACCGAGCTCTCGTCCAACCACCCCGTCCAGGGAGTCCGTATCGGACCGCTCCCCCCGGCGCAGGCCGACCCCGCCATGGTCCATCAGCTCTGGCGGCATCTGCTCTCGAACGCGCTGAAGTTCTCGGGCCGCCAGGATGTCCCCGCGGTGAAGGTCGATGCCGAGGGGACCGGGACTGGGACGGTGTACCGGGTGCGGGACAACGGGGTCGGCTTCGACATGCAGTACGCCCACAAGCTGTTCGGCCTGTTCCAGCGTCTCCACAAGGCGGGGGATTTCCCCGGGAACGGTGTTGGGCTGGCCCTCGCCCGCCGGATCGTGGATCGGCACGCTGGACGCATCTGGGCGGAGTCGGCCCCGGGTTCCGGCGCCGCCTTCTACTTCACCCTCGGTGGTGACGCGTGAGGGTTCCCCTGACTCCGGGCTGGCCGTACCCGAAGGCCGCCACCAGAGTCGAGACGTGAGGCGGAGACTCGGGATTGCGGGCGTGTTGCTTCTGGCGTTGACCGTGACGACGGTCCTAGTCGTCCGCCGCCCCCCTGCCCCGCGACCGATCGCCACACACCGGTTCGAATCCAAGGTCGCCGGGTTCGAGGGCAAGGACCGCACCCATCCGGCACCCCGGGATCCGGTCCTCTTCGTGGGCAGCTCCAGCATCGAGAAGTGGCCGGAGCTGCAGGCGGCCTTCCCGGGGCGACCGGTCCTGAACCGCGGCGTCTCCAGCTTCCAGCTCGAGGACCTCCTCCATTTCTTCAACCGCCTCGTCCTTCCCTACCGTCCCGCCGCCGTGGTGCTGTATGGCGGGGACAACGATCTCGACGCGGGCCTCTCCGTCGAGGCGACGCTGGCCCTCTACCAGGAGTTCCTCCGCCGCGTGGACCAGGCCCTCCCCGGAACCCCCGTCGTGCTGCTGGCGGTGAAGGCGAGCCCGAAACGGATCCAGCAGCTCGACCTCCAGATGGAGCTCAACCGGCGCCTCGTCGACCTCGCCCGATCCCGTCCACGCACCGAGTGGGTCGACACCTTCACACCCCTGATCGATATGGCAGGGCGACCGGATCCCAGGTGGTTCCTAGATGACCACCTGCATCTGAACACCGCGGCCTATGCCCTGTGGAACCAGGGCCTGCGTCCAGTCATCGACCGGTGCCTGGAAAAACCCACCCCCGCCACGCCGTGAAGGGTCGTCTCGCCTACCCGTTCCTGCTCGCTGTCGTCGCCGGCTGGCTGGTGTCCCGACAGCCCAGTCCGGGATTCCAGCGCATCCCTGCGGGGCGACATCCAGCTCCCGCCTGGAGCATGACCGACCTCGATGGACGAGTGGTCACCTCGAACGACCTCGCCGGGAAGATCGTGGTGCTGAACTTCTGGGCGACATGGTGTCCACCCTGCCGACGCGAACTGCCCGACCTCGAGGCATTCCACCAGACCCATCGGGAGCGGGATGTCGTGGTTCTGGGGGCCAGCACCGACGCGGGTGGCACCAACGTCGTGCTGGGCTTCCTGAGGGGCCGATCCATCACCTATCGCCAGCTGATGGCCACCCCGGAGATCCAGTCCACGTTCGCCGTCAGCAGCATTCCGAGCACCTGGATCATCGGGCGCGACGGTCGGGTGGAGGCGCGGTATCTGGGGGCACTGACCACGGAGGAGCTGTCCCGGGCGGTGGCGCCCCTCCTTTCCGAGAAACACTGAGGACAGGACGGCGGCCGATCCGGATCTGGATCTTTCCAAGCAAAGCCTTTCCTAACGCTGCGATTTCAAGCAACAGTGGGAAATGTCGTTTGCAGACCTCGGGCTCTCGGAGCCCGTCCTCGAAGGCGTCCGCGCCATGGGGTATACCGATCCCACCCCCATCCAGCTGCGGTCCATCCCGCTGATCCTCCAGGGGCGCGATGTCATCGGCAGCGCCCAGACCGGCACAGGCAAGACGGCCGCCTTCGCGCTCCCCATCCTCTCGAAGATCGGGGAGCCGGCACCCGGCCCCCGCGTCCTCGTGCTCGAGCCGACCCGTGAGCTCGCGGCCCAGGTGGAGACCTCCTTCCGTGCTCTGTCGCGGTTCATGAAGATCCGCCTAGGCCTCGTCTACGGCGGCGTCGGCTACGGTGCCCAGAACGATGCCCTGCGGCAGGGTGTCGACGTGCTGATGGCCACCCCGGGACGACTCCTCGACCACCTCCATCGCGGCACCGTCCGGCTCAACCGTGTCGAGCACCTCGTCCTCGACGAGGCGGACCGGATGCTGGACATGGGATTCCTTCCCGACGTGCGGCGCATCATCGAGCGCTGTCCGAACACCCGCCAGACCTGCCTCTTCTCCGCCACGGTCCCGCCGGACATCGCCGCACTCATCAAGTGGGCGATGAAGACCCCGGAGGTCGTCGAGATCGGCGCCCGCCGGTCGCCGGCCGAGACGGTCAAACACGTCATCTACCCCGTCGTCGACGAGCAGAAGAACGAGCTGCTCACTGCGCTGCTCAAGCAGGTGAACTTCGACTCGGTGATCATTTTCTGCCGGACCCGTCATCGCGCCGACCGCATCGGGAACCTGCTCAAGAAGAACAACCACGCCGTCGCCGTCCTGCACTCCGACCGCACCCAGAAGGAGCGCGAACACGCCCTCAAGGGATTCCGCGACGGCCTGTTCGAGATCCTCGTGGCGACCGACATCGCCGCACGTGGCCTCGACATCCCCGACGTCAGCCACGTCATCAACTATGACGTCCCGCAGCATCCTGAGGACTATGTCCACCGCATCGGTCGGACGGGCCGGGCCCAGAGCCGGGGTGATGCCTTCACGCTGATGGCCGTGGGCGACAAGGGCCACGTGGCCGACATCGAACGGTTCATCGGCCAGAAGATCGAGAGGACCAAGCTCGAGGGCTTCAACTACCAGCAGAGCGTCCTGTTCACCTCCGAGGGCGGCATCCGCAAGGAACGTCCGGTGCTCGGGGCCCTTCAGCGGCACGGACGCACCTTCCGTCCGCGGCGGCGCTGAGAACGCGCGGTCGGGTGCCCCCTTGACGGGGTCCCGGACCCGTCCGAATCCTTCGACATGCCGATCTACGAGTTCGCCTGCCCCAAGTGCCGGCGCATCTACAGCTTCCTGTCCAAGAGGATCAATCCTTCCCATTCGCCGACCTGCCCGAAGTGCGGGCGCAAGGATCTGACCCGGGAGATGAGCCGGTTCGCCATGATCAAGGGCGTCGCCGAGCCGGCCGCCAAGCCGGAAGGTGCCGAGGGCGAGCCGCCGATGCCGGATCTCGATGATCCGCGTGTGGCCCGGACGCTGTCCGAGATGGAGAGGGACATGGAGCACCTCGACGAGAACAACCCGAGGCACATGGCGCACATGCTCCGCAAGATGAAGGACCTGATGCCGGCCGGGACGACCCCGAAGGAGTTCGACATCGCCATCAAGCGCCTGGAGGCCGGCGAGGATCCCGAGAAGATCGAGGAGGACATGGGGGACGTCCTCGGCGACTTCATGGGGGGCGACGAGGAGGGCGGCGGCCCCGGGGGTGGCGGAGGGGCCTACACCCGGGATTCAGGGCTCTACGACTACTGATCCAAGGAACCCACTCCGGCTTGACCCTCCCGGGAAGCCAGCCGGGAGAGGACGCCGGTCAGGGATTCCAGATGGGGCGTCGGGACCCCGGCAAGGCGAGCCCGCCGCAGGGGTTCCACGAATAGGCTTTCCAGCTCGAGGGAGCGGCCCGACTCGAAGTCGACCACCGTGGACGGCCGGTAGGCGCCCATCTCGCGGGTCCGCTCGATCAGGGTGTCGGCGAACCCCTGGGGGATCGGGTAGCCGAGGACACCCGCCACGGACCGGACCTCGTCCATCAATCCATCCACCCAACCGCGCCACGCCGGGTCCCCCAGCAGCAGGTCGGTCGACAAACAGGGACCGGGCGGCACCACGCCGGCGGTGTCCAGTGTCCGAGAGGGCAGATCCCCCAGGCAGCCCGCCACCCCAAGCCCGTTGAACGGGATGTTCCAGACGAGCTTCTCCCAGCGGGCCCGCTCCAGATTGTCGGAGACGGCACACTCGATGCCCGCATCCACCAGGACACCGGCGATCCCACGGGTCCGGTCGTCCGGCGGCCGAAGATACTGGCCCAGGGCGATCCGACCGTGGGCGAGATGAGTGACCACGCCGGGACGGATCCGGTTGAGACACACGAAGCAGAGCCCTCCGAGGACCTGCTCAGCCGGGAACAAGGCGGCAAGGGCGTCCTCGTTGCCGAGACCGTTCTGGAGCGTGAGGACTGCAGTCCCGGGACCCACGAGGGGTGGCAACAGGGCGGAGAACTGGTGATTGGCCGTCGACTTGAGACCGATGACGACCAGGTCCACCGGTCCCACCTCCGCCGCACTCAGGACGGCGTGCGGCCGCGCGGTGAAATCTCCATTCGGGCTGAGGATCCGGACCCCTTCCCTGCGGACGACCTCGTAGTCCGAACGGAGCACGAAGAAGGTCTCGTGTCCCTGGCGCCACAGGCAGGCGCCATAATAGCTGCCCAGCGCCCCACAACCCACCACGGCGATTCTCATGATCGACCTCCTGATCGGACCCGTCTGGACAAAAAACAAGGCGGCACCCCGAAGGGTGCCGCCAGAAGTGGGAGCGCTCGGCTTACTTGCTGCCGAGGATCGCGTCCTTGGCGGCCTTGGCCACGCGGAACTTCACGACCTTCTTGGCCGGGATCTTGATCTCAGCACCCGTCGCAGGGTTGCGGCCGATGCGGGCCTTGCGGTTCACCAGGACGAGCTTGCCGACACCGGGGAAAGTGAAGCTGTTCTTCGCGTTCTTGTAGGAAAGCTCGGCGAGGGTCTCGAGCGCGAGCACAGCCTGCTTCTTGGTGATCTCCACCTTCTCGGCGAGGGCGGCGGCGATTTGGGACTTCGTGAGTGCTTTGGCCATGTTAGGACTTTTGGATTTGTTGGTTGGAACTAAGAAACAAACGGAATGCGATGGATTTATGCCGCGCCCCGAGTGTCGGCAAGGGAAAAACTCAATAAAACCAAGGTTTTCCTAAGGAAAACACCACGTATTCCGCATCTTGGAAGAGGTCCGCCTACTTGACCCCGAACCGGACCATTTGCAGCCTCGCGTGATGAGCGCATCAAGGATCATCACGGGCGAATGCCGATACGAGATCGTGCGGCCACTCCACGAAGGAGGCATGGGAGTGGTCTATGAGGCCATCCAGCACGGAGCACGCGGATTCCAGAAGAGGGTCGCCATCAAGGTCATCCGCCCCCAGTTGGCCGAAAAGCCCGGATTCCTGGAGAACTTCATCGGCGAGGCCCGCCTCGTCGCCGATCTCATCCACACCAACATCGTCCAGACCTACCATCTCGGGGAGACCGCATCCTCCTGCTTCATGTGCATGGAGCTGATCCACGGGATCAACCTCGACCAGCTTCGCCAACAGCTGTCGCGGCTGCGGCGGCCCCTGCCCGTGGAGCTCGCAGTGTTTCTGGTGAGCCGCATCGCCCGGGGCCTCGCCTATGCGCACTCGAAGACCGGCGCCGACGGCCTTCCACTGGGGATCGTCCACCGCGACATCAACCCGAAGAACATCATGATCGCACGAGAGGGCGACGTGAAGCTGACCGACTTCGGCATCGCCAAGGCCCGCGGCTACCTCACAACCCGAGAGGGCGAGGAGGTGGCCGGCCGGCCCGAATACATGAGCCCGGAACAGGCCGACTTCCAGGTGACCGACCGGCGGTCCGACCTGTTCTCGATGGGCATCGTGCTCGTCGAGCTCGTGACCGGACACAACCCATTCCGGGCCCCAACACCCCGCGAATCCCTCGATCGGATCCTCAGGATGCCCATTCCCCGTTTCGGTGACACCCACCCCGGGATCCCCGACGGACTCGAGCAGATCCTGCAGCGTCTGCTCCAACGGGACCCGTCAGCCCGGT
>JBDLQQ010000424.1:0-2534 GCA_039800465.1 Verrucomicrobiota bacterium
CTCCGGCTGGGGTGTCGGTTGAGCGTCCTCACGGGGGATCGGGAAGCGCGGGCGGTGCGGGTCCTGCCCGAGGCGTTGGGACTGGAACTCGTCGGCTCGCTCACGCCGGAGCAGAAGGCCCGTCGGGTTGCCGAGCACCAGGCGGCAGGCGAGGTGGTGTTGTTCGTCGGCGACGGCGTCAACGACACCCCGGCGTTGAGGGCGGCTGCGGTGGGCATGGCGCTCCACTCCGGCGCGGGCCTCGCGACCGCCACGGCGGAGGTGGTGCTCTGGGGTGGAAAGCTGTCGGAGGTTCCCCGGGCGATCGAGTTCACCCGTCGGGTCCAAACCGGCATCCGGTCGAACCTGCTCTTCGCCGCCACCTACAACCTCCTGGGCATGACGCTTGCCGCGACGGGTCGGATCGGCCCCATCTCGGCGGCCCTCCTGATGGTGGGCAGCAGCACGATCGTGGTGATGCGGGCGGCCCGACTCGGCGCCGATGCGTGTCATGCGCCCGAAGACAACGGCGTCCAGCAGGGCTGGGGTCGCATCGGCTGGACTGCGAGTGTGGTCGCCCAGATCCCGCTGCTGATCCATCTGGGGCAGCTCGTCCTGGGACAGGCGGGAGTGACGACGGCGGTGCTCCTGGGAATCGCGGTGCTTCCCTGGCTGCGGGGGCTTTCCGGGTCGTGGCTCGGACGGGCCTGGGATGGGGCGGCGCTTCGGATGGGGCTGGCGATGCTGGGTCCTGGCAACCTTGGGATGGCGCTGGGGTGGTGGGCGGAGGCGGATTGGAAGCCGGTGATGTCCGGGGGTGCCTGTCTGTGCTGCCAGTCCCACCACTACTTCGATCTCACCGGTTCCGTGCCCTGGATGGTGGTGGGGATGCTGGTGGGTGGTTTGCCGGCGATGGTGGGTGAGGACGATCCCGGAAGCGGGTTGGGTCGTGGACCGCGGCTGGCCTTGGCCACCGTGGGCATGGTGGCGGGGATGGCCTGGGGTGGGGACCTGGTGCTGGCGCTGCTGGGTCCGAGACACCCGTGGCAGTTCCTGGGAGCCTGGGTGGGCATGACTGCGGGCATGCTCCTGGGCATGGGCCTCCTCTGTGGGGCGGGCGAGGCGATCGCAGCGGTGCGGGGCAGGAAGGGATGGTGGAAGGGATCCGTACGCACCGGCGTCCGGAGGTGAAACCCAGGAGGAGTGGGGTGGGAGATTTCCGGGACGCACTCCTCGGCGCGGACCCGATCCGGCAGCGCAGGGCAGGGCAGGGCCGACCGATCCCCGGTGTGGGAGGCACTGTGTTCAGGGCCCCGAGGAGCTCCGAGGACCTTGAGTCCCAGCGTCTGCTCTGCTGGGCTTCACGGCATGAAGTCCGTCGTCGTTCGACTCCTCGTGCAGGCCTTCCTGGGACTCGTGGTGCTGACGCTCCTCGTGGGGGCTCTCCTGATGGGGCGGGCGGCCTGGGTCTTCCGGGACCGCTTCCCGGGCTATGCGCTGGATGTCCGCATCGATGGCAAGGCCTCCAAGGAGTCTCCCCGCCCCCTGCGCGTCGGGTTTGGTCGGATCGATGTCACCCCCGCCGTCGGCGGGACCAACCCTCCAGTCTGGATTGCCGGCTTCAGCCAGGGACGCGCCGCAACCGGTGTTCATGACCCGCTCGAGGCGGTCGCCATCGTCTGGGATGACGGCTATTCGCGGGTCGGAGTCGTCTCGGTCGACTCCATCGGGATCTTCCACGACGACGTCATCCGGGTCCGGGAACATCTGCCGGCTGACCTCAAGCTGGACTACGCCGTGGTCTGCGCGACGCACAACCATTCGACCCCCGACCTGATGGGATTGTGGGGGCCGGGTTTGTTCCAGTCGGGCGTCGACCCGGTCTACCGCGATCGGGTGGTGGCCGCGTCGGCGGAGGCCTTGGCGCAGGCGGTGGCTTCCCTGCGTCCGGCGACCTTGTCGCTGCATGAGCTCCAGGTCGATCCGGCGGGCCTCGTCACCGACACCCGGAAGCCGGAGGTCTACGATGCGGACCTGCGCTGGATGGTCTTCCGGGATCCGCAGACCGGGACGGTCCTGGGCTCCCTCGTCGGCTGGGGCAACCATCCGGAGACGCCGTGGTCGGGCAACACGGAGCTGACGGCGGATTTCTGCGGGGTGCTCCGCGACGCGCTGGAGCGGGGAATCCGATACGACGGCGTGGTGCGTCAGGCGGGTCTCGGTGGGACGCATGTGTTCGTGAACGGCGCCGTGGGAGGGCTGATGACGACCCATCCGTCGACGACGGTCCGGGACGAGTTCCTGGGCGAGGACTTCAAGAAGCCGTCCCACGAGAAGACGCGCGCCCTCGGGCACAGCCTGGCGAAGCGGCTGCTCGATGTGGTCTCCACGACGACAGTGCCGGCCACGACGACGGTGCCGATCCGGGTGCAGGCCCGGACCGTCGAGCTGCCGCTGGCGAATCCCAATTTCCTCCTCGCGGGCATGCTGGGCTTCCTCGATCGCGGATACGTGCGGTGGCAGACGGTCCGGACCGAGGTGGCGTTGATCCAGCT
>JBDLQQ010000425.1:0-4006 GCA_039800465.1 Verrucomicrobiota bacterium
TCATCGATCGGGTGGGAGGCTAGGACGCATCGCCGAGGAAGGGAAGCCGAGGAAGGGAAGGATGGCATTCACTCCATGGCCTCGAGATCCTGCCCTCGGGATCCTGGTTTCTATCGGAGGCGAATTGACCTAGTGTCCCGGGATGCATCTCGGCCTCTATGGGGGCTCCTTCGATCCCGTGCATCGAGGCCACCTGCTTGTCGCGCAGGCGGCCCTCGAGGAGTTGAGTCTCGACCGCCTCGTCTTCATTCCTGCGGCTCAGTCCCCGTTCAAGCCCGGGACCCATCCAGCCCCGGGGCAGCAGAGAATCCGATGGCTCCGGATGGCGTTGAGCGGTCAGACCCGATGTCACGTCGATCCGATCGAACTCGATCGTGGAGGCGTCAGCTTCACGATCGATACGGTCCGCCATTTCCGGTCGAGATTCCCGGACTCCCGTCTCTTCTACCTGATCGGAGCAGACCAGGTCCGGCTCCTGCCCCAGTGGCGTGAGGCGGAATCACTGGCGACAATGGTTGAATTCGTGGTCATTCCACGACCAGGGGCCCAGGTTGTCACCCTTCCAGGCCCATTCCGGCTGCGCTCGCTCCGGGGTTGGCCCCTGGATGTGTCGTCTTCACTGGTTCGTCATCGGCTGATGCAGGGGCTTCCCGTGGGACACCTCGTGCCGGATCCCGTCGCCGAGGCTCTGCGATCCGAGAACGCCTACCCCGGGCTCCCGTGCTGAACCGATCCAGGGATTGGAACCGGTGGTCCCGGATCAATCGTGGGGAGAGGTCCAGATTCCGTGTTGACCTGCCGCTGCCGGGAGGAGTCTCCGGATCTCCCCGGTGCGCAGGCCAAGTCCTGCACCGCGGACGGATTCGAGTTGGATGATGCCGTCTCGACGGCGGTACACGCCTGGGTGGATATGCTCTTCGATCGCGCTCGCCGCCGGGTAGAACTGCATCGAATTCGTCTCAACCCCCATGATGGTCGGGACGTGGGCCGCAAGCTGGCAGTGGCTGATCTGGGCCAGCATCGGATTGGTCAGGTCCTGGACCATCAGCGTCATCCCGTGGGCCTGTGCCCAGCAGGAGGCGAGGATGGCCCCGGTCTGGGTCTTGCAGGTCTTCAGGGCGACCCCGGTCCAGCCCAGCTCCCTCCCAAACCGGACCTGCCGCCAGTCATGGGCGCTCTCATCGAGGAATAGTGGTTTCCGAGCACCCACTGCGTGGGTGTCGATGGGATGCTCCGACAGTTCGTAGGGGAAGGGCTGCTCGACATACAGGAGCATGCCGAAGAGACGCGGTTCCTCGTCGCGGAGCCGGTCGAGGAACCCGACGACATAGGCGGGGTCCTCGACCGTGCAGTTGAAGTCCGCGGTCAGCCACAGGACCCCCAGTCCCTCCCCGATCCTGCCCACCTGGACGAATCGGCGGTAGTCCCAGTCGTCATCCGTTCCCTTCAACTTCACCTTCAGGCATCGGAGTCCGTCAGATCGGATCCAGTCGGCCAGCAGCACTGGGATCCCGTCGTTGGGTTCGTTCCCCGTCAGTTCCTCCGGCGTGAGGGGATCGAGTCCTCCGACCAGGTGCCACGCGACGAGTGATTCCGCCCGACGTGGGCGTTGGAATTCCGCGGGGTATCGTCCAGAGAAGGAGACCCGCGATCCCACCGCCGGTTCCAGGAAGGCAGACAGGTCGCGGTTGAGATACTCGGCGGTATAGGTCGACCAGGTGGGGACACCGTGGGCCTGTCCGTAGGCGTCGTGCAGGGCGAGGTCGAAGGCGGAGCTGCAGACCAGCGCTGCGAGCCAGGGGAGTTCCATCCCGGGACCCGGCCCCAGACGACTCCGGTTGAAGTCCTCCCGGAGCCGGGGCAGGGCCTGCTCGGTGAAGTCGTGTCCCAGTTCGAGGGCGTGTCCCCACTCGTTGAGGTTCGACCACGCCCTGGCGAGCAGCTCGCAGAAGAGTTTCAGGGCCTCATGCCGGGGGGCGTAGGGCGTGGTGCTGGGCCACACCCACTGGACGCTCAACGGGGTCTCCCCCCAACCCTCAGCGGGCGTTCCGTCCCGACGGACCACCCGGATCTGGACCCGGGCGCAGGTGACGGAGGTCAGGGTCTCGGTCCCGAACTTCAGCGGGACCCGCGTGGTCACGGGAAGAAACCACAATCGGACACCGGTGATCCGGACATCCTGTGCGTGTCTCATTCCGGGGTGTGGGTTCAGGCCTTGGGAGCTTCCGCGTCCACCGTCTCCTCCTCGTCCTTCTCGGAGATGACGGGCGCGATGGCCTGGAGCCGATCATTCTTGGCCAGGTCGATGAGCTTGACGCCCATGGTGTTCCGGCCGGCCTCACGGATGCCCTGGACCGGGATCCGGACCATCTGGCCGCCGACGGTGATGAGCATCAGTTCGTCACTGTCCTGCACGGTCAGGGCACCCACGACGTGGCCGGTCTTGTCCCCGGTCTTCATCGTGATGATCCCCTTGCCGCCGCGGCTCTGGAGCCGGTACTCCTCGAAGTCGGTCCGCTTGCCGATGCCGTTCTCGCCCGCGACGAGGAGCGTGCCGCCCGGCACGACCAGCGCGGCCGCCACGACCTCGTCGGTCTTCTCGAGCTCGATGCCTCGGACGCCGGCGGCGGACCGGCCCATGGAACGGACCTGTTCCTCCTCGAACCGGATGCTCATGCCCTCCTTGGTGATGAGGACCACCTGGTTCTGGCCGGTGGTGAGCTTCACATCCACGAGGTCATCCCCCTGGTCGAGGGAGATGGCGATGATGCCGCCCTTGCGGACGTTCTGGAAGTCGCTGAGGGCGGTGCGCTTGGCGGTGCCCTGGCGGGTGATGAAGAAGAGCTCGTGGGTCTGCTGCCAGGTGAGGTCCTCCTTGTTCGCCCCGTACTTGGCCTCGACACGGACGAGGGCCTGGATCCGTTCCCCGCCGCGCAGCTCGAGGATGTTGGCGATGGAACGGCCCTTGGAGGCACGGCCCATGTCGGGGATTTCGTGGACCCGCTCGACGTAGACCCGTCCGAGGTTCGTGAAGAACATCAGGTAGTCATGGGTGGAGCAGGTGAAGAGGTGCTCGATGAAATCGGCATCCTCGGGCTTCTCGGCCTCCCGGGTGCTCATCCCGATGACCCCCTTGCCGCCACGCCGCTGGGCGCGGTAGCTGGAGATGTTGGTCCGCTTGATCAGGCCGTTGTGCGTGAGGGTGACGATCACGCCCTCGTTGGCGATCAGGTCCTCGATGGCCATCTCGCCCTCGTCGGGCACGATCTCGGTCCGGCGGGGATTCGCGTGCTTGTCCCGGATCTCCTTGAGCTCCTTCTTGATGATCGAGAGCACGCGGGACTCGCGGGCGATGATGTCCAGGAGGTCCTTGATGCGCTCGATGAGCTCGCCGTACTCGCCCTTGACCTTGTCGATCTCGAGTCCGGTGAGCTGGTAGAGGCGGAGCTCCAGGATGGCGTCGACCTGTCGTTCGGTCAGGGCATAGCGCCCGGACCTGCTGAGGCGGGCCTCGCTGCGGATCAGGATGCCCCAGCGCTCGACCTGGGCGCGGGTCCACTCGAAGGCGAGCAGCTTCACCTTCGCCTCATCCCGGCTCTTCGAGTTGCGGATGATCCGGATGAACTCGTCGAGGTTGCTCAGCGCGCAGATGTAGCCCTCGAGCAGCTCGGCACGCTCCTCGGCCTTCTTCAGCTGGAACCGGGTCCGACGCAGGATGACCTCGCGACGGTGCTCGATGTAGCAGTTGATCAGCTCCTTGAGGTTCAGCGTCTTCGGGCGGCCGTGGTCGATGGCGAGGGCGTTGACGGAGAACGAGCTCTCGAGGGCGGTCTGCTTGTAGAGGTTGTTGATGACCACCTTCGGGATGGCGTCCCGCTTGAGCTCGATCACCACCCGGGTGTTCTCGTCGGACTCGTCCCGGATGTCGGTGATCTCGGTGAACCCCGGGGTCTTCTCGTTGACGAGGTCCGAGATGCGTTCGACGAGGGTGGCCCGGTTGACGTTG
>JBDLQQ010000426.1:0-9876 GCA_039800465.1 Verrucomicrobiota bacterium
CGCATCCATCCCGGTGTTGTTGTAGGCCACCCCCACCCCCGTCGCTGTCGCCGTCGCCAAGGCGGAGCCCGGGTTCAGGATCGCACTTCCGCCCGTCGCTTGCAGGACCACGGTTCCATCCGCGTTGAGGCGGAATCCAACGGTCGAGCCCTTCACTCCGACCCGGGCAATGCCACCGACCATCAGCTGGGCCGACGCATTCGACGAGACGCCCACCAACGCCTTGTCCAAGAGTCGGAGGCCGAAGGACCCTTGGATCGTGACGGAACCGGCCATCTGCGCCTCGAAACCGGTCATGACCATGACGGCGGTCTGGCCGGCGACGTTCAACGACGCTGAGACGGCCCGACCCTCCCACCCCACGCTGATCTTCTCCTGCACATCAGCACCACTGTTGTTGAAGGCGACTCCCACCCCCATGGCAGTCGCAGAGACAAAGCCCGATCCAAGATCCAAGACCGCGTTTCCACCGGTGGCCTGCAACAGCAGCGTTCCGTCTGGGTTGACCCGGAACGCCACGACCGCCTGATCGAGGCCCATGCGGAACCGGTCTCCTGCCAACAGGAGGGCTGAGGCGTTGGTTGAGACCGCCACAAGGCCGGCACCCGAAGCCCGGATCCCGAAGTCACCCGAGACGGTCACATGCCCCGCCAACTGGGCCTCCAGGCCCCGGATCCAGAGGGACAGGACACCGGCATCCACCCGGATCGGAGCAAGGACGGAGAACCTCCCGACATCGATCGACACCTTCTGGAAAACAGCCGCCCCGGTGTTGTTGAATGTGATGCCCGCCTCCGCCGAGGTGACGGAGACGAAGCCCGAGCCCAGGTCGAGGACCGCCTGTCCGCCCGACGACTGCAGGGCAATTGTGCCATTGGCGTTCACACGCAGGCCCAACACCGCACCGGTCACGCCCGCGCGAAGCACCGATCCTGCCGTGACAAGTGCCGAGGCATTCACCGAAGCCGCCACCAGACCGCCCTGGGACACTTTCATCCCAAAATCACCCGTGATCGTCACCGCATTGGACAGCGTCGCCCGAAGTCCAGTGACGACCACGGCCGCGATCCCCTTCTCGACCTGGAGGGGAGCCGCCACGTCGGATCCCCCCACCGCCACCCGAACCGTCTCGTGGACGTCTTTACCGGTGGTGTTCACGACCACCCCCACGCCCGCGGCGGTCGCCTCGACGAATCCCGATCCCAGGTTCACCTCCGCCATCCCACCCGTCGCCTGCAGCACCACCTTGCCGGTCGGGGTCACACGGAACCCCATCACCCCTCCGACCACCCCCACCCGGACCGTGTCGCCTACCGTCAGTCGTGCCGACGCATTCGCAGAGGCAGCGACCAGGCCGGACGCCGATGCCCGCATCCCGAAGTCGCCCGCGATGGTGACAAGCTGCGATACCCGCGCCTGGAGGCCAGAAACCACAAGGGAGGCGGTGCCCTGGTCGACTCGGACCGGAGCCGAGACAAGGGTTCCGCCAGCCCGGACGGTCACGATCTGGTCGGTATTGGAGCCCGTCGTATTGATCCCGAGGCCCACCCCCATCGCCGACACCGACGCGAAGCCCGAACCCAGGTTCAGCTCGGCAGTGCCACCGGTCGACTGCAGGGCCAGAGTGGCATCCGGATTCAACTGGAGACCAAAAATGGATCCCCGGACATCCACCCGGACGGTACTCCCCACCCCGAGCCGCACCGAGGCGCCGGTCGAGGCGGCCACCAGGGCCGTCCCGGAGGACCCAATCCCAAAGGTGCCCGAGACGGTTCCCAGTTCGGGGAGGGTCAGCAAGAGGGTCCCGAGGATCCCGAGATGCTCCCGGGACTCCAAGGCAGCCAGGCGGGACGACGCCCCCAGGACTGTTCCCCAGCCCAGCACCTGAGGACTGCCACCCGAGACATCCGTCCCCGATGCGGAGTTCCATCCCAAACCCGCCTGGGTCACCGAGGCGACATAGCCCTGGGGTAGTCCCACCCCGGAGAAGGCACCGCTGGTGGCCAGCAATCCCGTCCACCGTCGGGTGTCCCCTTCGACAGCGTTCCGGACCCGGGACAACGCCCAGTCGAGGGCCAGACCCGAGGCCAGGAAACCCACCGATCCCGCGAGGTTGAACCGGTCGGGATTCGAGGGACTGGTGAACCGTCCTCCCATGCCGGCGAACACCGCGGCGTCCGTGAGGGAGAAGACCATCGTCTCCAGATCCACCCTCGCGCCCACGCCCCCGGAAACATCGACGTTCTGAGTCGAGAATGACCGGAACTGGAATCCGGAGGCGACGAGGATGAATCCATCGATCCCGATCTCCATCGTCCCCGAGATCTGGAACGGCGTGTTGGGGGGCAACGTCGACAGGGGGGAATCGACCCCCAGCCACTGGCTCCAGGCCAGCGGCGCGGCTGACGTTCCGCCCTGGCTGCCCGAGGCCAGATCGAGGTCCACCCGCAGCGAATGCACCGTGGCCGCGCTTCCCTCCGGCAGGCCGACGGTCGTCATCTCCCCCGCCCGCAGCGCCAGTCCCACCCACTCTCGGGAGTCCTCCGCGGCCCCATCCCCAGCACCGAGGGCCAGTGTGACCCGATTCACCGACGCGACAAAACCCATCGCCCGGGAGGTGTTGATCCCCCCGCCCACATGCCACTGGGCCCCCGAGCCCACGAAGACGGAAACTCCTGACAGATCGAAGGATACGACTTCAATTCCATCCTTCGAGACCTGCTCGACCGTGAAGCTTCCCGTCGCCATGAAGGCCTCCTGCCAACTGAAACGGGCCGTGCCCTGGATGGACAGCGGGACGCTCGCGGTCATCTCGGACCACGGCGGTCCCGTGGAAAACAAACCGCGCCACGAAATGGGTTTGGCCTCATTGCCCGATCCAGCCACGGCATCGGCATCGCCAGAGGCCCCGTTGTACCGGACCTCCAACCGGGTGATCTCAGCGACGAACTCCGTCACCCCGACCGATGTCAGGTTGAAGCCGTCCGCCGCCACCCCGATCCACTGCCGGGTGTCCAACTCCCCACGGCCGGCGACCTGGGCCACTGCGATTCCAAGGAAGGCCTCGGACACCGAAAACCCGACCGCTTTGATCGTGTCAATGCCACCCCAGCCGTCGAATCGACCCCCAGCCCCCACGAACAGGTTGCCGGATCGCAGCTCAACCCGGAACAGGTCCAGCGGGTGGGTTCCCTGCCCCTCCGAGAGGACGACGGAGCTGATGATCGAACGGCTCACGAGAGCCGATCCGGCGAACAGGGCGGTGTTCCCGATCTCCACCTGGACATCCCCGGTGAGGGAGAAGGTGCCGTCGACCAGGTCCAGCGAGCCTCGGAGATCCGTGAGCTCACCCGACACCAGGTCGGGTCGCCCCGGCAGCAACCGCGCGGAGTCGATCGATACGGTCATCGAACCCGCATCGAGCTGCCACCCGTCGGCACCCCGGGAAGCCTGGAGGCTGGGGATCTCGTACGTGAGCCCGCTGAAATCGAAGTAGCGTCCAGACGTGGGCCCCACCCCACCTGTTGCGACGGTCACCTTCAGGTTGTCGACGCGGAACCCGGTCAGATCGGATGCCGACCCATGGAGTCCGACGCTGGAGAGGGTGACTGGACCGAAATCCCGGTCATTGAGGAACTCGAGTGTGGCTCCGGTGGCTGTCGCGAAGGGATCGCCCGGGTTGCCACCCGGGTTCAGGGAATACTGGGCGACGGTCAACCGGAGAACGCCATCGATCTCGAAGACCATCGGGGCCACCGGGTCGCTGTCGCCGGCAGGACGCACCCGCCCGGAGGTGCGGGCACTGTCGGAATCCACTGAGGAAGACGGCAGGTCGGCCAAAACCTCGGTCGCGACCCAGTCATCGCCGACCCCTTCAAACAGGTCGTCCAAGGCATTCTGCGATGCGCCACCAGAACCGGGAAGCACCCCCTGCGCACTCGAATCCGCGCCCCAGGAGACCACCTCCAGGACGTCCGACCCGGAGGCATCCGGCCGCGACGGGGCCTGCGGATCGGGCAGGCCGTCACCGGCGAGCAGGATCCGGGGCTCCAAGGACTCCATGGAGAACCGGGGGGACATCCAGTTTGGGAAAGCGGACCCGTCGTCTATTCCCAAACCCGGGTGCGGGTTCAAGGGGTAACTCGAGGCGGATTGGAAATTCGCATCGGATGCATCCAGCACTCGATGAAGCCTTCGGCGGGGGTGAGGACGGTGATCGCGTCACCAAACCCGACTCGGCAATCCCTCCAGGGGTCCCTTTCAATCGGTCACAATCACCCCGCCGGATGGCCGCCGGCGATTCCACCCTCAGGCCGGTTTTGGGGATACGACTGTGAGCCGACGAAATCTTGCCGACAGGCCGGGACTTGGGCGTAGGTTCGTGGTGTTGAAACTGGAAATCTTCACCCTCTGCGAATCCGCGGCCGACTACAGCGGCAAGCTCTGCATCCTCGGCGGGTTCGACCGGATCCACTCCCAGGAGGTCCCGTTGGTCCTACCCCGCTGCGCGGTCGTGGCCCGGCTCCGGGTCCACCGGATCGAGGAGGGCGACCACAAGCTCCGCATGACCATTGCCGACGAGGACGGCAAGAGCATCGTGCCCGGCGTCGAGGCCCAGGTGTCGGTACGGTTCCTCCAGGATCTCAACAGCGCCACCGTCAACCTCATCCTCCAGGTCAACGGTCTGAAGCTGGAACGCCACGGCGAGTACACGATCGACCTCGCCGTGGATGGGATCCATCAGGGATCCCTGCCGCTCTACTTCAGTCCCCCGCCCCAGCCGCAGGGAGGGTCGGGCATCCCTCCGGCCTGACGGCTCCCGGGTTCGCCCAGGACTCCAACCGACTCAGCGGGGCGCGATCGAACCCACTTCCTCGTCGAACCGGACACTGCCCTGCTCCGCAACGCCCCGGAGGATCCGTCCGGCCGCGAAGCCCAGGGCCTCGTCGAGTCGTCGATCCGATGCCCTCAGGACGCAGCGCCCTCGGAGCACCTCCGGGATCTCCTTCTGGCGGCGGTCGACGATCGTGATCTCCAGCGAGAACGTCTCCAACCCGGAGCGGGCTTCAGCGGGTGGGCGTTCCGACTCTCGAGCCGATTCCACCGCGGCGTTGGACAGCGGCTTGTCGGGTCCATCGGGCACCAGCGAGGGCATCACCGGGATGCCGGCCTCGGACGGAACCCGCGCAGACTCCGGCAGCACCTGGCGATGGATCCTCCAGAGCACCACCAACCCCGTGGGTTCGGTGATCCGCCCCCCCAGGAAACCAGCTTTCCGGAGCGCATCCTCCACCGGCCCATCCTCCTGGGCAGACGACGCCGTGCCACTCTCGATCCCGAGTTGCGGGGCCGACCCGGGGACCTGGAAGAGTGCCAGCGGTGCCCGGCGCCAGTCCGACGGCAACTGCTGGAGCCGGTAGCCGGTGACGAAGACCCCATGGCTTCGGTAGGCCGCACAACCTGAAGCCGCCAGGAGGCCGCAGAGGATGACCAGGACGAGACAGGACCGCATGCGCGTTGGGACCTACGCGAAGTTCACCCCAAAGGCAAGGCACCGGCACCCGGGCCTGCCCGAACCGTCTGTGGCGTTGATTTCACGGGTCTGTCCGTTCATATGAAGCACACATCCTCCCGATGATCTCCTTCTGCACACGAGGCCGACGCGTCCCCGGCTTCACCCTCATCGAACTCCTCGTGGTGATCGCGATCATCGCGATCCTCGCCGGCATGCTCCTGCCGTCGCTGGCCAAGGCGAAGTCCAAGGCCAACCAGCTCAAGTGCCTGGTCAACACCAAGACCCTTGGGCTCTCGACGTTCATGTACCTGTCGGACTTCGGGAAACCCGTCCCGTACAATGGCGCGGCGACGGCGACGATGGACAATGCCCTCTGGGTGACGGTGCTCGCGACCAACTATGGTGGCATCAACACCGCCCGGGTCTGCCCCACCGCGCCGCCCGCCGCCAAGAAGAACAAACGCCGGCATCCCGCCAGCGGATCCCTCAACCAGACGTGGCTCTGGACCGGCAGCAAGGGCTTCGACTACGAGGGCAGCTATGTCTTCAACGGCTGGTTCTACGGGGATGACGACCCCTACTTCAGCTCCGCCTCCCAGAAGCCCAAGAAGTACCGGAACGAGTCCGACTGCCCCATCCCATCCAACACCCCGGTGATCCCGGATGGCATCTGGATCGACACCTGGCCGCAGCCGAACGATCCGCCCGCACGGAATCTCTTCACCGGGGACGACTTTGCGGGCGCGATGGTGCGGGTGACGATCCCCCGTCACGGCAACGCCAACTGGGGCAAGGCCTCGACGTTCAATCCCAAGAACGATCTGCCGGGAGCGATCAACATCGCGTTTGTCGATGGCCACTCGGAGCTGGTGAAGCTCGAGCGGCTCTGGAGCCTCGACTGGCACAAGGGATGGGTCACGCCCGCCAAGCGCCCCGGCAAATAGCGGCTGGGCAACACGCCCCCCGGACTGGTTGCATCCGCGGATGAACCTCGATCCCTTCGTCGCGGCGCTCCACGAGCTGAGCCGGATCAGCAGCGACGTCATCCTGCCCCACTACGGCCGCATCGAGCTGGGTGTCGAGCACAAGGCCGACCAGAGCCCGGTCACCGTGGCCGACCGTGACGCCGAACTGGCCATGCGGCGCTGGATCGAGAAGCGCTTCCCGGACCATGGCATCCTCGGCGAGGAACACGGCACCGTACGGACCGATGCCGAGTTCGTCTGGGTGCTCGACCCCATCGACGGCACCAAGTCCTTCATCACCGGCGTCCCGCTCTTCACCACGCTGATCGGGCTGCTCCACGAGGGCCGCCCCCTCCTCGGCGCGATCCACCAGCCGGTGCTCCGGCAGCTCATGATCGGCGATGGACGCCAGACCACCCTGAACGGTTCCCCGGTGCGGGCCCGGGCGCTGTCCGAGCTTTCGCGTGCGACGCTGGTGACCAGCGACCCGCTGCTGCCCATCCGACACCAGGATCCCGCGGGCTTCGCGGCGCTGTGCGATCGGGTGCGTCTCTACCGGACCTTCGGGGACGGCTATGGCTACCTTCTGGTGGCGAGCGGCTGGGCGGACCTGATGATGGACGCGGTGATGAACCCGTGGGACCTGCTGCCGCTGGTGCCCTGCATGACCGGGGCTGGTGTGAAGATCACCGACTGGCAGGGGCGTCCGCACTCCGGGCTGGGCGAGACCTCGGCGGTGGCGTGCCGACCCGAGCTCCACGACGAAGTCGTCCAGATCCTGAATCCCGGACGATGACCGGCTCCGGCTTCCCGGGAATTGGCCCTGCCCGCTTTTGCCATTGAAGTGCTTTTGAAGCGCGTGGTTTCTTGAACCCGACCATGTCCTCCGGAACGACCCCCTCGGAACCCCCAACAGCCGATCTCCGTGGCCGCGTGGTCTGGCTTCCGGGCCGGCTGGTCTCGCTCGATGCCCTCCGCGGTTTCGACATGCTCTGGATCCTCGGTGGCGACTCGATCGGCGGCGCCCTGGCGGGCCTCAAGGCCGGCCCCGTGGCGGCCGGGGTGGCCCGGCAGCTGGACCACGTCCCCTGGGAGGGCTTCCGGTTCTACGACCTGATCTTCCCCCTGTTCGTCTTCATGGTGGGCGTCTCGATCGTCTTCTCCATGACCCGCCTGATTGCAAAGGAGGGCAAGGACCAGGCCTTCCAGCGGATCATCAAGCGGGGATTCCTCCTCTATGTCCTCGGGGTCCTCGTCTACAACGCCGACCATCATGACTTCGTGTGGAAGACCATGGACGATGTCCGGCTCATGGGAGTCCTGCAGCGGTTGGCGCTCTGCTATCTGATCACCGGGATCCTGTTCCTGGTCTGTGGCCTGCGGACCCTGGTGGCGTTCGCCGTGGCGGTCCTGGTCGGCTACTGGGCGCTCCTGACCTTCATCCCGGCTCCCGGACGTTCCTCGGTGTCGTTCGACGAGGGCCAGAACATCGTCAACTGGGTCGACGCCCACTATCTGCCCTTCCGGAAGTGGGACGGCGACCATGATCCGGAGGGTCTCCTGAGCACGCTGCCCGCCGTGGTGTCCTGCCTGATCGGTGTCTTCGCGGGCCTCTGGATGGTCCGGAGGGAGGTGTCCGACCGACGGAAGCTCGGGATGCTGCTCGCGGCCGGCGGCGCCCTGCTGGTCCTCGGCTACGGCTGGGGCCAGTTCTCCCCGATCATCAAGAAGCTCTGGACCCCGCCCTATGTGCTCGTCGCCGGCGGATGGAGCCTCCTCCTCCTGGGGCTCTTCTTCTGGCTGATCGACATCCGGGGGTGGCAACGGTGGGCCCGGCCGTTCATCTGGATCGGCATGAACCCCATCACCCTGTACCTCCTGGTGCACGTCATGAGCTTCGATGACATCGCCTCCAAGTTCGTCGGGGGACCCGTCGCCGCCGCTCTGGATGCCTTCATCCCCGGACTCGGCGGCGTCGGCGTGTCGGTCGTGGGCATCGGACTCTGCCTGGCCCTCGCCCGGTTCCTGTACCTCAAGAAGCTCTTCCTCCGCCTGTGAGCACCTCCCGTCGACGCCCCCCGTCCCGCAACCGCGGCCCCGCCCTGACCGAGGGACGCCTCCTGTCGGTCGATGCCCTGCGGGGGTTCGACATGTTCTGGATCGCCGGCGGCAGCCTCGTCGTCGGGGCCCTCGAGAAGGGGCTGGGCAACCCGGTGCTGGCACTGCTCAAGGAACAGCTGACCCACGTGCCCTGGGATGGCCTCCGGTTCTACGACCTGATCTTCCCCCTCTTCGTCTTCCTCGTCGGGGTCTCCATCGCCCTCGCGATCCCGAGGAGCATCGAGCGCCAGGGCAAGGGAGCCACGGTGCGGCACATCATCACCCGGGGCCTGCTCCTGTATGCGATCGGACTGGTCTACTCCGGTGGCCTCTCCGACGGCTGGGGCGAGGTCCGATGGCTCGGGGTGCTGAACCGCATCGCCATCTGCTACACCGTCACCGCCCTCCTCTTCACCTTCCTCCCCGTCCGGGCCCTCGTCCCCATCGCCATCGCCGGACTCGTCGGCTACTGGGCGATCCTGTCCTTCATCCCCATCCGGGACATCACCCTCGAGAAGGGATCGATCACCCGACTGGCCGCCAAGCGGGGTGAGACCAATGTGGTCCGCCTCTACGAGTCCACCACGAACCGGGTCCGTGGCCGCTTCCTGCCCGGACAGAATGTCGCCCACCACTTCGACTTCGAGCATCTGCCCGGACGCCGCTACGACACCTACTGGGACCCGGAGGGCATCCTGAGCACCATCCCGGCCGTCGTCTCCTGCCTGATCGGACTCTTCGCAGGCGCCTGGCTGGTGGGCGGCTCGGCCTCGGCCGGCAGATCCTCCCGGACCTTCGGACTCCTCCTCACGGGTTTCCTCCTCGTGGTCCTCGGCATGGGCTGGTCGATGCAGTTCCCGATCATCAAGAAGATCTGGACCTCGTCGTTCGTCCTCGTGACCAGCGGGTACAGCCTGATGCTGCTCGGCGTGTTCCACCAGACCATCGACGTCTGGGGCTGGCGCCGCTGGTGCGAGCCCTTCATCTGGATCGGCTCCAACGCGCTGACCATCTACCTCGCCGCCCGGTTCCTGGGATTCGGGGCGCTCGGCCAGCGGATCGCCGGTGGTCCGGTGCGGTCCTTCTTCGGCTCCTTCGGGGATGTCGTCGTCGCCCTCGTCTCGGTGACCCTGCTCCTCGCCTTCGCCCGGTTCCTGTACCGCCGCAAGGTCTTCATCCGACTCTGACGGTCCGGGACCCGTTCCGATCCCCATGAACCTCGAGGTCCGCGGTCTCCGCAAGCAGCTGGGCGGGACGACGGTGCTCCGGGATGTCCGGCTGCAGATCGACGGCCCC
>JBDLQQ010000427.1:0-9872 GCA_039800465.1 Verrucomicrobiota bacterium
CTCCGTCATGAACCCGGAGCTCTCCCCGGAAAGGACCGCCGCGATGCCGTCCGTGCCGGTGCTGTCCGACCTCGACCACACCGTCGAGCGACGGCAGACCTCGAGGTAGTCGGTCCCGACCGAGGACCTCGGCAGGTCCACCGTCCCCTGCTCCCGGGCGAAGCGGTCCCAGGCATCGTTCGTGGCCACGACCACACCATCGCGGTCGAGCAGCGCGATGTGGGAGGGCAGGGCGCTGAGGATCTCCTGGTTGATCGCCTGGGCCTCGACCGCCTGGCTCCGGAGACGCGCCTCGGTCAACTCCCGCTGGACCACCGTCGGCAGGCGCCCGAGATCGTCCTTCCGGACGTAGTCGTGGGCCCCCGCCTTCATGAGGGCCACCGCGTTGTCCTCGCCGATCGTCCCCGAGACCAGGATGAACGGGACGTCGAGGCGGGAATCCTGGAAGACCGACAACGCGCCACTGGCGCTGAACTGCGGGAGGTTGAAATCCGAGATCACCAGATCCCACGGACTCGAGTCGAGGGCCGCCTTGAGCTCCGGGGCCGTCTCGACCCGCCGCCAGTCCACCTCATATCCAGCCCGCCGCAGGCTCCGGACCACCAGGTGGGTGTCGTTCTCGGAATCCTCGACGACCAGGACGCGAAGATGCATCGGCTACACGGCGCGTGGTGGAGACTCGTTCAGACCGAGCCAGTAATGCCCCAGACACTCCACCGCGGAGAGGAACTGGTCGAAACTGACCGGCTTGCGAATGTAGCCATTGGCCCCCAGATCATAGCCAGCCGAAAGATCCGCATACTCCGTGGAGGAGCTCAGGATGACGACCGGGATCCGCCGGGTCCTCGGGTTCTGCCGCACCCGACGCAGGACCTCGAGCCCATCGACCTTCGGAAGCTTCAGATCGAGGAGGATCAGGTCCGGGAACTCGGAGGGATCGGAGACGGGCCCGGTCTCGGGGCCATGGAGGCGGTCGAGCGCCTCCTGCCCATCCGCCGCCACGACCACGGCATGCGGCACCCGTCCGCGACCGAATGCCCGGAGGAAGAGCGCAACGTCCGAAGGGTTGTCCTCGACCAGCAGGATGCGCTTGCCGGGGGTGGAGCCACCGGGGGACGTCCCAGGAGTCCCGGCAGCACCGCACGCTCCGGCGTCGGCATCCCCGGGACTCCTGGACGGTTGCCCGGCATGGGACGCCCCACGCGGGCCTTCCATCCTAACCTCCCCGAACCCGTCGGGGCGCTGCGGGTCACCCACCACGGTCCTTAGGGCCCCACCACCACCGTGAGGGAGGAGGCCCGGTTGAGCGCCGGCGTGTACCGGGCGTTCTCGAGGGCGACCCCGGTCACCGTGAAGGTCATCTTCGTCGACCGGGTCACGCGAGGTGAGGCGATCTCGACCACGCCGTTGGCGTCGGTCTTGACCCCCCGGCTCTGGGCCACGGCTCCCATCCAGCTGCCCGTGACGGTCGCGCCCGCGACCGGGGAACCATCCGGCATGGTGATGCGGACCACCGCATGGGCCGTCCGCGAGAGACCGCTGGCGACCGTCCGGACCGTGATCGACCCGACAAAGATCTCCCGCTGCGAGACGGTGATCGAGGTCGTGACCGAGGATTCAGCCCCCTGGTTGTCGACGACCGTGAGGGTCACACGATGCACTCCAGGCCGGGTGAACTCCCGACGCACCAGGGACCCCTCCACCACCTGCCCATCCCCGAAATCCCAGCGATGGGCGACCACGGACCCGTCCGGGTCGACCGACCGGGAACCATCGAAGACCACCGCCAACGGGGCATGACCCGAAGTCGCGTCACTCGAGATCACGGCCTGCGGCGCCAGGTTCGGCGGGGTGATGCGCAAGCCGAACGCGCTCGAATGCGACAACCCGGACTCATCCGTGACCGTCAGGGTCACGCCATAGGAACCCGGCACCTGGAAGGCATGGGTCACGGTCACACCCTCCGTCCGGGTCCCATCACCGAAATCCCAGACGTAGCTGGCGATCGTGTCGTCCAGGTCGAAGGACAGGCTTCCATCGAAGACCACCGGGACGAAGGCCTCGACGATGGCCGGCGTCGGCCCGATCACCGAGACCGGCGGGACATGACGGACCGGCTCGGGGACAACCCCGGATACGGTGTACCTCCCGAGGGATCCATAGCCATTCCCCGTCACGACCAGGAAATACCGGCCGGCCGGAACCACGAGGTCGAACCGGCTGCCCAGGGTGTCCACGGGGGCGGACTCGGCGACAGTGACCCCACTGGAGTCCAGAAGCCGGGCCTCCACGTCGAGATTCGCACCGACCTCCTCGGGTGACACCTGGAGGCTCACGACACCCTGCCCCGACTCGAAGGCGAAGACATCGCGGTCATCGACTCGGCCCACCAGGCCACCAACGGTCCAACGGGCTCCCAACGGCAGGTGGCTCGCCGCGTCGACGGAGTCCCCATGGTCGTCCTCCCGCAACGGCAACCCGCCCGACTGGATGACGGCGATGTCGTCCTGGGCATTGTCCGAACCGGCGTAGTCCCCACGACTCCAGCGCGACAGGGATCGGACCGAGGCATCGCCCATGATGGGAGCCCAGCTGGCATCCCCGGAACCGATGCCGGCAAACACCGGACTTCCCCCCAGCAGGCCGTGATGGAACAGGCCCAGCGAATGACCGACCTGATGGGAGATCGCCTCGGCGATGGCCTTGGTCTGGTCGAGCCCGATCGCATCGGGAAACACCATCACGGTGTTCCAGCGATGGCCCGACGATCCGAAGGATCCGACGTACGAGATCCCCGAGTAGCCGGAGAAGAGCTGCGCCATGGGGGTGACCAGAACCCGGATGCCACGTCCCGATGAAATCGCCCCCGCATCCTCCGCAGTGGTCACATCGACATCGAAGGGAGCGAAATCCTCCGAGACCCGCTTCCAGATCTCCACGATCTGGGCCCGTTCGGCGGCATTCAGACTCCGCGGGGTCCCGTCACGGTCGAAGGCGGGCGCCACGAAGGACTGCCCCTGGAGCCAGGCCTCATTCCAGACCGTGCCGGAGACCGAAGCCCCGTTGAAATCGAGCTGGATGACCCTCGAAGCCCCCAGACTGCTGTGGAGTTCCACGGTCTCACCCTGGATGGCGAGATCGGCTCCCGGGGAACCGGATCCGTCGAGGACCGTGGTGCCACCCACGCCGGTCAGGGGCCGGATCGGGGGTGAGGGAATGTCAATGCTGGGACCCACCCCAGTCCGCACGGGCGGCGAGGGGATGTCCGTCGAAGGATTTGAAACACCACGGATCGGTGGGGATGGAATGTCCGTGTTCAGAGTCACGCCCCCACGGATCGGAGGTGACGGGATGTCCGTGCCCGGAACCACCGTCTCCGAATCGGTCACCCGACGCACGGGGGGAGAGGGGATGTCCGTCCCGGGGCTCGCAACCCCACGGATGGGCGGAGACGGGATGTCCGTGTTCGGGTTCACACCCCCGCGGATTGGGGGTGAGGGGATGTCGGTCCCAGGGTTCACGCCCCCACGGATCGGCGGCGACGGGATGTCTGTGTTCGGGTTCGCGCCCCCACGGACCGGAGGCGAGGGGATATCGGTTCCCGGAAGCCCAGCCTCCCCATCGGTCACCCGCCGCACCGGAGGCGACGGGATGTCCGTCCCGGGGGGCGTCACCCCGCGGATGGGCGGCGACGGGATGTCCGTGTTCGGGTTCACACCCCCACGGACCGGAGGCGAGGGGATGTCGGTTCCCGGAAGCCCAGCCTCCCCATCAGTCACCCGACGCACCGGAGGAGAAGGAATGTCTGTCCCAGGTGCCGTCACCCCACGGACTGGCGGAGACGGGATGTCCGTGTTCGGGTTCGCGCCCCCGCGGACCGGAGGTGAGGGGATGTCGGTTCCCGGAAGCCCAGCCTCCGCATCGGTCACCCGCCGCACCGGAGGGGACGGGATATGGGGGGAAAGCGGGGTGTCCAGACCCGGCGTCACCGGATCGAGGAACAGGAGGCGACCCTCAGGGTCGACAGCCAGGGAGGCATCTGCGCGGAGATGGAGGGCCAGCTGCTCTGCCGTGAGACCATAGGCCTGTGCAACCAGGGGGAGATGGTCGCCCAGGGCGAGAACCGCCTCCTCGCCCCGGGTGATCGCCCCAAGGCTCAGCGCCGGGAACCGGGGCGTGTCCACCCCGGCCCTGCCAGCCATCAGGATCAGAACGGAAAGGGCGGCGGCTCTCTCAAGAGCGCGAAACCGTCGAGTTGCTTGGACCTTCATATCGGTGGGTTCCCAAGGGCGGCCGACTCGATCGCCGGCATCCCAAGGGGGCAAGATCCTGCCCGCCCGCTCTCAGTTCTCAGAATTGGAAACAGGGCTCGTCCGGGCTAGGCCGATTCCCTCCTACGCCTAGGCATTCTCCCCAGTCGGCTAGGGATTCCCCCGACCCCTCACCGGCCCGAATCCCCGGTTCCAAACAGGAAACGCCCCAGGGGTCCCGGGAGCAAACCAGTAGTCGGAACCCGTCCCGGGCCCGATGGGCCGAACCGGGGTGGGATGGAAGACTCGTGGGGTGAACGAGATCGAATCCGGCTCACGGAGGCCCTGCCCCGTCGCATCCCCGGCACAGAGCCGGCGGACACGAGGTCCATCGGTCCCTCGAGGAGCCGTCCTCACACCGGATTCGTCCGCGAAAGGATGCCCATGACTCCCCAGGAAACCCGTCGGCAGACCTGCCGGATCCTGCTCGTGGAACACAACCCCTTCGGCCTCCCCGGAGGGGATCCGATCTCCCCACCCGCCACGCGCGGGCCCGGTGATCCCCTGCCCCCCTCCTCCGGCCCAACCCCTCCGGCACGGAAGCTCGCCTTCCGCATGGACGTGGCCCATCAGCGGCTCGACGGCGAGGTGATGGTCCGCCAGGCCCTGACGGAAGCGGCTCCCTACGCCCTGGTGCTCTTCCACGCCTGGGACATCGGCGCCGAGAGCATCGAGACGATCCGACGCCTGCGGGCCGCCGATCCCGAGCTCCAGATCATCTTCCAGCGGGAGGGCACGGCCCCCGTCCCCCCGGAGATCCTCCGCCATCTGGTCGAGACCGACCGCGTCTCGGTGCTGGATCCCGGCTATTCCCCGGCCCGGGCCTGGGACCTCGTCGAGTTCCTCTGCCAGCAATGGCTGCTCCGACAGGACCTGCTGCGCGTCACGACCGGCCGCCCGAACCGTGGGACCCCCGGTTCCCAGAACCCTGCGGCGGCACCAGTCATCCTCCTGGGCGAGGACAGTCCGATCAACCAGCGTCTCGCCAAGGCCCAGTTCGAGAGGCTGGGCTATCAGGTGGACATCGCATCGAACGGGCGCGAGGTCCTCGAGGCGATGAACCGACGGCCCTATCCACTCGTCTTCATCGATGGGCGCATGCCCGAGATGGGAGGGTGTGAGACCACGATGGAGATCCGTCGCCGGGAACAGTCCCGGGCCCGCGAGGCGGAGGAGGCGGGGGAGCGTGCCTACATCATCGCGATGACGGCCAGCTCGCTCCCGGCCGACCGGGAACGGTATTTCGCCGCCGGCATCGACGACTACCTGAGCAAGCCGGTGCTCCTCGAGGACCTCGAGGCCGCACTGAAACGCTGGAAACACCGGGTCGGCGCACAGGATTGAGGCCCCGACGGGACAACCCGGGCCCCGGGTTCCGTCCGACGGTCCTGCACCGTGCTTCGCGAAATCCGGAGAAAAGCTTGATCCACCCGGGGTCGGTTCCTAGCCTCGCCCCGCTTCGTGCATCCGTAGCTCAATTGGATAGAGCAGCTGACTACGGATCAGCAGGTTTGAGGTTCGACTCCTCACGGATGCACCAGCTCCCCTCCCCGGCCGCCTGAATGGCACCGGATTTCCGGACCCAATCGGTCTGGCTCCCCAAAGATCCCGAACCTCATGTCCGGTCCCCTGCCCTCCCACGGTTCCCGGGATCGATCCGCCGGACCGGCGGGCGGGATCACCGGATCGGAAAGCCCGGCGCCCACAGCGCCCGCCCGGGTGCCCATGTATGTCGTGGATGCCTTCGCAGACCGGATCTTCACGGGGAACCCAGCCGCCGTCTGCCTCCTCGAACAGTGGCTGCCCGACCCGGTCCTCCGGTCCATCGCGGCCGAGAACAACCTGTCCGAGACCGCCTTCGTCGTCCGCGGCGCCGGCTGCCATTCGTTGCGGTGGTTCACGCCGGAGGTGGAGGTCGACCTCTGCGGGCATGCCACGCTCGCCGCGGCCCACGTGCTGTACACGCAGGAAGGATCCGGGGGAGAGATCCTCCGGTTCGAGACCCGGTCGGGGACCCTGTCCGTCACACGACACGACGACTGGATCCGCCTCGACTTCCCGAGCCGCCCCGCGGAGGACTGCGAGATGCCTGCCGACCTGGAGACGGGGCTCGGACGGGCTCCCAGTCGGGTGGCTCGGTCCCGCGACTACCTCGCGGTGTTCGAGACCGAGGCGGAGGTCCGGGGGTTGACCCCGGACTTCACCGCGCTGGCGCGGGTCGAGGCGCTCGGGATCATCGCGACGGCACCCGGCGACAGGTGCGACTTCGTCTCGCGTTTCTTCGCACCCCGGGCAGGCATCCCAGAGGACCCCGTCACTGGATCGGCCCACTGCACCCTGATCCCCTACTGGGCGGCCCGCCTCGACCGTCGGGATCTGGTGGCGCGACAGGTGTCACGCCGCGGTGGGGAGCTGCGTTGCGAGGACCGGGGAGGCCGCGTGGGGATCCTCGGGCAGGCGGTGACCTACTCCATCGGCTCGATCCGGATCGCCTGAACCGGTCCCGGACCCCAGCCATCCCACCCTCTGCAATCCAGACATGCCCCCGAGTTCAGCGGGCAGGCGGGGTGGACTCCTCCACTCGGCGAGTCGGCGGTGGCAGGTAGCGGAAGGGACTGCTCGGGTTGTCGTTGTCGTACGCGTAGGCGTCCCGGTGCTTGAGGAAGTACCGGAGCCGTTCGACCGGGATGGCGAAGCCCAGGCCCTCGCCGAAGGTGAGCTTCATGTTGGTCACCCCGACCACGGCACCCCGGAGGTTGAACAGCGGTCCCCCGGAGTTGCCCGGATTGATCTGGGTCGTGGTCTGCAGGTACAGCTCCCCCCCCACCGGGCGGGCCGTGGTGCTGACGATCCCCTCGGTCACGGTCCGCTCCAACCCCTGCGGACTCCCGATGGCGAAGACCCGGTCCCCCTGGGAGACGACATCCGAGTCCCCGAGCGGCACCACCTTGAACTTCGGAGCCCCCTTGTCGTCGATCTTCAGCAGCGCGAGATCCCCGAACTTGTTCATCGCAAGGATGCGGACCTCCCGGTAGCTGCGCCGCTCGAGCTGGCCCTCGTTCTGGTGGTAGACCTCGATGGAGATCCGGGTCTCCCCCTCGATCACGTGGAAGTTGGTGATGAGGAAGCCGTCCTCATGGATGAAGAATCCGGACCCGAGTCCACCGGGGGTCCGCACCTGGACCACCGCTTCGCCCAGCTTGGAGACCCAGTCGCGGACCGCCGCCTCGGGCTCGACGCCGGTGGCCTGCCTGAACAGCGAGGGGTCGCGTCCCACGTCGAGACCAACCTCCTTGGGAAACTCAGCCCCACGCGGGGCCTCCTTGGCGGACGGGACGGTGGCCTCCTGCCCACGGACCACCTTCAGGATCTGGGACCTGGGGATGCTCAGGACGGTGTAGCCGACGTCGAGGAACACGGCCTCCTTCTTCTCCGCGACGATCCGACCCGAGAGCGACGCCTGGTCCTTGAGCTGCACCAGATCGCCCACGACGAGCAGCGGGGACATCCCTGCAGCGGCCGCCAGGAGGACTCGGAGACGTCGGAGGATCATCGTATCGGCACGCTACGGGCGCTTCCTGCCTCCGGCAAGCCGGCCTTCCTCGAAGCGAGGAATGCCGGGCCGAGACCCGCTCCCTCCACCCCACGATTGCCCGACCGGTCACGCGCCCCCTAAGCTCCGCCCATGCTCTCCCGGATTGGAACGCGCCTCCTGCTCGTGTCGCTGCTCGCGGCGTCCCCCCTTGCCGACACCCGGAACTGGCCGGAGTTCTGTGGACCCGACGGCTCCGGACGCTCCGATTCGAAGCGCCTCCCCCTCACCTTCAACGAGACCAACGGTGTCGCCTGGAGGACCCCCATCCACGGCAGGGCCTGGTCGTCTCCCGTCGTCTGGAAGGATCAGGTGTGGGTGACCACCGCCACCGAGGATGGACGGGAACTCTCAGCCGTCGCGGTCGACCGGCAATCCGGCAGGGTCCTGCACGATCGGATCCTGTTCCGGGTCGAGAAGCCCCAGTTCGCCCACAAGTTCAACACCTACGCCTCCCCCACCCCGGCGATCGAGTCCGGACGCGTCTACGTGACGTTCGGTTCCCCGGGGACCGCCTGCCTGGACACCCGGACCGGCAAGACCCTCTGGGAGCGGACCGACTTCGTCTGCAACCACTTCCGCGGCGCCGGATCGTCACCGATCCTCGATGGCGACCGGCTGTACCTGAACTTCGACGGCAGCGACCACCAGTATCTGGTGGCACTCGACAAGAAGACCGGACGGACGCTGTGGGAGACGCCACGCGGGATCGACTACAAGGACCTCGGACCGGACGGCAAACCCGACAGTGACGGCGACTGGAGGAAGGCCTACGGAACCTGTCGGCTCGCCCGGCTCGACGGCATCCCACAGCTCCTGAGCCAGGGGGCCAAGGCCATGTACGGATACGATCCGGTGAGCGGACGCGAGCTCTGGCGGGTCGAGGAACGCACCAGCCATTCCGCCGGGACGCGTCCCGCGTTGGGATTCGGCCTCGTCTTCATCCCCACCGGCTGGTCCCAGGGACAGGTCCTCGCGATCCGCCCCGGCAAGGCGGGGGGCGTGATCGACGCCAACGCCGACGTTCCCGCCGACTCCCCCGTGCAGATCGTCTGGCGCTCGAAGCGGGGCGTGCCCAAGAAGCCGTCGCTCCTGCTCCTCGACGACCTCCTGTTCGCGATCGACGACAACGGGGTGGCCACCTGCTGGGAGGCCCAGACCGGGAAGATGCTCTGGAACGAACGCGTTGGGGGCAACTACTCCGCCTCTCCGGTGGCGGGACCGGGTCGGATCTACGTCTGCAGCGAGGAGGGCAAGGTGACGGTCCTCGCGGCGGGAAGGACCTTCCAGAAGCTGGCCGAGAACCAGCTCGGGGACGGGTTCATGGCCTCCCCCGCCCTCTCCGGCAATTCCCTCATCCTGCGCTCCAAGTCGGCCCTCTATCGCATCGGCAAGGACTGAGCCACCCCGGAGAGAGGGCCCCCCGCAGAGGGAGCGGCACGGACGGCGTCGCGCTGGGACCCAGAGCGGTCCGGTACCATCAGGCGCCCGTCCGGTCATCGGCCCCCGTCCGAACCCCGACCGGATCGATCGGACTCCAGCCCTGCGGTTTTGGGATCGTCGCACGCCTGCGGATCCCTACCGTTCGCGGTGATGACTCTCCCCACCCTTCCGCTCCAGCGGACCCTCCTCGCGGTGGTCCTCGCCATCGCCAGTCCTGGTCTCGCCAAGGAGACGTTGTTCGTGGCGACCCCGCTCACCTCCGGCGACTTCACCCAGGGGATCGAGGGACCCGCCTGCGATCACGAAGGCACCGTGTACTGCGTCAGCTTCCGCGATGCCCGGCACATCGGCCGGGTGAAGCCCGATGGCACCGCGGACCTGTTCGTCGCCCTGCCCGAGGGAAGCTGGGGCAACGGGATCCGCTTCGACCCCGCCGGCACGATGTACGTGGCCGACTACACCGGACACAACGTGCTCCGCATCGACCCCAAGACCCTGCAGATCCGCGTGCTGGCCCACGACGACCG